>CAZWYL010000001.1:0-6606 GCA_964638225.1 uncultured Candidatus Saccharibacteria bacterium
AATCTAAAGGTAAGACTTCCAAAGCATTTTGAAAAACTTCTTCGGGCATCCCCTCTGCATCAATCACCTTTACTAAACCTTTCTTTCTGTAAAAATCAATTACCTCTTTTGTCTCCGTGTAGTAAATGTTAAGCCTTCTGGTAACTGCCTCTTCAGTATCATCTTCCCGCTGAATTAATTCACCCTCACACTCTTTCAACTGTTCTTTAGGCAGGGTATAAATATTATAGGTTTTCCCATCTGAAGTACACTTTCTACGTCCGGTTATTCTTTTTATGGAAGTTTCTCTGGATATGTCAAGAACTATTACCACATCGGGTTCGGGATCAAAAGTATTGACATCTAACATACGACGGCACCATCCATCCAAAATAAACCCTTCCTGACAGTCGGGTTTACTGAGACGATCTTTAATCAAAGATGCAGCTATATGTAAAGGAACCAGCTCACCTGAACTCATGGCTGTCTGAATAGCTTCATAATAAGAGTTATCTTTTGAAACCTGTCTAAAAACTTCTCCTAAAGATACAAAAGGGAGCCCCAAGCGCTCGCTTAACATAGATCCTATAGTGCCTTTACCGGAACCTTGTGGTCCCATTATAAATATTTTCATAGACTACAGATCTAACCCAAGTTCAGACAACTGGCCCCTCATCTTCTTCTGAACTTCTTTATCAACAGATTTCATTGCTGAATTTATAAGCTTAAGAAGATCTTTCTGTTCTTCGCCATCAATAAGGATTTTCTCAATTCTCTTATCGCCTCTGATAACAACCCCAATATTTCTGGACTCTTCAGAGACATAAATTTCTTCTAATTGTTTTTGGATTTTTGATTGAGCTTTACGAAGCTCATTCATTTTTTTTACTTTATCAAACATAACGGAATCTATTATAGCACTAGAACAAGTTAATAATTAAATCTAAGCCTCCTCTAAACCTTTATAAAATATTGCAGCTCCTAATAACACTAGTTAAACCCAAATCTAAAAATCTTCATAAATAAACGAATCACAAGTAGCTGCTATAATCCTGACTAACTTGTAAAGACTCAATCTGTCTCACTGTATCAAGAACAACAGATACTACAATTAAAAGACCTGTTCCACCCACCGAAAAACCTTCTAAATTCAGCACACTACCTATTATAAAAGGTAATACAGCAATCAAACCTAAAAAAGTAGCACCCCAGAAAGTTAAACGCGAAACAATCCCACCTAAATACCTAGCTGTAGACTTTCCTGGCCGGATTCCTGGAATAAAACCGCCGCGTTTTTTAATGTCTTCTGAAATTTTCTCTGGGTCAAACTGAACGGAAGTATAGAAATAAGTAAAACTAAAAACTAGTAGAAAATAAAATAAATTATAAAGAAGAGCGTTTTGATTGAAATTGGCAAATAAAAAGTTGCCTATTTTAACTAAAAATTCATTCCCCGAGGCCTGAAGAGGACTGCTTATCAACGAAGGAACAGAAACTAATGATACTGCAAAAATTATAGGAATAACTCCAGCTTGGTTAATTTTCACAGGAAGGTAGTTAGTCACTTTTGTAGAGCGATTCCCACGTCTACCATATTCTATAGGAATATTGCGTGTACCTTCGTTAACCATTACAACACCAACAATGACCAATAAAGACAAAATTATAAAAAGCAGTGAAGTAAGTGATTCATCCGGTGAAAAACCATAAACAAATTGAAGAGCGCCTGTGGGCAGCCTGCTAATTATTCCAACAAAGATAAGGACAGAAACTCCATTGCCCAAGCCATATTCACTAACCAAATCTCCTACCCAGGTAAGAAGCATGGTACCGCCAATTAAAGTAGCCACGAAAAGAGCTATGCTGAAAAAATCAGTAAAGGCTAAAACACCTTGCTGACGACTAAGCAAAAAATACATTCCGTAAGCTTGAACAAATCCCAATGGTAAAGTCAAAAGCTTAGTGTACATATTTAGTTTCTCGCGACCATATTCACCCTCCTTGGAAAGCTCTTCAAAGCTAGGAATCATCATTGTTAAAAGCTGAATAATAATTGAAGCATTAATGTAAGGCCCCACTCCTAAAGTAACGATTGAAAAATTACGAAAGGCGCCGCCGCTAAACAAGTCAAGAATGCCTAAAACACGGCTTTGTTCAAGAAAAGCCTTTATTGTAGCTGTATCAACTCCAGGAACCGGAATATGGGCTAATAAACGGAAAATAGCAATAATAAATAGAGTAAATAAAAACTTCCTTCTTATTTCTAAATTCTTTAAAACTTTAAGCATTTAAGATTTCGGAACCGGACTTTTCAATTTTAGATTTGGCGGCTTTAGACATCAGGAAATTCTCGAATTTTAATTCCTTTTTTAATTCACCATTTGCGAGAATTTTAACCCCGTGGCGAGGAACTGATTTTATTATCCCTTCTTCTATAAGCTTTCTTGGTGTTACAGTAGTACCCTTCCTAAAAGAATTAAATATCTCTAAGGGAACTGCGGCTATCTTTTTTGAACGGGGATTTTTAAAACCACCAATTTGAGGAAGCCTTTTGTAAAGAGGTGTTTGTCCTCCTTCAAAACCAATCGGAACACTGCCGCCACTTCGGGATAGCTGCCCTTTTTTACCTTTACCTACAGTATGCATACCCTTACCACTTCCGCGCCCCCGGCCAATCCTCTTTGCCGGTTCTCTAGTTCCTTTTTGTTTTTTTAGTTCACTTAAATCCATATCTTTATTATTCTCTTAACTTTTTCAGTGCCTTTATAGTACATCTAACATTTGAAATCTTGTTATTGCTTCCCAGCATCTTGGCAGAAGCATTCTTAACTCCCGCTAACTCTAAAACCGTTCTTACAGCTCCTCCTGCTATTAAACCTGTTCCTTCGGGTGCGGGCTTGATAAGAACACTAGCGCCGCCATATTTAGCTTTGACCTCGTGTGCAATAGTATCGTCTGTGGTTCTTACTTCTCCGATATCGGAGTGAGCCTTCTTAATTGACTTTTTAATTGCACCAACTACATCCTTTGATTTAGCGAGACCGGTTCCAATTTTTCCTTTCTTATTACCTATAACGACAAGCGCAGTGAAGGCCATTTGATCGCCTCCTTTAGTCTTTTTTGAAACACGACGAATATCTACCACCTTTTCTATATACTCTTTTTCCTGTTTATAACCTCTTCTAGCCATTTTAAAATTTTAATCCTCCCTCTCGGGCACCTTCTGCTAACTTTCTTACTCTACCATGATATTTATAAGAGCCTTTATCAAAGATAACTTCTTCAATACCTCTATCTAAAGCTCGCTCTGCTAAAATCTTTCCTAGTTCATGTGCAGCTTTGCTTTTCTGATCCATTTCTGAATGAATCTTCTTAGAAACATCATCAACGGTAACTAAAGTATTTCCTTTAAGGTCATCTATTAGCTGGGCATAAACATATTTATTAGACCGAAACACGGAAAGTCTGGGCTTTTCTTTCGTACCAAAAATATCTGCACCAGAACGTGTCTTGCGTCTTTCTTCGGCTGTCTTAATGTTTACTTTACTCATAAATTTTTTATACCGGGCCGGCTCCAACTAAAGATTTACCTGGCTTTCTTCTAACGACTTCATCAATATATTTAATACCTTTCCCTTTATAGGGCTCGGGCTTTCTTAACTTTCTTATACGTGCCGCTGTCAAACCTACCAACTGCTTATCAATGCCCACAACTTTTATATTCTTATTATCAGGTACTTCAAATTCTATTCCCTTAGGGGCCTTAAATTCTACGGGGTGGGAAAAACCCAAAGTTAGAGAAAGGTCTTTCCCTTCTTTCTTAACTCGATAACCCACTCCCACTAACTCGAGCTCTTTAGAATAACCTTCTACCACACCATGCGCAGCGTTAGCTAAAAGTGCTCTGGTTAAACCCCAAAATGCAGATGTGGCGTCTTTTTTTGGCTTTACTATAAGTATGTTATCCTCTAGCTCTAATTTCATATCCTCTCTTACCACTAAATCCAAAGTTCCCTTGGGGCCTTTAACAGTAACGTTGGATCCTTTGATCTGAACTTCAACACCTTTGGGTAATTCAATTGGTTGTTTTCCTATTCTTGACATATTACCAAACCTTACAAATTAACTCCCCTCCTAAGCGCTTCTTTCGGGCCTCTTGGCCAGACATAACACCTCGAGAGGTTGAAACAACTAATAAACCATAGCCGCCTCTAACAGGTAAAAGCTCTTCTGCCTTCTTATAAATTCTTCTGCCCGGTTTTGAAAGTCTCTTTAAATCCATTAGAACGGGCAATTCCTTGTCATCGTAAGAGAGATCTATATGAAGCCCTTTATACGTCTTGTTAGGAAATTTAAATACTTTCACATCTTCTACAAATCCATGTTTCTTAAGTACTAGCGCAATTTCTTCCAATTGCCTAGAATAAGGAGTTTCAACACTAGGCTTATTTATCAAATAAGCATTTTTAATTGTACTTAATAAATTTGCTATTCTATCCATATTATTACCAACTTGCTTTCTTTACTCCGGGTAGAACCCCTTTGTGAGCAAGCTCCCTAAAACACTTCCTGCAGATTTTAAACCTTCTCATGTAACCACGAGGATTGCCGCAAAGTTCACAACGGTTATATTCTCTGACATCAAATTTTTTATCTTTTTTATGTTTTTCTATTAAAGCTTTTTTAGCCATATTTATTCTTTCTCTTTCAAAGGAAAGCCTAATTTCCTAAGAAGAAGCTCGCTTTGCTCCTTATTTCCTGCACTAGTAGTTATATTAATTTGCAAATTTCTGCTCTCCTTAACCTCATTAGGATTAACTTCGGGAAATATCGTATGATCCTTTAGACCAATAGAATAATTCCCGTCCTCATCAAAAGCTTCACGACTTAGTCCTCTAAAGTCTCTAACTCGAGGTAGAACGATATTAACAAGTTTATCAATGAAAGCCCACATCTTTTCCCCACGTAGTGTAGCAGAAATTCCAACAATGTCACCCTTTTGCACCTTAAAACCTGAAACAGCTTTTCTAGCGATACTGTACTGTGGTACTTGCCCAAGTAAATCTGTTAGTTCTTTTTTAAAAGATTCCACTGCTTCGCGGCTGTCCCTAAACTCTCCTATTCCTGCATTTACTGAAATCTTGATAATCCTAGGTGCAGCCATGGGATTCTCCAAATCCAGTTCTTTAACAAGCTCGGGTTGTACTTTTTCTTTATATATCTTTTCTAATCTTTCAGCCATCTTAATTTTGCTCCTCATCTATAATTTTTCCACTCTTTTTCGAAATACGAACCTTTTTTCCATTCTCAAACTTAAAACCAATTCTAGAAACATTGTCAATGCTGTCATCAAAATACATAACATTAGATGCATCAATAGGTTTCTCAATATCAATTATTCCCCCCTCTTCTGAAACCTGTCCGGGCTTAACATGTTTTCTCACTTTATTCACTTCTTCAACTATCAAGGTATTATGTGGTTTTAAAACCTTCAAAACCTTTCCTATTTTACCCTTATCCTTACCCGATATTACTTTTACTTTGTCTCCACTTCTTATTTTCATAAATTACCAAACCTCCTTGGCTAAAGATACAATCTTTGTGTAGCCTCTTTCTCTTAGTTCTCTTGCAACTGGACCAAAGACACGAGTTCCCAGCATATTACCTGCTTCATCTACTACAATGGCTGCATTATCCCCAAAGCGTATGTAACTACCGTCCTTTCGACGACTTTCCTTCTTGGTCCTAACTATCACAGCTCTAACAATGGAGTGATCCTTAACCAAACCTGTAGAAGAAGCTCCTTTAACTGCACAGGTAACTACATCTCCTAAACCTACCGATTGTCTTTTAGAAGAACCGGGAAGACCGATGACTTCCAATTTCTTTGCCCCCACATTATCTGCGGGTTTTATCGTTGTCCCAAAAGGAATCATGCTTAATCCTCCTCAACTATCTCCTTTACCAACCAAGTAACTTCCTTACTAATGGGTCTAGTTTCTTCTATCAATACCGTATCGTCGATTTTCACACCAATCTCATCTCGCGCCTTATATCTCCTGGTTCTCGTAATAGTTTTAGTGTAGACAGGATGTTTTTTTATCATATCTACAGCCACCACAACTGTCTTTTGCATTTTATCTGATACTACTTCACCTTTTAATACTTTTTTAGGCATTTTCTTCCCCTCTCTTCTCGTTAATGACAGTGAGAATTCTAGCACAGTCTTTCTTCAAAAGCTTTATCTTTTGAACATCATTTTCTTTTTCTTTAATTAAATCAATTTTATATTTTTCCAATTCCTTCTTGGTATCTTCCAGAAGCTTTTGTAATTGTTTAATACTCTTTTTTCTTAATCCATCGGCATGCATAATATTATTTCTCCTTGAAAACATCAGAACTAACTATCTTGGTTTTAACTGAAATTTTATCTGAAGCTCTCCTTAAAGCCTGCTTTGCCAAATCTTCAGAAACCCCCGCTATCTCAAACAAAATTGTTCCGGGTTTAACAACCGCAGCATAGTGGTCTGTAGGAGATTTTCCCTTTCCCATACGAGTTTCATTTGGCATTTTAGCAATGGGCTTATCGGGAAAAATTCTTATCCAAATCTTTCCGGTTCTCTTAGT
>CAZWYL010000001.1:6706-29241 GCA_964638225.1 uncultured Candidatus Saccharibacteria bacterium
TAGCAATGGGCTTATCGGGAAAAATTCTTATCCAAATCTTTCCGGTTCTCTTAGTGCGGTGCGTTATAGCCTTCCTAGCAGCCTCAATCTGACGTGAGGACAAATAACCGGACTCCAAAGACTTTAGACCAAAGTCACCAAAATTAACCATAGAACCCCTAAGAGCAATCCCCTTATTTTTTCCTCTCATTTTTGAGCGATATTTAACTCTTTTTGGTAATAACATAATTTTAAATCTCCTCTTCTCCTTTATAAATCCAAACTTTAATCCCAATAGTGCCAAACAACATTTTACAGTGGTGTTGTGCATAATCAATATTCGCTCTCAAGGTCTGAGTAGGAATTGAACCCTCAGAATAAACTTCTGAACGAGCAATTGTATTACCTCCGCTTAAAACTCCAGAAATACGAATCTTAATCCCTTTCGCGCCCTTATCCATAGCCGAACGTATAGCAGACTTAATTACTCTACGATAGGGCATCCTTCTTTTAATCTGCCTGTCTAAATACTCAGCTACCAATTTAGCCTCTAGTTCTGGGGTCTTAATCTCCTCAACTGTAAGTTTAATTTTTGCATCCGTTAAATCTCTTAAATCTTTCTCTAGCTGCTGAATTCCCGAACCCTTTCTACCTATTACAAGGCCAGGGCGAGAAACTTTAAGCGTAATATCTATCTCCTTTACTTCCCTCTCTATAATGATTTCCTTTAATCCTGCTGTTGAAAGCCGCGCAGAAAGAAATTGTCTAATCTTATGATCCTCTAAAGCATGATCAGCGTAGCTATCCCTCTCGGAAAACCAATTCGATCTCCAAGGTTTGGATATTCCTACTCTAAAACCATAAGGATGTATCTTCTGACCCATTACTTATTCTCCCTTTCCGACAAACCTACTACTAAATGTGCTGTTCTTTTTAAAATCGGATTAACTCTTGAACGGGCAACAATACGAGCCCTTTTCATTGTGGGCCCCGGGGACACCTGTGCGTCTTCCACATAAAGATTAGCGGGATTAAGCTTATTGTTGTGTAGTGCGTTAGCCTCTGCAGACTTTAAAGTCTCTAAAAACAGATCTGCGGCCTTAGATTGGTGAAAAGCTAAAGTAACTTTTGCATCCTCTAAATCTTTTCCGCGAATCATATCAGCAATAACACGCGCTTTTTTAACAGTTGTACGCGCATATTTGTTCTTTGCATATACTTGTGCTTTTTTATCTTGTTTATTTTTCTTCATAGAACGATCCTTCCTTCTCTTTCTTCTTCTCAACTAGTTTCTTGGATGAGTGTCCCCTAAATGTGCGTGTTGGAGCAAACTCCCCAAGCTTATGACCCACCATTGGTTCTGTTATAAAAACTTCAATGTGTTTTCTTCCGTTATGTACCGCTAAAGTCAGACCCAACATATCGGGAATTACAGTAGATCTTCGAGACCAAGTCTTAATAGGCTCTCTACTATTTTCTTTCTTGGCCTTTTTAACTTTTTTTAGTAATTTTTCGTCTATAAACGGTCCTTTTTTTAATGATCTAGCCATATTATTTCCTCCTACTTATTGCCTTTCTTATCGCCTCTCTTGCGCTCTTTAACTATATATTTATCTGTGTGAGTACGCTTTCTGGTTTTCTTACCACGTGTCTTTTTACCCCACGGAGTTTTAGGTGAAGGCATACCAACTCCCGTATCCTTATAAGAACCACCATGCGGATGCTCTCGAGGACTTGCATGTGCAACCCCACGAACGTGTGGACGTCTGCCCAAATGTCTTTTTCTACCGGCCTTACCTAAATTGACAACTCTTTTTTCCGGATTACTCAAACTTCCAATCGTCGCCTTACAATCTAACAAAACCTTCTTTATTTCTGTGCTAGGTAGTTTAACATGTGCATATTTCCCCTCCTTAGCTGTAAGCATCGCTGAAGTACCAGCTCCTCGCACCATTTGACCCCCTCTTCCGGGACTCAACTCAATATTGTGTATCTCAATTCCAAGAGGAATATTTCTCAGCGGAATACAATTTCCCACATTTGCCTCTGCAGTTTCAGAAGAAATAACTTCCATTCCCCTTTCTAAACCTTCTGGGGCCAAAATATATCTCTTTTCCCCATCTACATAATGGAGCAACGCTATATTTGCTCCCCTATTAGGATCATGTTCTATTGTTGCCACTTTAGCAGGAATGTCAAGCTTATCTCGTCTAAAATCAATCATACGATAGTGCTTTTTTGATCCGCCTTGTCTGTGTCTACTGGTTATTGTACCTTTACTTCTCCCCACAGCACCCTTTTTGGGCTTGGTGAGTTTTTTATTAGGACGGGTCTTGTCAACATCTTTTTTTAAAGAGCGACGACCTCTTTGTCCTGGTGTTGTAGGTTTATGTTCCTTAATCATTTTTAACTTCTTTTAACTTCCTGTGTAAAAGTCCAATTTACCCTTTTTCAATTTAAAAATCACTTTTTTAGTCATGGGAGTCCTGCCAAATTTAGCGGTTTTGCCAATTCTTTTGCGCTTTCCCGGCATAACCAATGTTTTAATATCGTATGCTTCAACTCCAAACGTATCTTCTAAAGAGTGTTTAATTTGCTCTTTACTAGCCCAAAGATCAACTTTAAAAGTATACATGCCTTCTCTACCGTGCAGATCCATTGCTTTTTCAGTAACAACTGGTTCAATTAAAATCTTATTTATTCTCATACTTATCCTCCAGATACTTTAAAGATCCCTTGGTAAAAACTATATTCTCTGCCAAAAGGATTTCATACGCATTTAAATTTTGCACTAAAACACATTTCACTTGAGGTAAATTTGCAAAACTCTTTCTTAACACTAAATTATTATCCTTCTGAACAAAAAGAACCTTACCATGCAGATCCAGCTTTTCCAAAATCTCAGCCATTTTTTTAGCTGAGGGCTTTCTTAAACCCGGTTTCTCAATAACCTTTATAGCATCTTCTTTCGCTTTGTAAGTTAATGCTGATTTAATAGCAACAGAACGCATCTTTTTTGGAAGCCTAAGTTTCCAACTTTTAGGTAAGGGTCCATGAACAACTCCCCCACCTCTCCATATAGGACTTCTAATAGAACCATGTCTTGCTCTCCCCGTTCCTTTTTGCGGCCAGGGCTTTTTTCCTCCTCCGCTGACCTCAGAACGAGTTTTAACCTTAGAAGTACCTTGTCTCTGATTTGTTTTGTAAATATGTATATATTGAGTTAGCAAAGCTTCATTTGGTTCTATTCCAAAAACTTTCTTGGAAAGCTCCACTTTATCTTTTTTAGTACCTGTTTTTGTATAAGAATCTACTTTCATATTTATTTCTCCACTTTTAATGTCACGGGTGAGTTTCTAGCACCGGGAATTGCCCCGGAAACCAAAATAACTTTATCCTCTTTCTTTAAATCAACTATCTCCAAACCCTTGATTGTTACCTGCTTCCCACCCTTTCTTCCGGCCATTCGTTTTCCTTTAAAAACACGTCCCGGGGTTTGAGCACCTATAGCACCTCCAACACGAACTTTATCTGAAGCACCTCGGGTTTCAGGCTGTCTCTTAAATTTCCAGCGCTTAATAACTCCTGTAAAACCTTTTCCTTTAGAGGTTCCCGTAACTACTACTGATTTTCCTTTTAGATCATTTTCTAAATTCTCATCGGCAACTTCTACTAGAGTCACAGGTACAACAGTACCATCTTCTCTAAAAACTTGACTCATATTTAATTTTTTTCCTTCTATTTTCATTGTATTCATAGCAAAAAAATTTGAGCCGGAAGGCTCAAAAATTAAACTTGCCTATCCTTTTTGATCTGCTAAATCTTATGTATCTATAGACTGCATCGGAGAGCATTGTACCAGTAAATCGGGCAAATTCCAAGGGGTTTCTTTAAAAAAAGTGAATTTTGGCTGAAATCTTTAAAGTTGGAGAGAAATTCCTACTCCAGAAGGTAAGTCTAAATGAGAAAGACTATCGATGGTAGAACTTGTTGGATTTAAAACATCAATAATTCTTTTATGGGTGCGTAATTCAAATTGCTCTCGGGAACGTTTGTCAATATGTGGCCCTCTAATTACGGTGAAAAGTTCCTTTTTTGTAGGTAAGGGAATGGGACCAGCTACTTCAGCACCAGTACGAACCGCCGTTTCCACAATCTTATCGCAACTGGCATCCATAACCCGACTATCGTAGGCCTTAAGCTTAATCCTTATTCTAACCTCTTTTTTGTTTTTTTTGTCTTTCTTATCCTTCGCCATAACTTCATCTCGAACCTCATTGGGGCCTCTTATAAGGCCCCAATAAGAAAATTCTATTTATTTCTTTATCTCAGTAACAACTCCTGCACCTACGGTATGACCGCCTTCTCGGATAGCAAATCTAAGTCCTTCTTCTATTGCTACTGGAGTGATTAACTTAACATCAAGCTTTACATTATCTCCTGGCATAACCATTTCTACACCTTCATTGAGTGTAATTTCACCGGTAACGTCAGTTGTTCTAACATAAAACTGAGGCTTATAACCATCAAAGAAGGGCTTATGTCTACCTCCTTCTTCTTTAGATAGAATATAGACTTCGGCTTCAAACTCTGTGTGGGGAGTTACAGATCCTGGCTTTGCCAAAACCTGACCTCTCTCTATATCATCTCGGTTTATTCCTCTAAGAAGAATACCTACGTTATCACCAGCTTGGGCTTCTTTCATTTGTTTGTTGAACATCTCAATCCCTGTTACTACACTGGTTGAAGTATCTTTAATTCCTACTATTTCAACTTCATCGTTAAGATTTAGTTTTCCTCTCTCAATTCTTCCGGTGGCTACTGTACCTCTACCGGAAATAGAAAAAACGTCCTCGACAGGCATTAAAAAGGGCTTGTCAAGATCTCTTTCGGGTGTTGGAATGTGTTCATCTATAGCATCAATTAGCTTATTAATTGCTTCTACATCCTTTTCTTCCCCTTCTAGAGCTTTAATGGCAGAGCCTCTAATTACAGGAATGTTATCTCCATCAAACTTATATTTGTTGAGAAGTTCTCTAACTTCCATTTCTACCAACTCTAAAATCTCAGGATCGTCCACCATATCTGTTTTATTCAGGAAAACTACCATTGAAGGGACGTTTACTTGTTTTGCTAACAAGATATGCTCACGTGTTTGAGGCATTGGTCCATCAGAAGCCGCTACCACTAGTACAGCTCCGTCCATCTGTGCCGCACCCGTAATCATATTTTTAATATAGTCAGCGTGTCCGGGAGCATCAATATGAGCATAATGTCTGCTCTCCGTTTCATACTCAACGTGGGAAATATTTACTGTGATTCCTCTTTCTCTCTCCTCTTCCGAAGTTTCGATATCATCGTAAGTGAGGGCCTTGTTTATATCAGAGGGATACCTGTCAGCAAGAACGTGTGTCATAGCTGCAGTCAAGGTTGTTTTACCATGGTCTACGTGGCCAATGGTGCCCACATTAACATGTGGTTTATTTCTTTCAAATTCTTTTGGCATAATTACCTTTCTAAATAACTTTCTAATTAACTACGACGAAATTTTCTAAAACCCAAATTATCGCCGGACTGTACGAGTTCTATAAAAACCTATACATTCTTTCAGTGGTTTTGATAATACCACAACTTAATACTATTTAACATCTCGAGCAGATATCTCCGAGGCTATATTAGAGGGAACTTCCTCATAATGACTGGGTTCCATTGTGAAACTTGCTCGACCCTGAGTCATACCTCGTAATACTGTAGCATAACCAAACATTTCTGCCAATGGTACCTGAGCTTTAACCACCGTGGCTTGCCCTCTTTTCTCCGTACCATCTATTTTACCCCTACTACCTGAAAGATTCCCTATCACATCACCCATAAATTCATCAGGTGTAATGACTTCTACATCCATTATAGGCTCTAAAAGATAAGGATTAGCTTTTCTTTGAGCTTTCTTAAAAGCATCCGAAGCGGCTATCTTAAATGCCAATTCAGAGGAATCAACTTCATGAAAAGAACCATCTATCAAATTAACTTTAACATCTACTACAGGATATCCTGCTACTACACCGCTCTCCGATGCCTCTTTTACACCTTTTTCAACTCCCGGAATAAACTCTTGAGGTATTGCACCTCCCTTGATCATATCTTCAAATTCAAACCCCTCTCCCGGCTCTAAAGGCTCCATCTCTATCACAACATGGCCATACTGACCTCTTCCACCTGATTGGCGGATGTATTTGCTTTCGTGCTCTACTTTATTCTTAATACTCTCACGATAAGCAACTTGAGGCTTGCCAGTAACAACTTCTACACCAAATTCCCTTTTCATACGATCCACGATAATTTCAAGATGCAGCTCGCCCATTCCATAAAGCACGGTTTGGGAAGTCTCTGGATTTGTCTTTATCTTTAAAGTGGGATCTTCATCTAAAAACTTCTTAATTGCCCTACCCAATTTGTCTCTGTCATCACGAGTTTTAGGTTCTATAACTAACCCAATAACCGGTTCAGCAAAAGTAATGGATTCTAAAAGAATTGGTTTTTCTGAATCACATAGGGTGTCCCCCGTTTGAACTTCCAGACCAACAGCCGCACCAATTTCCCCGGCATGAATTTCCTCAATTTCTTCTCTCTTGTTTGCGTGCATCAGAATGATTCTCCCTAATCTCTCCTTCTTATCCTGAGTGGAATTTAAAATATAAGATCCTGCTGTCGCAGAACCTGAATAAACTCTAAAATAAGTCAATTTGCCAACATAAGGATCAGTTTGAAGTTTAAAAGCTAAAGCAACAAAAGGCCCTTCTTCTTCGGGGTTAAGGGTAATTTGCTCCTTTGTATCAACTTTATATGCAACAATTTCTCCTACATCCTTAGGTGAAGGCAGATACTCTACAACACCGTCCAACAGCCTTTGAACACCAACATTTGCTAAAGAAGCGCCTGCAAAAACAGGATAGATCTGCGTATTAATGGTCATTTTTCTCAAGGCAGCCTTGAGTTCTTTCTCTGGAATCTCCTCGCCATTTAAAAATTTCTCAATTAAAACATCGCTGGACTCAGCAAGCTTCTCTACCAATTCCGCTCGATATTTCTCTACATCCTCCAGCATATTTTCAGGAATTTCAGTTTCCTCAACTTCCACACCTAATTTTCCTGTGAATTTATAAGCTTTACGCTCAATCAGATCAACTACAGCTCTAAAATTATCTTCTATACCAATGGGAAGCTGAACAGCACAAGCGTCCGGGGACAGGCGCTCTCTAATAGAATTCAACGACATAATAAAATCCCCGCCTATCTTGTCTAATTTATTTACAAAGCAAATCAAGGGAACATTATACTTTTCAGCTTGGCGCCAAACTGTCTCACTCTGGGGCTCCACGCCTGCAGAACCGTCAAATAGAACAACACCGCCATCTAATACGCGCAAAGATCTTTCAACCTCGGCTGTAAAGTCAACATGGCCAGGGGTATCAATAATATTTATTCTATGATTTTTCCAAAAACAAGTAGTTGCAGCAGATTGAATTGTTATTCCACGCTCTCTTTCTTGCTCCATCCAATCCATCTGCGCCTCCCCTTCATGAACCTCCCCTATTTTGTGGGATTTACCCGTGTAATAAAGAACTCTTTCTGTAGTTGTGGTCTTACCGGCGTCTATATGAGCTATTATTCCAATGTTTCGTATCTTATCCAAAGGATATTTTTTATTTTCAGTTTTTGCCATGGGAAGTATTTTACCTTATCTAGCGAAATGTGCAAATGCCCTATTTGCCTCTGCCATCCTATGTACTTCATCTCTTTTCGATACAGCAGCGCCCTCGCCCTTGCTTGCAGCTTTCAATTCTTCATATAAGAAATCAGTCATGGGTTTACCACTCTTTGCCCTAGTTGCCTCGACAATCCAACGGATAGCTAAAGCTTCTGAACGCCAATGCTTAACTGGAAGTGGTACTTGATAGGTAGCTCCGCCAACTCTCCTTGATCGAATTTCTTTTGCGGGCATAACGTTCTCTATTGCCTTTTTAAAAACCTTCTCTGCCTCTTTTTCATCTTCGGCTAAACGAGAAATTGCATCATACACTATCTTCCTGGCAAGAGTCTTCTTACCATGAAGCATAACCTTATTAATCAGACGGGTTACAGTAGTTGAATGATAGACGGGATCAGGTTTGGTCTCTCTTCTTGTAGCTTGCTTACCTCTCATATATTATTCCTCCCTCGGCTTTTTTGTCCCATACAAAGAACGTGAGGATTTACGATCTGAAACCCCTGCTAAATCATACACACCTCGCACCAGAGTATATTTAATTCCGGGCAAGTCTTTAACACGTCCTCCTCGCACCAAAACAACAGAGTGTTCCTGTAAATTGTGTCCTTCTCCGGGGATGTAAGCCGTAACTTCATCGCCATTAGACAATCTAACTCGAGCTACTTTTCTTAATGCAGAGTTAGGCTTCTTTGGAGTCATAGTCTTAACCTGTAAACAAACTCCTTTCTTAAAAGGTGAATTTACGGGTTTTGTAACTCGATCCAGCGAATTATAAACACTCTTCAGTGCTGGTGTACTAACCTTTTTCTTTTTACTTTTTCTTCCTTTTCTTATTAATTGATTTACTGTTGGCATAAAATTTACTCCAATCTTGCTCTTTCACCTGTTGGAATTAGATTACCAATAATTACGTTCTCCTTCAAACCTAAGAGCCTATCGACCTTACCAGAACAAGCTGCGTCCGTCAACACCCTGCTCGTGTATATGAAGGATGCAGCAGAAAGAAAACTGTCTGTATTAAGAGCTGCCTTAGTTATTCCCAAAAGAACTTGCTCTCCTTTCGCAGGATCTCCTCCCTCGGCGGTTATTTCTGCGTTTTTTTCCTTGAATGTATCAATAGTCACTGTTTCACCTTGCATTAAATCAGTGTCTCCTCTATCAAGAATTTCAATATTATTAAACATCTTACTTACAATTACTTCTATGTGTTTGTCATTAAGAGAAACTCCCTGAGAAGCATAAACTTTTTGAATCTGGTTAACTATATAGCTTTGAGTATCTTGAACTCCTACTGTCTCCATTAGCTTTTCTAAATCCAGGTGGCCTACCGTAAGTTTATCTCCCTTGGAAACTAGCTGACCATCCTCTACAGTTATTTCCGACACTGGATCTACCATATACTCCACGGTATCTTCTTTATCACCATCGGTGGGAACTACCAAGATTTTTCTTTCCTCACCTGTCTCTTCAATTTTTACTGTACCAGTAACTTCACTCATTATAGATAACGTCTTTGGAGAACGTGTTTCCACAATCTCTTCCACTCGCGGCAAACCTTGAGTAATATCCTTTCCTGCAATACCTCCTGTGTGGAAAGTTCTCATAGTAAGCTGAGTTCCGGGCTCACCAATAGACTGGGCAGCTTGAACTCCCACAGGAGCACCTACTCTCACAGGCTTTCGTGACATTAAATCCAATCCATAGCAGACAGAACAGATACCTCGAGAAGTCTCGCAGGACATTGGAGATCGAATGAAGATCTCTTCCACTCCCGAATCCTCAATCTCTTCTAATATTTCTTGATTCAACAAAGTTCCTTTTTCAAACAAAACTCTCTTGGCTTTTTTGACATCTTCTGCAAGATATCGACCAGAAAACCTCTCAGCAAAGGTCTGAAGTACAGTTTTTTCTCCAACCTTTACTTTCCTGCTCTTGTCAGTTCCACAATCTTCCTCTCTAATAATCGCGTCCTGAGACACATCTACCAAGCGGCGTGTCAAATAACCTGCATCAGCGGTTTTCAAACCCTTGTCTACCAACCCTTTACGGGCTCCTCGAGCCCCAACAAAATATTCAAGACCAGACAGACCATTTTTGTAGTTACCTAAAATAGGCATTGGAACTATCTTTCCGGTCGGATCAGTCATTAATCCACGCATACCAGCTATCTGTTTAACTTGGTCTCTTGAGGCACGTGTAGAACCAGACTTGACCAAAACCTTTACGGGATTGTCTTCAGGAAGATTATCCCAAACAGCGGAGTCAACATCAGAAGTCACTTCAATCCATGTATCCTCTGTTAATCTTTGGGCCTCTTTTCTGGTTATCAAACCGCGTTTAAAATTCTTATCAATTTTAGCAACAGCTTCTTTACCCTTTTCAATAAGCTCGTCTCGTTCTTCAGGAATATCTATATCACTTAAAGAAACAGAATGCCCAGAGTTGGTTCCATACTCTAGACCCAGATCCTTAATATTATCTATAAGTTTAATTACAACATCAAGAGACTCTTCTCTGAAGGCCTTTGTAAGAAGTTCGTGAACCTCTTTCTTTGGCATATCCTTGTTTATGAAACCGAAGCTTTCAGGAACTATCTCATTAAAAATAATTCTGCCCAATGTAGTCTCTACTATCTCACCATCCATAAGAACTTTTATCAACTGACGAAGTTCCACTGTTTCCAAAATTTCTTTGTTATATATAAGTTCTGCTTTATTGGCAAAAACTTTCTCCACAGGATCTAATTTAGGATCCATGGATGTCATGTAATAAATACCAAATAAAAGGGTCTTATTTGGAACTGATATAGGAGAGCTGTTAGAAGGGTTTAGTAGATTCTGAGTTGAAAGCATTAAATCTTTTGCCTCTTCCACCGCTTTTTCAGCCAAGGGGAGATGTACTGCCATTTGATCGCCATCAAAGTCAGCATTATAACCTGAACAAACACAAAGATGAAGTCTGATTGCATCTCCTTCTACCAATTTGGGGTAGAAGGCTTGTATACCTAAACGCCACAAAGTAGGGGCTCGGTTTAACAGTACTGGGTGTCCTTCAACCACTTCCTCTAAAGTTTCCCAAACTTCCGGTCCTCTTGCGCTTAAAACCCTACGGGCACTCTTGATGTTAGGAGCAAACTCTTTATCCATCAATCCTCTTAAAACAAAAGGCTTAAATAACTCCAATGCCATCTCTTTAGGAATTCCGCACTCATTTAAGTTCAATTTAGGACCATTAACTATGACACCGCGTCCAGAATAATCTACTCTTTTACCAAGTAAGTTTAATCTAAAAGTCCCTTGCTTACCCTTTACCATATCGGCCAAAGAGCGGAGCTCTTTCCTGCCTCTTCTGGAACGCCTCTTATTTCTTTGCTTAGAAGAGTCAATAAATGCGTCAACCGACTCCTGAAGCATTCTCTTCTCATTTCTTAGGATTACTTCCGGAGCACCAATTTCCATCAATTTCTTTAAACGGTTGTTCCTGTTTATGACGGCGCGGTAAAGGTCATTCAGGTCAGATGAAGCAAATCTTCCGCCTTCTAGCTGCACTAATGGTCTTAAATCTGCCGGTATAACCGGAAGAACTTCCATTACCATATTTGTAGGTGATATATCTGAACTTCTAAACTGTTCAACTACATTCAATCTTCGTGCTAATTTTTTGGTCTTAGTCTTACTCTTTGTTGAATCTAATTTCTCAGTAAGTTCAAGAGCTATTTCGTCAAGATCCATATCCTCAAGTATTGCCTCAATAGCCTCCGCGCCTATTTGCATATCAGCAAAGTTATCAATATAACGTTTCATCTGCATATATTCTGTATCACCCACTATAGAGAACTTTTCAATGTCTTCTATTTTCTTTCGAATAAGTTTGAAAATCTGTTCTTGCTCCTGCCATTCTTTTAAGCTCTTATTTCTTAGTGACTGTATTCGCTGCTTAAGTTTAAGTTCATGTTCTTTTTCTTTTATTTCGTCGCCTTTGAAAGCTTTTGCTTTTTCTTTAAATTCCTTCTTAATTTCCTCAATTTTTCTTTCTAAAGCTTCTTGGTGGTTTTTTTCTGCTTCCTGTAAATCATTCTCCACCATTGAAATGGCTTTTGCTCTCATTTCAGAATCAATAGAAACTGCAATAAAGGAAGAAAAATAAATCACCGAAGAGATTTTCCTGGGAGAAACATCCATTAGATATGCTAATTTAGATGGGATACCCCTGAAAAACCAAACGTGTACTACCGGTGCGGCCAAATTTATATGACCCATACGTTCTCTTCTAATACGGGAATGTGCAACTTCTACTCCACATTTATCACAAATAACCCCTTTGTAGCGAATTCCTTTGTACTTCCCGCAGTAGCACTCAAAATTTGTTGTGGGTCCAAATATCTTTTCATCAAATAATCCACCTCGAACTGTTTTAAAAGTTCTATAGTTTATAGTTTCAGGCTTGGTAACCTCGCCGTATGACCACGAAAGTATTTCTTCACTAGATGCCAAATATATTTTTAAGGCATCAAAATCTCTCAAAGCACTTAGATGTTTCATATTAATTTTCCTCCTTTTCTGAATTTTCTTCTTCTGTATCTTCCGTTTTGAAAAACTCCTTAGCAGCCTCCGCCTCATCAACGGTCTCTGTGAAAACCAATTCTCCCTCTTCCTCAGAGATTCCCTCTCTTTCATAAGTGATGGGTTCTAAACCTAAACCTAAACCGTTTAATTGCCTTACCATTAACTTAAATGTTTCGGGAACTGTAGACTCAACAATTGGAGTACCTTTAATAATGGAACTATAGGCTTTAGTTCTTCCGATAAGATCGTCTGATTTTATGGTAAGCATTTCCTTCAACGTATGTGCGGCACCATAAGCTTCCAAAGCCCAAACCTCCATCTCTCCCAGTCGCTGACCGCCAAATTGGGATTTCCCTCCCAAAGGCTGTTGCGTAACTAAGGAGTAAGGACCTGTGGAACGAGCGTGCATTTTTTCCTCGCTCATATGAACTAATTTCAAAACGTAGGTCTCCCCTACAACTACCTTATGTTTAAAATACTCCCCTGTTCGACCGTCAACTAACTTAAATTTACCAGTAGCTGGAAGACCTGCTTCCTCTAGCTGTTTCACGATCTCTGCCTCCGGTACTATTTCCAAAGGCGGTACTAAATATCTTCTTCCAAGTTTTCTACCTGCCAACCCTAAAGGAGCTTCCAAAATCTGACCCATATTCATTCTCTTTAGCACAGCCTCAGAAGAGAAAACTACATCAACAGGAGTTCCATCTTCTAGATGAGGCATATCAACTTCTGGAACAATAGCGGAGATAACACCTTTGTTACCATGTCTCCCTGCTAACTTATCACCTACACTAATTTTTCTTCTCTCTGCAACATATACAGTAATTTCTTCCAAAACACCTACAGTAAGTTGATCATTTTCTTCTCTAGTAACACGTTTGACACCAATTACCACACCATGAGTTCCGTGGGGCATCCTTAAAGATGTATCTCTAACTTCCTTAGCTTGTTCTCCAAAAATAGCGCGAAGCAGTCTTTCCTCCGCAGACAAGTCAACTTCACCTTTTGGGGCAACCTTACCTACTAAAATATCTCCGGAATGAACTTCAGAGCCTGTCGTAACAATCCCATCCTCATCTAAATTCCTTAGAGCATGTTCTGAGACATTAGGTATATCAGCGGTTAGCTCCTCGGATCCAAGTTTGGTTTCAACAACAGAAATATCATAATCATTAATGTGAATAGAAGTTAAAGTATCATCCCTAACAAGACGATCAGAAACAACAATACCATCCTCAAACTCATAACCTTCCCAAATCATATAAGCAACTTTTACGTTTGCACCAAGAGATATGTACCCACCATCCGACGCAGGACCTTCATAAAGAATGTCTCCTTCTTTTATCTTTTGACCAGAAGCTACTTTAACATTCTGATTATAGTTCGTAGAAACATTAGATTTTACAAATTTATTAGGCTGATAGACAACTTCTTCCTTCTCCCCCTTATATTTCACTGTTACCTTATTAGAGTCAGCGTAAACTATTTCTCCATTTGATTTGGCTTTTGTAACTGCACCAGAATTATCTGCGACTGGTTTTTCTATACCTGTTCCTACTATAGGTGCCTGAGGAACTATCAAAGGAACTGCCTGAGATAATTGCTGTGCAGCAACCAATGCTCTTGTAATATCATCATTAGAAAGGAAAGGAATTAAGCCTGCAGAAATTCCCACAATCTGCTTTGGAATAACCTCCATGTATTCTGCATTTGAAGTATTGCCCAGAAAAAATTCCCCGTGCAGCCTCAAAGGAACCTGATCATCAGTTATGTAACCTTTGTCGTCAATACTAACAGATGCGTCGGTAATATTTTTCTCCTCCTCATCATAAGCTGCCAGGTATTCCACTTCATTGGTTACTCGAACCCCTTTCTTATCTTTTTCCAATCTAATATAAGGAGTTTCAACAAATCCATATTCATTCACCCTTGCATACATAGCCAGATAGTTTATTAAACCAATATTAGGGCCCTCCGGAGTTCTTACAGGACATATTCTTCCAAAAGAGGAGTAATGTACGTCCCGAACAGCCATACTTGCACGTTCTTTAGTTAAACCTCCGGGGCCTAAAACCGAAAGCCTGCGAATATGGGCTAAAGAGGTTAGTGGATTTTGTTGATCCTGAAACTGAGAAAGTCTCCCCGTGGCGAAAAAGCTCTGGACATTTGCAGTTACAGCTCTGGGCGAAATTAAACGTGAGGGATTGGGTAGCTCATCTCTGGGCTGAAGTGTCATTCTTCCTCGAACATTCCTTGCTAGTCTTAAAAATCCAACTCTAACCCTATTCTGTAAAAGTTCTCCCACACGGCGAACCCGACGATTACCTAGATTATCAACATCAGTAACTTCACCAATGCCGTTATTTAACTGAATAACCCGAAAAAGTATACGTACAAGATCTTCCAATTGAAGCACCCTTCCCTGTAAAGTGTTGGGCACATTTAAATCTAAAGTTTGATTAAGCTTAAATCTTCCAACTTCTCCTAAGCTATAACGTTTAGGATTAAAGAAAGTTTCCTCAACTAATTCTTTTGCATTTTCCAAAACAAGGGGCTCTCCCGGCCTGACTTTTCTGTAAATCTCTAAACAGGCTTCATCATAAGAGCTGGAAGGATCTTTTGATAGAGATTTCTCTATATAGTTCATTTCCGGGTCTGTTTCTACTTCCGCAAAAGCATCCAAAATCTCATCATCTGTTTCTAAACCAAAAACACGAAGTAAAGTAGTTACCGAAAATTTTCTCCTTCTATCTATACGAACACTTATTAAACCTCTGCGTGAAGTAGTAAATTCTAACCAAGCTCCATGCTGCGGAAGTATTTTAGCACCCCCCAACAGCTGACCGGTAACAGAAGAAGCTTCCCCAGTAAAAAGTACACCTTCCGAACGGATGAGCTGATTTACTATTACTCTTTCCACCCCGTTAATTATAAAAGTACCTCTATCTGTCATAAGAGGCACATCCCCCATATATATTTCTTGAGATTTTTCCTCGCCGCTTTCCGGGTCCTTTAAGGTAGCTGTTAAATACCAGGGGGCATCATAAGTTCTACCTACCCTCAAAGCCTCCTCTATAGTAATATTTGGATCGTGCATTACAGAATCTGACATCTGCAGCACCCACCCTCTTCCGGAGGTGTCTTCAATGGTTCCTAATTCATCCAATACCTCTTGAATTCCTTCCTTTAAAAACCACTCGTAAGATTCAAGCTGAACCGTAGAAAGATTAGGTAAAGGCAGGACGTTTTCTTTTTTCGAAAAGTTATATTCTTCCATTAAATTTTTAGAGACTCTAAGATTGTTATTTAAATCGAAACTTTCTCAGCAAAACAAGGTTTTTTGTACAGGAGACAACTTAACACACCTATCCCAACGTGTCAACACGAATATTAGCATAACCATTATAAAAAGCCAAGCCGTTCGAAAGGCCAAAAGCGGAAAACAACCCGACCTAAAATATTTTTTCCTTCTACAACTCCAAAAACCCGAGAATCAACTGAATTCTCCCTATTATCACCCATAACAGCATATTCACCCTCTTTTAGTCTAATAGAACGCCCTTCTTTTAACTGAGGCCCCTCTACTGTACATGTATTTGGAGCCAGATAATCCTCTTCTAAAATGAATTTCTTGCCGTTCCTATTTATATAAACTTCACAGTCCAGAATCTTTATTATGTCCCCGGGAATACCTACAATTCTTTTTATATAGTCAATCTTTGGCTTCCCCGGTGGATGTAGAATGACTACTTCTCCTCTCTCAAGAGGTTTAAACAACTTTGTAACCCTCTCCATCAATATTCGCTCACCAGACACAAAGGTGGGATGCATACTGGCACCATGAACTACTTCAGGCATGGCCACAAACTTGTACAAAAGAAATAGAACCAATAACGAACTAATGAAGCTCTCTACTAATTCTAAAATAAAACTCTTTTTATTTCCCTTTTTAGCCGCCTGCTTTCTGTTTATTTCTTTTTCCTCTGACACATTATCTTGAATCATCTCGTACATTTTATCTGAATCCTACTTAAAATCAAAACACTGGGTAACTGCTAACTGTCTGCATTAGTTATAACAAAAATATTGGCAAGCTCATAATCAACTGAGCTCAAAAGCTCGACCTCTCTATTGTAAAATAGAAATACATGAAGGAATTTCTCAGGAAAAACATAGGCTCAGAAATTAAACAACACTTACCCTTTTTGCTGCTTTTAAGCTTGTTATGCTGGGGTGTCTTCTTTACAGCCTTAAATAATGATTTTGTTTCAGACGACATACACCATTTCGTAAAGAATGACCAATATCACGACTTTAAAAACATCATGAATATAAAGGAATTTACAGCAACAAAATTTACCTATGCTCTCTCATACAGTCTGTTTGGAATAAATCCTATCCCATTTCATGCGTTAGCAATTTTTATGCACAATCTGAACTGCATACTGGTCTTCTTCTTTGTACTTAAAGTTTTTAAAAAGCGGAAAGTTGCTTATATTTCTGCAGCTCTTTTCTGCACCCATCCCCTTGTAACAGAACCTCTAAACTGGGTTTCGGCGAGACACTACCTTTCTAACACAACCATTATTCTCACTTGCGCATTCTTCTATATTAATTTCAGAAAGGAAGAGAAAAGAAAAAATTTATGGATATCTCTTGTTATCGCTGCTTTGGGTCTACTCCTAACAAGAAATCCTTGGACACTGACACTGCCTTTCTTCATCCTTATTGTCGAATTATTTTTCCTAGATACCAAAATTAAAAGAAGGTTTTACCCAACATTCTATTTTGGTATAGCAATATTATTTGTTGGGATATATTTTTTCGGAAGAATTCAAGATCGTGTAGACTTTATGGGAAGTTCAATTCCGACAACTCCAGAATCAAGTCCGTCCTATATAAATCGAGTCACCTACACCACCATGAGTGCGGCGAGACTGCTTTTTTACCCAAAGAAATTGTCTCTCTATCCAGAAGGGGAAAGAGTCTCTAATACTTTTTTACTTGGGGGCCAGCTGGTTCTTATCATTTCATTAATTTTATTTGTAACTTGGATAGTGCACGGAAAATACAAGAAAGCCGGAGTCTTAACTTCCATTTATATTTCCTTATTACCTGCATTTAGTCCGATACAAGTTTCTTGGTTCATTGCGGAACGGTACTTATACTTTGCTGTAATATTCTTTGCAATTTTCCTCAGCTCAATCATAGTCAAACTTGAAAAGACAGCTAAATTAAAGAATCTCGCTATATATATGACCCTGCTCATACTTGGGATTTATATATTTAGAGATATTAAAAGAGGAAGGGATTGGCAAAACAGAAAGAGCTTATGGGAAGCCACAGCCAGAACAAACCCTAACAGTGCAAGAGTATACAATAATTTAGGAGACGTTTACGCTTTAGAAGGAAATATGGAAAAATCAATAGAGAACTTTAAAAAGGCAGTCGAAATTGATCCCCTCTATGCTGAAGCAATGTACAATCTAGGAAACACCTACATCCAAATAGGGGAAAATGAAAAAGGAGAAGAGATAAAAAATAAAGCCTTGGAACTAAATCCCACTATGTTAGAATAATCTCTGTATGCTTTTGACACCTCATACAGTTGTGGGCCTAGCAATAGGTACAACAATACAAAACCCATATATAGCCGTACCTCTTTCTATTGCTTCTCATTTTGCAGGAGACCTTATGCCTCATTGGGATTTTTATTCCGGCACAAAAAAAGAGGAAAGAATTGTGGGATGGAGACCTTTAGCATTAATGGCAGATTTAGCTCTAGGAATAGCTTTAGGATTGATTTTAACTTTATACGTTCTTTGGGTTATCAAATCTCCTCCATTAGCTGTGAATGTATTTTTATGCGGTGTAGCCTCTGTACTTCCAGATGCTTTGGAAGCGCCTTACATCTATATGAAAAATGAGCCAAAACCGATAACATTTTTGGCTAGTATACAAAGCAAGTTGCAATTTCAAGCCCCATTACCTTGGGGGGTCATTTCTCAGCTTCTGATAATGGCTCTTTCTTTTCTGGTAATTTTAAGTTCACTAGGGCTATAGCAAAGAAAACGATTCCTATTCCCATCAGGATACTTTGAATAAAGGGTCTTTCGGCAGAAAATAAGCTTAAACCTCCAAACAACAAAGTTACAAACCAGTAAAATAGAGCTATCTGTGGTACAGATAAACCCTGATCGATCAGCAAATGATGTAGGTGACCCCTATCTCCTTTAAAGGGATTCTTTCCCTGGATAATCCTTCTAATCAAGGTAACAAAGGCATCTAAGAAAGGTACCAGTAAAATTAAGATTGAAGTAATAACTTTAGCCTGAGTTAAAATAGAGACTGCAGCTACAACAACACCTGCGGAAATTGCACCAAAGCCCCACATTAATTTTGAAGGAAACCAAGTCACTCCAACTAATCCAAAACTTATACCAGCCGCAATTATTGCCATATGAGAATAACCCATCTGTATGGAAGTTATATTTTCATAACGAATTCCCAATAAAGCGAGAAAAATTAAAGCAATACCAACAATCCCACTGTACTGTCCATCCACACCATTAGACCAAGACAGTAAATTTAAGATCCAAACTATCCAAATTGTAGTAAAAAACCAAGCAATAGGTTGAATAAAAATACTGCCTATGGAAAAATTTAATAAATCCAACCTAAAAACCCCATCTACAGGGTTTGGCAGAAAGAAAATCTTTACATCAAAGAAGTAAAGCAAACTTACAAAAAACATTAACAAGCCCAGCCTTAACATAGGATTTTCTAAAAAACACAACTTTGAATCTGGGTGTGTATTCTGATAGTCGTCAAGAAAACCTAAAACAGCCAGCACAAAAGTAATAAATAAAACACCAATGATCTTCGTAGTCAATGGAACTAGAAGTAACGATAAAAGAATTAATAAAGCTGTAAAAAATAATCCCCCTCCCCGTGCTGACACGTGTTCTAAAATCATGGCTGGATGGTCATGTTTATCTGGATCAGTAACTATCCCTAGAGACCCCATTAATTTCGTATACCATGGGGCAAATATTAAACAAATTATCAAGGATAAAGTAAAAAGCAAAATAAGCTGAATATAAACTCCTGGGATTAATGGTTCCGTAACTTTCAAGCTTATATTTGTGATTCTAAACAAAGAATAGGTTAAAAATACATTGCAGCTGAGTACAACAAAAGTTATCAACTTAGTACCAAAGCGATAAAACTTAATACTTAAATAATAAAAAAATAAAAGACCAAAAAAGGAAATAAATAAAGAAATAGCCGGGATTATAAAAATGTTTTCTTTCGGCACAATCTGAGAATCGCCCCATAGGCGGGAGTAAAAAAGAGGAATCTGCTCTAGGAGTAAGTCAAAGCGGAAATTTAAATAAATCAATTGGACAAAGACCAAAATTAAACTTCCCACAAAAAGAAAACTCCCAAGTTTCAAATCCTCCCTTTTTATTCGGTCTATAAATTTGTTTAAATCTTTAATCTTTATCATCTAACTTTAGGAGTATGATATAAATCTTTCATTTTTTTACCCAACAACATCCTAGTCTGAGCCTCGATATGAGGTAGAAAAGAAAATGAGAGCATATTAACAATTACCAAAGGGGATTCTAACGTGGAAAGCATCTTTCTCCAAAAAGGCCAGTCTTCAGGCATAGGCTTAACCATTTTAAAACGAATAATCGATATGGGTAAAAAGAAAATCAAAGTAACGGTTAGAATCATGCTCATGATATTGGGTAAACTATAAGCAAAAGTTGCTTGCTTTACTTGGGGGTTTGCAAAGGTCAATAAACCAAAACCAAATGTAATAAGAAATACACTATCTATAAGCAAAACTCTTTTTTCCAGGTGTCGAAATAGCCACGCAGCCTTCAAATGTAGAGGAACTTTTCCATTCTTCATAAATTCTTTTACAGACAGAGGGAAATCAATAACGCCCCATCCCCAACGAACCAACTGTTTATATAAACTTCTACAAGAATCCACAAAATCATGGCCTTTAACAGCATCCGCAGAGTAAGGGATATAGTGGGGAACGCCGCGAAAATCACCATCCCGCTGGAAAAAGGCACGCCAATAAAAAATTTGGTCATCCACGCCTAAACTTACATCCCAGTAATTTGCATCTAATAAAGTCTGCAAAGATGCGGAGTAAGCTGCAAAAGTATCCTTTAGCTTCCCTCTAATAGACCATTCAGCAAGCCCTCCTAAGGCTACCGAAGTAGCTTCTATACGCATAAAAACAGGTACATCCCAATAATTGTTATCAAAAAGGGCAACTGCAGACTGATAAAATTTATGATCTCTTTTATCTGATGTTAGGTACAAATGTGTAAGTCTTGATAAAAACTTCTTGTCTAAAACATGATCTGCATCAAAAGTACTAAATATGTAATTACGTAAGTTCTCTCCTTTTTCAGTAAGATATTCAACAGCATGACTGGCACCCCAAGTTCTGTTAGCGGCACCAGCGCCAATAGCTTCACCAGATATACCCGCCGGATGCACATATATCAATACATCTGCAAATTTTTCTTCACGCCCGGAAAAAATCTTCCTTAAAGTATTTATTGTCTCCTCAGAATACTTCTCCTCTATAGTATAGACAAGAACTATCTGTCTTTGAGGAAAAGTCTGATCGTAATAACTCTCAAAAGCAGGTTTTAAAACCTCGTAGGGCTCGTTGACCGCCGGAATTAAAACGAAGTGTTTTACATCATTTAAATTATCGGGGATAGTTGACTGTTCGGGTAGGTTGGTAAAATCCAAATTTCTGCACTTTTCCAACCAATTCTCTGCCATTTCTTTTTTGTGTGCCCTATAACCTTTGATCATCCCATAAGAGTGGCGAGTAGCCATATAGGACCAATATACTGTCAAAGCAATCAAGATATAAACAATAAGCTGGGGAAATAAAACACCCAGCCATACGGGAGAAAGTAGAACACTCCAGGTTAGAAAACCGGGGACCATCTCTAAAACTCGATGTATTTTTTTATCGTATTTCTCTACAAATTTTTTCATATAAAATCTTGGGCAGGCTTAAAATTCAAACAATTTCTCAGCAGTGGAAAGGGAAAGATCAGCAACTTCCTCTAAAGTAATTCCTTTTGTGTCAGCAACCTTCTGCGCAACGATTTTAACACATTTAGGTTCATTTCGCTCTCCAGAACAACCTTCTGGGAGTAAATAGGGAGAGTCCGTTTCTATTAAAAATCTGTCTTTCGGCACTTTCTTGACGGTTTCTAGTAGCCCTTTTCTGGATTTATAGGTTATGAATCCCGAAAAAGATATGCAAAAACCCAAATCCAGAACCTTCTCAGCAAAATCCCATTCCGACGAAAAACAATGAATAATACCTTTAGGAGGTCTGATCTCTGTTAAAACTTTCAAAACCTCATTATCACCATTTCGATTATGAATAATCAAAGGAAGCTTAAATTTCTTTGCTAGACGGGCTTGAAATCTGAATAAGTCGTACTGCTGTTCAACCGAGCGACCCCTCCGCCAATCAGTAATATCAATACCTGCTTCACCTATACCTACTAATAAATTAAAATTATCTTCAACAAAAGACTCCATATAATTCTTTATTTCAGAAAAATCCTTATCTAAGTCCTTATGAGGATAAATAGCGGCTGTTGGGAAAATCTCTTCATATAATCTCGCTGTCTGTAAAACTTTTTCATTTTCCTTTATAGAGGTCCCAATATTTACAAATTTTACAACTCCTTCCGATTTTGCTCTTTCCAAAATTCCTTCCAATTTCTCTTGTTTCCGTGAAGAAGGTAGATGACAATGTGAATCAATAAATTTCATAAATAGCTAACTCCTTTAAACATTTTTAAAAAACAGCCTTATTTAATCCTACCATTGTTGGGCGACCATGGAGACGACTATATTTTTCCAGATGTGTATCTAGATGACTTTAAAAATTCCTTGCGTGCAGGCAAGTTAAAAATAAATTTTGGATTTGCAAAAAAGTTTCCGCATAAACTTCTTCAGACCTTAAATCCTTTTTCTCTTCGAAAGGTTAGTTAATGAATTTCTCTTTTTTACCATACCTGACTTCTATTTTCTGGACAATAGACTTGGGCAGAAAGATAATTTTTCCTATGGAATTTTTAGCTTATTCAATATACTCTTTTATATCTGCCTCAGCTCTTATTTCTTGAAGCCACTCCTGAAAAAGGGAGCTTATT
>CAZWYL010000001.1:29341-72741 GCA_964638225.1 uncultured Candidatus Saccharibacteria bacterium
TATATCTGCCTCAGCTCTTATTTCTTGAAGCCACTCCTGAAAAAGGGAGCTTATTTCCTGATTAATAAGAATATCAACTGCCTCAGCTCTTTTCTCCTCTTCACTTTCTCCGGGCATTTCATCCCCATAAGTTTCTATAAACTCATCTATTTCTTCTTCCGTAATATCTACCTCGTCTGCAAAGTATTGTTCTATACCTGCTTGAATTTTAATACTGTCTCTAAATTCTTCCTCTGAAACATTCTGCGTCTCTAAATATTCCTCCAGCTCCATTCCTTGTTGAGCCTGTATCTGCGAGGAAATATCGTCTATTTTTGCTTCAATTTGAGAAGGTGCTACAGTTATTCCTTCCTTAGCTAATTCCTGAGAAATCAGCTTCTTAGTAACTAATTCGTTCAATGCAGTATCTGCAAAATTAGAATATAGAACCTCGTTTAATTCAAAACGAGTTATATATTCATCATTAACCTTAGCTACTATGAAATAATGTTTATTATTATAAGCAAGAACAGAAAGTCCGCCTAAAATTATTAAAACTACGGCTGCAATTCCTAAAATTTTTATTAATTTCCTGGAAGGTGCCTGGGTTTCCTTTTTATCTTTTTGTTTATTCATGGAAAGATTATAACAGATCAAGCATTCACCAACCGTACGGTGAATTTTAATTTCTTTAATTTACCTTCAGAATCCTCGATCTCGGTTATCCCTTCCTCTTTGTATAACTCTACTAATTCCTGGGATAAGACTTCTCTCAAATCCCTGATCTCTGCTCTAAGCTCTTTCATCTGATCATCAATCACTTTATACTCCGGTGTCTCTAAAATCCCTTTTTTCTTGGCTCTCGCCTCAGACCTCACCGACTTATTTTTCTTCTTCAGCTCTTGATATTCTTCATCTTCCTCAAGTATCACCTTACGATGCTCCTTAAGCCCTCCTAGCTCGGATTTGAGCTCATTTATAATTTTGAACCTTTTTCTTACCATATCCTTTTTCGACATAAAACTCCTTTACTTTTTAAATTTATTACAACCTATGAATTCTATAAACTGAGAGAAATTTTCGCAAATTATTTGAAAGGGTCACTGTCAACACCTCAGCAAAAGTATAGATACTACATTCTAGAAACAAAATCATACTCATCTTTGAAGTCAGATCCAAAAATTTCAGACAAAGACTTGCTCTCTTTTCTGCCATATATCCCATTTTTCAAACGAACCAAATTACTAACGAATCCATGAACCTCCAAAACCCTGCAGACATCTTGAGATAAAGATCTTACATACATACCCTTGGAAATCTTGACTCCAATTCTTGCCACTTTAATTAAATCTCTTCTTGATTGACCGAACAGAAATTCTTGCCACCCGGAAATGACTAGTTCCTGCCGCAAATCCCCAGTAACCGATTTAATTTTTCTAACCTGTGAGTGCACTAAATCCCTTAACAACACTTCCTTAATTCCATCTAAATAAATATCATATATTTTCCCTTTCCTCCTTGGAATTTTTATGCCATCCAATCGCTTTCTCCTTGCATACCAATGCATAGGTTTCCCTTTAACTTTTATTGCGCTGAAAGGCGGAACTTCCTGAGAATAATCTCCCTTAAAATCAGAAAGAACTTCACTTAACGAAAGCTTGAACTGCTTCAAAGAGAGTTCGGAAGGTAAAAATACAACATCTTTAATTAAACCAAGTCCATCATAAGTATCTGTAGAAATACCAAAAGCTATATCAAAGGAATACTCTTTCAACCATTTTGCATATTCCTTCTTCTTTAACCTCTCATCTCCTAACAAAATTATTATAACTCCTTTAGCCATTGGATCTAGGGTGCCGGTATGAGAAGTCTTAACTTTATATCTATCCGAAACTTTTTTGGCAATTATATGAGTTGAATAACCCACAGGCTGCCAAATAGGTAAAATTCTCTTCATGTGTAAATTATAGATCAAGTCTAATCCCTCGCAGGCTCCCCGAGCGCCTGCACTTTGACAAAGGTGAAAAGCCTCTGTACGATCGTGACTAGCAATCAATTATGAAAATAGTAGTCGGAAATAAGCTAAAAGAAATATCCGAAAAGGAATTTCAACAAATAAAAGATAAATTTGAAGAAGCGGAAATTGATTTAGGTACGGGAAACGGAAGATATGTATATAAGAACGCTCTAAGAAGTCCCGAAACGCTCTACATTGGAATTGATCCGGTTGAAAAACTGCTGAGAAGATATTCTAAGAAAGCAGTCAGAAAAGGATTGAAAAACGCATTATTTGTTCTGACCAGTGCTGAGATGCTTTCAGAGGAACTTAAAAACTCTGCTGACACTCTGAACATAATTTTACCTTGGGGAAGTCTGTTGGGATACGTGGCAAATTTTGAACAAAAAGTTATTCTGAATATAAAAGAATTAATTAAAACAAGGGGAGAATTAAAAATAATCTTTGGTTACGATAGAAAAGCCGAGCCCTCAGAAACAGATAGGTTAAATCTGGAAAAATTAAATAAGAAATATATTCATGAAGAACTCATCCCTAAGTATGAAAATATTGGTTTTGAACTTCTGGAAAGCAAAAAGTTAGAAAAAGAAGATTTGGGTAGCTTTGAAACCAGTTGGAGTAAAAAACTTCAGTTCGGCAAACCAAGAAAGATATTTTCCCTTGAATTCAAGAAGATAAACTAATTATTCAAGACTCTATACACATCAACAACTAAAATTTCTTCTAACTTTACATTTCTTGTGACAATTCACAAGTAAAATTGACAAAATGTTTATGCAGTGGATACACTTAGTTTATGGAAAAAAACAAATTAATCTCACTCAAAAAGGCAATAAAAAGCGCTTTTAAAAATTTATTTGAGAATACTTCTCTAGGTTTTACATACAAAGCAGTATTAAGCTTCTCTTTAATATCCGGAGCTCTTGGACTTATTCTTGTTGTACTAAACATGATAATTTTCTATAGCACTTATGGGGAATTCTACAACAACAATCCCTCTAAAAACAAAGATATTATCATAGAGAATCAAGTTCCATCGAACCCATCTACACCTCCAGTTTTCGAAGACTTCCCTCCACCACAAGATCCCTTAACACCGCCAGTGCAAATTAATACTACTGCTATGACTATATTCAGTTTAGTTGGGGGTTTAATGTCAGTGGCAATAGGCATTATATTCACAACCTTCTCAAGTCTTATTCCCTTAAAAGTTCATTCAAAAAAACTACCTGCAATTAAAGATTTGCTTTTAGAAAGTATAAGAAAAGCACCTAAATTTATACTCTTATCTTTGATAGTGTCAGTAACGGCTTCAATTGGTTACATTTTACTAATAATTCCGGGAATAATTATTTCTATCTGGTTTTTATTTTCCCCATACATCTTACTTAAAGAAGATACTGGAATAATAGGGGCTATGAAAAGAAGTAAAGAGTTAACAAAAGGTTACAGGTGGGGCCTTTTCTTTAGAGGTTTGCTCTTTATACTATTAGCTTTAATATTAGCTATCCCTCTGTTAATAGTTACGTATATTAGTCTAGGAATGATGTTACCAATTTTAATGGTCTTTACACCCTTGGTTCTTCTAAAATTCTATGAAGATCTAAAATCTAAAAAGTACGGAAATGAGATACAAGAGAAATCAACTTCACCATCTCCGGAAAGTGAGAATGAAAAGGGAAAATTAGAACCAGAAAAAGAAGAAAGCCCGAGCCAAACTAACCCAAGGGGGTCGGGAGGCATAAAGAAAAGCCTTATGGGTAATTTGCAAAGCACTCTAAAAGGAAAAACCACGGGAAAAAATGCAGGGAAAGCGGAAGAGCGTAAACCTAGAGTTGAAGAACCAATAATTAACACGAATCCTTTCGAGGGGGAAGGTGATGTAGAGAAAGGTGAAAAAGTACTGAATCTTGCTCAAAAACAAGATGAAGAAAGAGCAGAAGACTCTCAGGAAAATTATGAAGAACGCCCTGCAGAAAAAAGTGTAGAGGAAGAAACTAACGAACAGGAACCTAAAAAAGGGCCAAAAATCAATATCCCTGATCAATTCCCTGAAGACATGGAAACTAGCCCTAGAACGGGAGAACAAACTCAACAACAAGAGGAACCTAATCAAGAAACTGAACCAAATAACGAATAAAATAAGTTTTTCAGATTTCTATAGTATAATTTCAACGTGTTACGGGGTGTAGCTCAGTTGGCTAGAGTGCACGCATGGGGTGCGTGAGGTCGCTGGTTCAAGTCCAGTCACCCCGACCATTGGAAAAACAAATCCCCAAAAAACCTCTTAATCCTCTGCGCTTCTTGATACAATAAAAGAGTGCAGCCGCCTCAAAAAAAACAAATCACCATTGATAGAGTAGTCATAACCTCATTCATTGTAGATCTCTCAGATGTCATAATCAGCCTTGCAGGCACATTTCTCACCGGTAGCGTTACTATGCTTTCTCAAACACTAGAAGGTTTTTCTGACCTATTTTCTTCCGGATTTTTGTATTTGGGAAACAAACATTCAAAACGTCTTCCTGACAAAAGGCATCCCTATGGATACGGTCGTGAAACTTACTTCTGGGCATTGATGTCCGGTTTAGTAACTTTCAGCATTGCAGCAACACTGTCCATTTATTTAGGATATCAAAGATTTATAGAACCCGAAGTAATAGATAGTCTACCTGTGGCACTATTTGCATTGGTTTTCTCATTTTTTTCTAATGGTTACTCAACTTTTTTAAGCTACAAACGCTTGATGAGAGGTAAAAAAACCGGTCAATTATACAAAACCTTTATAAATTCACCTCTTATTGAAGTGAAAACTTCATTTATTTTGGACTTGATAGGCACTATAGCCTCAACCTTTAGTTTGACCGCCCTTTTGATATACAAATTTTCCGGAGATTTGAGATTTGATGGTATTGGAGCCATGGTAACGGGCATCACTCTAGCTTTGCTATCCATTTTTATTTTAGTTGGTGCTAAAGATTTACTTATTGGTAGGTCAGCGCCTACTGAAACTTTAGAAAAAATTGAAAAAGCAGTTTTATCATTTGAAAAAGTTAAAACTATTATAGATCTAAGATCCTCGATCCTGGGTTCGAACAAGTTACTTATCACTCTTGAGATTAATGTTCAAGACGATTTAACAACTAATGAATTAGAAATACTTATAGATGGAATTGAAGAAAAAATCAAAAAGAATATACATTGGACGGCTTTAATTCAGGTTGAGTTGGAGGCCTACAAAGTTTAATAAGAAATTAAAAATCCTTCGGGAAATCCATATAATCTGGAGGAACAGCTTGTAGGACAACATTTCCAAGTAATTCCATAACCGTACTGCTCGACCAGAGAAGAGGGGCCTGCGGAGCGGGCGACGATTCACCAGTCACCCCAACCATTTCAGTGAGCGGGATCTCCTAAAATGCTTAAATTCAGCTCCTATCCTCTACTAACACCAAAGGTAGAAAAGCCATTAACCAAGTATAATACTGACCAAACAAAACAGGATTGAACCCTATAAATATTAAATAAGCAAATGCAGAATACTTCCATAATGTGAGCTTCTTTGTAAAGTAGAGCAAAGCAATAATACAAAAAGAAACAAACATCGGTAATCTAGGCAGCATATAAAAAAAGTTATTTTGAAATCTATCCTGATTGTATAAAACAAGAACTTTATCAAATCCCGTACTCAGGGTAGTGGTGTTAGATTCAGGATCACGAGTCAGATTGTACATTATAGAACTAGTGTAATGTTGGGGAGTTTCAATTATATAAGGTATTGAGGGGCCTAAAATCGGAAGAATCAATAAAAAAGCATATACAAAGAACCTGCCAAGATAACCTAAAAATTTCTTATTTCTCCAATCACTCCGATTTTCCATAATAGGCAAAAATAATTCCAGTAAGTAAATAGGAAAAAGAAAAATAGTTAAGTGTTTGATTGCCGTTGCTACTCCAAATAACAAAAAAGAAAGCGCCTTATTTTTTTTAAGGAGAAGTAAAGAAATAAACAAAACAGCAAGCACATAGGTGTCCTGTTTTAAATCAAAAGCATTATTTAAAGTCCACCGATTAAACATAAAAATCACCATTCCAAGAATACCAAGCAGTTTACTCTGCTTTCTTAAAAGTAAGTAGATCACTATACCCACTAGAGAGTAGGCAGCAAAAACTAGATATCTCAGACTATCCAGGAACAAAACAAAACTATAATTAGAAATTCTTGCAATTACAGCCATAAGTTGGAAATATAAGGGGAAAAACCCAGGAACCTTCTCTTGATGCAACATTCGTTCCGGATTAAACTCTAAATAAGAATTAACCCCATTCAATACATTGACACCTCTTTGAAAACCTCTATGCACATCTCCACTATCAAAACTGTTTAAGCCGTAGGAGTTATTCAAAAATAGAATATATCCAATAAAAATAATTAAACCTACGCTAAGAATTTCTACTAAAAGTGTGGTATTTTCTTCATTAATCCATTTTTTCATCAATCAAATCCTCCATTAAACTTTCAACTTCCAAAATATTATCCTTATTGTAAATCAAAAGATTCTTGTACAAATAAATGTTTCCAGTTAATTCTGAATCCTTGGCAAGACTCCTCATCCTTTTTAAAGCATCTTCATTGCTGGAATATTCATAAACCTCAACAACATCGCCATTAACTACAATTTTTCTTCCCATCACCCCAAAATCATCCGGAGACTTTACATCCACATCTAAATCAGCCGAAATATCATTATCATTGAGAAAGCGTAAAACATAAGTAACACTGGAAAGCTCTTCAGAACTCTTTGTATTAACATTTAAGGAAAATTTGCTGTCCAATGTTAGGAATTTTTGGTAATTAATAATCCTTTGATTAAAAAACCATAGCAAAGGAAACATCAACAGAAGAAAAACTATTAATGCTAAATTAAACAGAACTTTACGTGACATAATTAATCCATTTTATTACAAAAATACCCACACTTAAATAATCCCAACATTTAGTCTTCAATTCTTAACCTGATAAAGTTCCTGAAAGTAAAATAAAATTTAAGCCTTTTTTGCTTCCTGCTTAGAATCCTCCATCAAACTGCGAACACTTTGAATTAAGAAATATCCAGCAAAAGAATAAATAATAAGAGCAAACAAAGCCGAAAATTCAATAACAAAGCCTCCTTCCAACTCAGGTGAGGGAAAAATCCCTGCAAAAGGATTTAAAAGAGGAGCAGTAGTTATATAAACCCAATTCACAAAAGAGACCGAAGGGGCAGCTCCAAAGAGCTTCAATATTATCCTTAAGGATAAAAGCATTTCCATAACATTCTTTACTAGCCCAATTGTGAATATAAGTATACGCGGAGTTTCCATAGGTAAAGGTTAACAAAGATAACAAGAAGAAGCAAACATGAACAATCCCAGAACAAAACTAATAAACTAAAATGAAAACATTGAAATTAGAATATAAACCAATAATTGAAAAAAGACTGTATTTGAAAATTCAGGAGATAATTCCCCAAAAATTGTAAGGTTTCCGAAAATAGAGTACCCAATGAACTGAAGAAGCATTTAGAGGTTTAATTTGTAATCAGACTTGTTGATATAATTTTCTTATGGAAAGAAAAGTGCTGAATTTAACTCTAATAATCTTCCTAAGTTTATACACATCGTTCTTTTATACCCAAAAAATTAACCTCATTTCCGCTGATCTTGGAAGACATATTCAAAATGGCAAGACAATATCTCAAGAAAAAAAATTTATCTCTAAAAATCTCTACTCCTACACAGAACCCAATCGCGAAACTTTAAACCATCATTGGGGAGCAGGTATCATCTTTCATGAAATCCATAAAATCGGAAATTTCAAGGGATTATCCTTATTCTACATTACTATTAATACAATAACCGCTCTGCTTATTTTCTGGGTTGCCAAAAAGGAAACGTCAATTAAGATGGCTTTTGTTTCTACAGTTCTATCTGTTCCCCTTATCGCTAGTAGAACAGAGATAAGACCGGAGGGATTTAGCTACCTTTTCCTAGCTCTGATATTTTTCATCCTTCATAAATTTAGAAACCAGAAAATTAAGTTCAAACCTGCTCTTTTTCTCGTTACAACAATTCATCTTATCTGGATAAATTTACATATATTTTTCATCTTTGGATTTTTTATAATCGGGGTTTTTTGGCTTGACGCTGTTATAAATAAGAAATCAAAATCTTACCTAAAGCAATTAACCATAATTGGTCTATTAAGCATTCTTGTATCTATAATAAATCCTTATGGAATAAAAAGCTTAGTCGAGCCATTCTTAATTTTTAGAGAGTATGGATATATGCTCGCCGAAAATCAGTCAATATTTTTTATGCAAAAAAGGTTTCCAAAATTTTTATACATACATTATGAAATACTCTTACTAATTATTCCTGTAACTATTGTTCTTCTTATCAAAAATAGAAAATTTAAAAACGACTTCATATTTCTTCTTCCCTTGATTATTTTTCTAATATTAGGTTTTAGAATGATTAGACTTATTCCCTTAGCAGGAATTTTTCTAGTACCGGTTATCGCTAAGGGCCTTAATTCAACTGAGTCTAAAAAAACTGGACAGCTTATTTTCTTAAGTTCTCTGATACTTGCATTGACAGGCACATTCACTCAAAATTTTTATTATTCCCCATTTGACACGAACACAGGGATAGGTCTTCGCGAAAATACCAATCAATCCGCAAGATTCTTCAAACAAAATAATTTGAAAGGTCCAATTTTCAATAATTACGACATAGGTGGATATTTGATCTACCATCTCTATCCAGAACATAAAATTTTTGTAGATAACAGACCAGAAGCCTACAGTATAAATTTCTTTCAGGAGACCTATATAAAGATGCAAGAAGACGAAGAAAAATGGATAGAGGAAGATAAAGAGAAAAACTTTCAAACTATATATTTCTATAGACACGATGCAACTCCTTGGGGTCAACCTTTTCTCATAGAAAGAATAAAAGATCCAGAGTGGGTACCCGTTTTTATAGATACTTATACAATTATCTTGGTCAAGGCCAATAAGCAAAACTTAAAAATAGTTGAAGAATACGAAATTCCAGAGGAAGTCTTTATTTATTAATTTATATCATAAGAAGAAGCCAAACTTCTGCTAAGATATAAAAGAGAAATATGCAACTGCCTAGAATCAGTAGAAAAAGCGAAAAAAGAAAACATCAACTTTATTTCATCTCTTTATACATCCTATTTGCTAACCTTATAGTATTAATTGCAAAACCTACCTATCTGGGTAATTTATTCATTGTTTACGCAATACCAGCTGCAATAACTTTTTCTTGGCTGAAAACTGAGACCAAACAAAAAGTTTTGCTCTTTTCAATCATTTCTATTCTTCTTTTTGCTCCGCCTATAGAACTGATGGCAAGATTAGCAAACTCATGGGATGTACAAACAAGCTTCCCTAAAATACACGATATCTCTCCCATAGAAAATTTTCTTTACGCATTTATCAATTTTATCTTTCCGCTCTCGTTTTATAAATATTTCACAGAACACAACAAGAAAAAACCCTTATCCGAAAATTGGAAAATTATGGTTATTTTATTGAGTGTCTTTTCTACGGTTGTTCACCTAACCTTTACAATAAACAAGAATTGGATAACCATGCATTATTGGCAAATAGCCGTAATATTCTTGGTAATTCCTGCGCTAATAATATTTACAAAAAACAAACACATAATCTACAAATCACTGCCTACAACCTTTTTCTTTGCCGGTGTCTTTTTTATCCATGAAATAGTCTCCCTCGAAGTAGGACACTGGTGGTGGCCTGGAGAATATCTACTTCCTATGACAGTAATGGGAAGAGTCTTTCCAGTAGACGATATAATAATTTGGTATTTCCTTTCAACTCCAGTACTTATTGGTGGATTCGAATTCTTCTTTGACGATTTTAAATAGACTACTTCTCAAAGACTATAGAATCGGCAGAAGCGCCCAATTCATCTAAATAACCTTTAATATCCTTCACAAAGCTAGGAGGCCCGCATACATAGAAATTCTGAGAAAAGTCTCTTATATTCTCTGAAAGATATTCTTTGTCTATAAAGGCTCTTTCATACCCGTGGCAGACATCCCTAGGAGTATCAGTTAGAATAAAAGTTACTCGATCACCAAAATAGCCAAGAAATTCCTTTTCTAGAATAATGTCCTGCTGCTTCTTGTTGGAAAAGATTAATCTATTACCCTCTAACTCATCTTTTTGCTTCAAATCCCTGAATATCGCTATAAAAGGGGTAATTCCAGCACCGCCAGCTATAAAAGTACCTTTACCTTTGTAATTTATTGTTCCCCAAGGCTTGCCTAGAATCAATTCGTCTCCCGCATCAAGTTTGTGTAATTGCTGGGTGACCCCGTTGTGGGAGGGATAAGACTTAATTGTAAACTCTAAGACTAATTCCTCATTCAGATTAGTGAAGGTAAAAGGCCTCTTTTTCTCCCGCCACTCTTTCTTTTTTATAGAAACTTCAGTCGCCTGTCCGGGAACAAACTCGTAACCCAAGGGCTTTTCCAAAACAAAACGTTTAACATCATGCGTAACAAACTCGGTCATTAAAATTTTTACTTCAGTAGTACTTTTCATATTATCTTTTGATATAATCCCAACGCTAGCTTTAAATAACTTAGATACATTAATTATATAACACGAAATGAAATCTTAAAATTAGAAAAATATCCTATAATACTTTATAATTAGTCAAACATGAAAGGCGTAATTTACCTTAACCAAGACAATCCAAAAGATAAAGCAAAACCAGATGTGGAAGGTGTTGAGAATAACTTAACTGACATCAAAGGAAAAAGAAACATTGACTTAAAAAAAGACTTCTCAAACTCCCAACAAGCTGAGGCAAAAAAGCCAAAAATAGAAAATAAAGAGAACTCCACTCCGAAAGCTAAAATTAAATATCAACCTGAGAAAGAGGCTTCGCTGCCAAAAAGTACTGTAAGAAGAAATCCGCTCACTAAGACTCCCGGTGAAAAAACAAAAGAAGAGTCCGCAGATGAAAAGAAAATTGAGCCAAAAAGGGACAAAATCTTCACTGATACAATGGAAGATTTTATTCAAGACTATAAATCCATCTTAAGAGAAGAAAAGTCAACGCCTGAAGATCCCATATATGTGGATGAGATAGCAACAAAAATTGCCAAAATCTATGAACGTCTTCGCCGAGTCATTGACTGGAAAGAAGAACACTTGGTAAGAAGGACTTCTATAGAAAGGATCTTAAAAAGAAGATTAATATCGGAAATTTCTGAAACAATAATCCTTCCCGATGTAAAAGCAGAAAACATTGCAAAACCAATTACCTTGGAAATTATTAGGACGGGTTATTTTGAAAATGGGAAAATTCCGGAAAACAAAATAGACGTAATAAAAAAAATACTCGATAAATATATTTATATTCTAAAAAATAGTCCGTACGCACGGGAGAGTGCCCTAGCAATAAAGACAAAAGTACAGTTTTACAATTGGATACTTGAAATAGCGGCCTGTGAAATAGAGGAAACCCTAGACTACCCCCAAAGAGAAAATTATCTAATAGAATTTATGACAAATACTATGTACGAAAGAATACGCCTGGTTCCTGAAGATCAATTTGATGAAGAAGATAAGTACATACAAATTTACATAGCTGTTCACAAAAGCTTGTACCAATTAGATAATCCCGTAATAAACTACCATGTTTTAAATAAGCGTTACCCACTTTACACAGAGAACGACAAAAAATTCATTGAAGAATTTACAAAAAATATCGAGAAAATTTGGAAAGACTTAGAAAAAGATTTAAACCATCCAAAAAGAGGGGAATTTCTCCAAATCTGCAAAAAATATGATGCTGCTTACTTGTTAATTGGAGATCTAATTAAAAAAATGGAAGAAAAAAATGGGGACACCTTAGAAGAATCATTCAAAAATAAAAAAAGCGTGCTAAATACAGTAGAGGAAATCTATAACAAAAGATTAGAAACTTTAAAGGGAAGGTTATTTAGAAGTGCATTTTACTCTACTCTGTCTATATTTGTCGCGGGAGCTGTAAGCTTATTTATATTTGAATATCCTGTTGCCAAATTTTTCTATGGAGAATTTTCGCCCTTAGCAGTGATAGCAGATATAGGTATCCCCACGGCTCTAATGTTTTTTCTAGTAAGTATCATCCGCCCTCCCGCAGAAGATAACCTAGAAAGAGCCAAAGAAGAAATTGAGAAGATTATTTATGGAAATAGCAACAGGCAATTTTACACAATAAAATTAAATAAAAAAATCAAAAAGTTTCAAAATTTTGTCTTTACTTCTCTTTACCTGTTGGGAGGCGCAGCTTCACTATATTTAATATACTTAGCTTTTAAAGTAGCGGGAGTACCTCTAACGTCCTTATATATTGACGTAGTAAATGTGGCCGTTGTGGTTTTCGCGGCAACAGCAGTAAGGGAAAAATCCAAAGAAATAACCATTAAAGAAAGAACTAGTATTTTGGAGTTTTTCTTAGATTTCTTTTCAGTACCCTTAGCAAAAATCGGAAGTTGGCTCGCGTCTAAATGGAAAGAGTTTAATTTTGTGAGTGTCTTCTTTTCCACGTTAGTTGATACACCTTTTTCCACATTCATAGAATTTTTGGAAGGCTGGAGAAACTTTATTAAAGAAAAAAGAACTAGACTATAAATTTCCTCCTCAAAATTTAATCTAATGTTAATAGTTATTTTGTAAAATAGTTACCATGCCCAAAAGAGTAAGATTCCTTGCTATAGTACCGGAAACTAAAGGCGAAGATGTGCAATTTAAAGCCTACTTTCTTTGCAAAACCACACGGCAATTAATTTCTATCCAGGTTAATCCGCAGGTAGTAGACTTTATTTTAGAAAAGAAAAGCAGAAAGAATGCAATTTTCATTAAATTTTTCGACAGCCTTGAAATATGCAAAATAGTTGTAAAAAAGAACGAAGCAAAAAAGTTTGTAGCTATTTTAAAACTTAAAAGCAGGTTCTTATCTAAAGAAATAATTACCTCATTTCACTTAGGCTTTATAGTTTCTCAGTTACTAAAAATACCTATAGAGGTAGAAGAGAAAACAATGAAGCAAGGGGGAATTCATATCACTCCCGAATTATTAAAAGCCTCTTTAACGTAGATAAAGATTGATATTTCTCTCATGCTCCTCAAAAGTTTCAGCAAAATGGATAGTGCCATCTTCCTCATTGAGGTAATAAGTATAGGGAGTCTCTTTATTATTTAAAACAGCATTTACAGCAGATATACTTACACTGGAAATTGGATGCGGGGGGAGCCCAACGTACTTCCTAGTATTATAATCAGATTCATAATCAAGTTCTTCCTGAGTTATCGTATAAGGCCACCAATCAATTTCCTCCGCAAGTTCTCGTTCAGGGCAAACGGACAAAGAGAAAGTTTTCAAATCACAACCTGCTCTCAAAAGAGAAGCAAAATATTGAACAGTGGCATCTGCTCCTAAAGGCATATCTTCTTTATAACGTTTCACTAATATCCCAGCAACTAAAGGACGATCGTAAGGATCCGCAACCTCACGTTCTACTATAGAAGCAAGAATAATCACCTCTTCCTCGTCTAAATCTACACCACTCAAGGCCTCCTCTGTTAAAACTGGGAAAATTTTATCTTCAAATGTATCCTTCAAAACTTCTATCAAATCCTCTGTAGATGTGTCTTTAGGGAGAATATAAGTGTCCGGAAAAAGATATCCCTCATCCTCGAACCCTTCTCGGACAAAGTCATCGTAATTAATTTCATCGAAAGCATCCGCAGCCTTTAATGCGAATTGCTCCACTCTCCATCCCTCTAAAAAAGTAACCTTCTCATCATTAACACCATGCTGCAAAATATTGGCAAGTTCCTTTACGGAAGTACCTGCCGGTATTGTATAAACTCCAGCCTGAACATTTTTCTCCAATCTATTAAATAACACGTAAGCTTTAAATAAAGCTTTAGAATTAATAACATCCTCTTTATAAAGCTCATCAGCTATCTGTGAAACTCCCCACCCGGATTTAATCTCAACAGTCTTCTCATCAAAAACTTGCGCGGGTCTACGTATAGCAAAGTCAACATAAAAATAGAAAAGCACCGGAAGCACAACTAATAAAAGCAAAGAAAAAATTACAAGAAGTTTCTTTTTGTCGGCGTCCAAAGTATGATACTTTTCGGACTCTAAATTTTCTGTCATGGAGCTATGATAGCACACAATTAAATGATATAATGTGTATTGCAGGAAGCCAGAGAATCGCTCTATTCATTTGAAATAGAGAGGAAAGTCCGGACTGCATAGGGTAAGGGGTTGGAAGGCAACTTCCGACGTATAACACATAAACGCTGGTGTTTCTTCTTGGAAACGAGAAGAAGACAGAAGGTGAATAAACACCTTCTGAGAGCAACAGAGACGAACTGTTTCCTAAGTCTTAGGATAGGGAAATAGAATGAAACGGGCAATCCCACCCGCAGCAATCCACGAATTCACCGTAAAGTCGACCCGACAAGCTATTTTGTAGCACGGTGTAAAGATGGAGCGTCAAGATAGATGATTCACTAAAACAGAATCCGGCTTATAGGCTTCCTGCATAAAGATTCTTCTGGGGATCTTTATAGCTATAGCTAGACAAAGATCTATTCACGAACAGAGGAATATCCAATAAAATGATCAAACAAAATTCCCAAAATCATAGTTATGGGGACTGCCAAAATTGCCCCTACAATTCCAAAAAATTCCGCTCCAATAAGCAATGCGATTAGAATTACAAGTGGGCTAAAGCCCGAAACCTTTTGCATAATCTTAGGAGTTAAGAAATTCCCTTCTATTTGCTGAACAATAATGGAAACGCCTAAAGCCAAGAAACCCTTTAATGGAGAGTGAGCAAAACCAACCGCCGTGGCTATTACTGCAGTGAATACCGGGCCTAAGATAGGTACTATCTCTAGAACCCCTCCAACAAAACCTAAAGCTAAAGAATAATTCATTCCTACAACAGAGTAACCAATATAACCGAGAAAACCCACAACTAACATAGTGGTAACTTGCCCCTTAACCCAAGCACCTATCTTCACTTCAATTTTTTCAAAAATCTCCTCCACATCTTTTCGTACTTTCTTTCTAAATAAAGCAAAGAAACGTGCTTTTATGTTGTACCAATCCAAAGATAAATAAACAGAAATAACTATTAAAGTTAAAAAGCTGGAAACCATAGAGACAGAGTTAAGCAAAACTTTTGAGATATTTCCCTGTTTAGTAAATTCACTCAAAACATCCAAAAAACTCAACGACTCAAAAAGATTCTGCCCATTTATTTCAAAGTTAACCAAAAAATGGGAAAAATTATCTACAAGATTTTGAGATTGCGAAACTACCAAAGGTACGGCGGTGGTAAAGGCCAATATGATAACTAACAAAAAGGACGCGTAAACCAAAATAACCGCAACATTTCGAGGCATGGGCTTATTCATTAGGGTAAATTTGGAAAAATATTCAACGGCTCCCTCTAAGGAAATAACCAATATTAACGCTAAAAATAGAATCGACAAAATACCTCTTAACTCATAAGTCACATATAATCCGAGAAGAATAGCTAAGGTTATGAGGACTGTTTTCACTGAAACGATGACTTCTTTGTTCATGGGTTAGGGCCTTTAAAATTATTATAAAGGGTTTTAAACAAATTGTCTTGTGTTATATTAAACCACTCGATTTCAGAGTTTCTGTTGAAATAAGTTTGCTGCCTTCTCACGTACGCGTGCAAATTATACTGTGTCCTTTGAATAGACTCTTCGCGGGATCTTTTACCTTGATAAAACTCGCAAGCACTTTTATATACCAGATCGGATAGTTTTGGAGAGTTTTCAAAGCCTAAAGAAATAAGGTTTTTTACTTCTTCAATAATTAAATTGTCATGCCAAATTTCTTCAACCCAATTGTCAACACGATTGTATAAGTAATCACGATCAGCAGTTAAACCCAGAAAAACAAAGTCTACATTATTTAAATAGGGGAGTGGGGTAGGGGATTGATCACTTTTTTCTCTCTCTAAAGCACGCACTAAACGATATTTATTATGAAAATCAGATCTATTTAATTCTATATTTAACGACGTTACCTCTTTCTGTAATTCATCCAAAGACTTGCTCTCCAATCTTTTTCTAAGCTCGAAATCAGGAGGCCCTGACAAATTTTTGATTCTTCGTGTAAAAAAATCTATGTATAAACCGGTCCCTCCTGCAACTACAGGAAGAACACCTGCCTCTCTTAACTCGGAAGCCTTCTCTAGGGAGAATTTAGCAAAATCATAAACAGAAAAGTACTCATTCGGCTTTACAACATCGTATCCCCATATTTTAACGCCATCTAGAATCCAAAAATTATCAAACTTTTCGTAGCTTATTTTCTTATTTACAGGGATTTTTCCAGTTCCCACATCCATGTACTTATAAATTTGTCTTGAATCAGCCGAAATAACTTCACCACCTAGATCCTCGCAAAATTTAAGCGCTAAACTTGTCTTTCCCGAAGATGTAGGTCCCACAATTACAGGAATCTTCATTTTTGCTTGTTTTCCTTCCAAACCCGTGTCAAATATTTATGTCTCCACTTCTTTTCAGATAAAGATACGTCATCATCATACATTTTCTCTGATAAAGTACCCTTCCGAGGAGAATACATAGCAATAAAGGCAACATTAAATTTTACTCTGTTAAAAAGAGCAACTGTATCCATAAATTGTTCACGAGTTTCACTGGGGAAGCCAACAATTATGTCTGTACCTAATTCTACATTTGGTTTCACCTTCTTTATTTTCTCAATCAACTCATAAAATTCTTCAACCGTGTGACGCCGATTCATCTTCTTAAGGACGTCGTTATTCCCAGATTGAACTGCAACATGGAGATAATTATCTATCTTCGGTAATTTTAAAATTTCAACTAAATCGTTTGTAAAATCAAATGGGTTGGACGATAAGAACGAGAGCTTCTCAATTCCCGCAAGATTATGCACTCTCCTTACTAACTCAGTAAAAGGAAGTTTTTTGTCATCCCCTATCCTCACTTTACGCTTTTCTTCAGTAGACAGCCCCCATGAATTAACATTTTGCCCACAGAGAGTAATATGATCTATTCCCTGCTTTGTGAGTAATTTAACCTCTTTCAAAATATCTTCTTCTGAACGTGAAATTTCCTTTCCCCTTGCGTAAGGAACTACACAATAAGAGCAAAAATTATCGCAACCGTAAGAAATATTTACATAGCCTTTTGAAGAATCCACTAATATACCAGAGGAATTCTTAAAGTCAGCAAAATCTGTATTTCTAATTAAGTTTTGCGCTTCCAAATGATCAGGAAGGGTGAGCAATTCGGAAGGACTTAGATACAAGTCAACCCAAGGTGTTCGCTCATCAAGTTCTTTAAAAGGATATAATACTCTCCCGCCTTTAACCGAACCAACCATACAACCCGCTAAAACAACGAAGGGTCTGCCCTCTAGCTGATTCAGCTTCTTTGCCAAACCATAGACCTTATCTTCACTTTTTTGTCTTACAGAACAGGAATTAATTACAAAAAGGTCGCACTCTTCTAAACTTCCAGCAGATTCCATACCCAAAATTTCTAGAACAGAAGTTAGGCGTGAAGAATCGGATTCATTAGCCTGACAACCAAAGGTTTTTATATAAAATTTTTTTGGGGAGTAAATTTTCTTCACACGCGCATTATAGCAGGGCTTTAGGAATTTTCTTCAGAAGCTGAGTATTTCTCAAGTAAGAATTCTTTACGAGTTTTATCCAGATTTCCCGGAAATTTTGTGAAATCCTCAACATAAGCTAGCACATTAGAAGGAAAATCTTTCTCTGAAAAGCGGTGCCAATCCCAAATAACTATGACATCCATCTTTGCCTTATCTGCAGATTTTGCCCCCTCCGGTGAATCTTCAAAAACAAGAAGTTCCTCGGGCTTCAACTCCATATTATTTGACGCAAGCTTGTAAATTTCCGGGTGAGGCTTCTTTTTTTTGACATCATCCCCGTAAATAATGGTATTAAAAGAATTTCCAATTCCCACCTTCTCCACTACCCTACTGCCAACATCTCTGTCTGTATTTGTAACTAAACCAAGTTTAAACTTCTTCTCTTCTCTCAGCACATGAGAAAAGTGCCAAAAACCCTCTTTAACTTCCACTCCCTCAGTTTCAACAAATTTAAGAAACTCACTCTTGGTTTGTCTTACCAGTTGTTCCATAGACACCCCCGGACTCCTACCTACAAAATTTAAATAATCACTCCATACAACGGGAATGTCCTTGCCGGAAATGAAGTTTTTACCTTTCCATTCAATGTCAAGATTGGAAGCAACCTCCTCAAATGCTTTATTCCAGAGATCTGAGGATTCAATTACAGTACCGTCCAAATCAAAAACTACTCCTTTTTTGTCTAAAAAGAATTGCTTAAACATCTAAAGGTTAGTTCCTTCTTCCTTTATGGCTTTAATAATTGCATGGACGGCGGCAATAGGACCTCCTATCAAATTAATAGGAAATAAATACCACCGAGCACTAGCCCAAAAGGTAACATAGATTGCATAGATAAAGCCTAGAAATAAATACAGATAAATAAAGTTTAAAAAGTATTGCACAATTATAGATTAACAGAGGCAGTTGAGTGCGTCAAAGAGTTCAGATAAACTAATATACATGAGTAACTTAAAAACCAAAGACCAAACAAATTTAGTCAATGAAAGCGAAGATAAAGAGGAGATTCTGGGTAGTAAAACCGCAGTATTTAATTGCCCAAACTGTGGTAAATTAACCCAAGATGAGGTGATTTTTAATTGCAACATCTGCGGACAAGCGGAACTTATTTTCAAAGAAGGCGTTTATATGTGTCCTCAATGTCTTGTCCCAGGAGAAAACTTTGAATGCATGGAGTGCGGAAATAAAAAAGTTACTTTGAACTTTAAGAAAAACCCAGATTAAATTAAGATTTTGAATCCTTCTCACGAAAATATCTTTTTAGTATTACTGCAGCCGAGTAGTGATCTTTTGTCTGCCTACTTTTCTGAGGTACTCCAGAATTTAACATAACTTTAGATGCCTTTTTAGTTGTAGAGTGTTCATCTATGAAAGTTACTGGTTTTTTTGATTTAATTTTCAAAATTTTTGCAAACTTTCTGGTCTTGAGTGATTGCGGGGTTTCCTTACCCTCAAAAGTTAGAGGCAAACCTAAAACCAACTCATCCACATTATAGTCCCTAATTATGTGTAAAATTTTGGCAGCGGCAGCATTTGAATTTTTCCCGGATATGACATGTAAAGGCTTCGCGGCCCCCGCCCTGCCAAAAGCCAAACCTATGTTTGCTTCACCATAATCTATACCTAAAACACTTTCCACCTTGGCCATTTAACCCTCCTCTATTTCAATTAAAATTTTATCTGTATCCTTGGGAATTGTTGATTTAAAAGGTACGCCGGGAGAGAGGTTCAATTCATATGTGGAAACACTGTTCATACTACCAATTTCCCTTTGAACATCTTCTATGGAAGCTCCAGCCAACTCCTTCTTAAGAGCGGCTATGTCGATATCAGGTACTACTGTTGTTTTAACCGTAACCTGCAAATCAGCCGTTGTAGCACTCAACACAGTATCTTCAGTTCTCCCTAAAACTTCAACATTTAATGTGTGTTTCCCTCCCGAAAGTGAGTACTCTTCAGGCACATACTCGCCCAATATATTCATTATTAATTGATCCAATTCCTTTTCAGGGTATGTTAAAGCGGAAACTCCTAAAGACTGTCTTACAAAAATCTCTTCTGCCTCATCCTCAACTTCGTGGCTTATTTCCGGTTCCTCCCAATTCTCACTTCCCGAACCCTGAATCATTTTATACCCCAAAGGAATTACCTCCTCCAGGGCTGGCTCAGCTTTAGGAGCTAATTTAGTCCGTACTTTCTCCAGTAGAACTGTTATGTCTTCTTCGGAAACAATTGCTATATATTCCTCGGAACCACCTTCAAAATCACCGTCGGATTTAGCAACCAATTCAGATCTTTCATAGCCATTAAACTCTAAAGTTTTCCCATCGTCTATATTATATTTCTCACCAATCTCTAAAGCCTCGACCTCAGCAGCAGCTTCCCCCGGAGTCATGGGACTTGCGGGGTCTTCCGGAATTTCATAAGACAGGGGCGGCACTGTTACATCCTCGGTCAATATAAAAACTAAACCCTCATCATCACCCTTATAAACAACTTCCGTGCCTTCCTCTAAATCAATCTCTTCCTCCATTCTATTGTAGGTACTAATGGTTCCTACAGCCTTCTCCCCCACAATTCTTTCTCCAGTAGTTTCAATACTAGTTTCTTCAAATAAAACAGTGGAAACTATCTTACCTTCTAAAGTTTTTTCTTCGGCATTTGTAGTTTCTTCGGAATCAACTCGTACAGTTAGACTGCGTGCAATAGGTTCAGCTTTAGTAATAAGCTTTATATAGGCCTTTTGAGAAGAAACATAACGATTAACTCCATAAACTCCCACTAAAACTACAAGCATCAGGATACCTAGCAGTACAAAGTTCAACTTAAAAGAGAAATTAGTTAAATTTGGCTTTGGTATTTTTGGAAGATTCTTCAGAGAGACAAAACTAAAAATAGATTTCATACTAGAAAGAAAACCCTCGGAATCTCTTGTCTCAACAGCATATACCTCACTAAAATCAGCGGAGTCGGAAGTCTTTATCTGGTTAATAAGCTCCGTGCCATAAACATCATCTGTTTCAAAATTTACGGTCTTGCCTAGTTTTTCTAAACTGGAGATCAAGAATTGTAAATTTAGCCTGTTTTGCAAAATTAATGCACCGGAAGGAATAAAAACATCTATCTCAGACTCCTTAACCTTAGCTAACTCCGATAAGATCGTATAGACGTCTTTCATTTTTGCCACTTTATAAATCATTTTTGTTCTTCCCGCATTTTATAATAAATATTAGATAAAGCTAGGGGCAAGGTCCAGGACAATGAGGAAGCTTCGCCTGATAAGTCTGAAATCTCTACTAATTTAGCAGAAGCAGAGATTTTCTCAAAATTGGGGGGCGCTTTAAAGGGAATCGACTTATACCAGGGCTCCGTAGAAAGCAATTGGAAAAGATCTGAAATTTCAAAACCCGAACCTACAACTAAAACTTTTGAAGAAAATGTTTTAATTCCCGTAAAGTCAAAGAAAACGGCATTTAAAGCTTGTGACCAGATAACAAAAAACTGTCTTATTACCTTCTGTACTTCTACTGCGATTGAAGAATCAAGAGTACCTTTTTTATACTTCTCTAAAACCTCTTGAGCCTCATCATAATGTAAATCAAGCTTAGAAGAAATTTGATTCAAGATAGAGATAACACCCATATTAATAAATCTAGATCCCACTAGTCCATCTCCAAAAGCCACGGATACCTCTGTAAAGGCTGTGTCCAAGTTAACCAAGACACAGTTGCGATAGCTTGAATTAAGCTCTCTAAGTGAACTATAGAGCGCGTAACTCATTGAAGAAACTGTTATAATTTTAAGTCCCAGCTTTTTAGCAACACGCTGTAATTTTCGCAGATAGAAATCTTCGGCAAAAGATCCAAACCAAGAAATTTCCAGTTCCCTACCTTCCAAACCTATGGGATCTCTCGTAAGAGTGCCGTCAATCTTCCTGGATATATCCGCGGAGGCTATTAATTCTAAGTTAGAATCCATGTCACCTTTTTGAGTTACTAAAAGATCCTGTGCTCTGAAAAAAGCGTTTTTATGAGCTTGTTCCAAAAGTTCCGTAACCTGATCTTCTACAAAGCGCTCTTTAGCAGGTGTTTCTAATCTGACTACAGACATAAGATCAATACAATGATCTGAAGAAATACCAAACAGTACTTGTTGAGGTAATTCTGAATAATCTTCGCGCATTTCAGAAAGAATATCTTCCAAAGTTTCTATAAGATAGGCTTCTCTATCGTCCTGGTCAAATAAACCACCCGATGTTATAAATCTGGAAACAGCGCCAACAACTTGGGCTTTTACACCGCCGCTGTCGGGAGAGCTTATCATTTCAAAATAAGCCACTTGAACTTTAAATGGATCAAACTTTATCACCAAAAAGTTATCCTCCGAGGTTCTTTTTTTCTTGAAATCAAGGAAAGGCAGTTTAAACATTGTTTAAATTATACAAAAGCCTGTAATGTTTTGCTAACCGGAGTTATTTACCTTCTAGTATTAAATTATGACTCTCCTCCCCCTCCTCATTCGTACGCTCACCTTCTTCTCCAAATTCAGCCTCTGCTCCATTCTCCTCCCCAACCTCATCATAAACAACAGCTTCATTAACATCTCTTTCAAAATTATTTATTAAATCCTTAAGTTCTTGAGGGGTTTCCGGAATTTTATCGGGATTTTGCCTCAAATCCTCGAGAATCACCAAACCCTGAGAAGAAAAAGCGGACAACTTAGCCATTCGCAGTTCCATCTCATTCCTAACTCGATCAACCTCTCTCAAAAGCAACTCCGGATCCTCTTCCAGATCAATACCTCTTTGGATTAAATTCCTCCTCGCAATTCTAAGATACTCGTTTCTCCTGCCGTAAATAGATAGAAACTTCAAGTATCCATTTCTTATATTTTCTTGAACCTTTTCTAGTTCAGAATACCTATCCTCGGGATCGTCTAAATCCATCTCTTCCAAACCTTCAAAACTTTCCTCAAAATGCGCCAACTGCAAATGAGCCATAAACCAAGCTTTCTGTGGGTCTGATTCCACCTGGTTTACGTGACTCTCGGCCGTCGATACAACTACTGGAGACTCCCGCTCATCCTCTGGTTGAGATTCTTGCTCCCGCTCAAAATTATCTCTCTCTTGAGCATTCTTCACCTTCTCATATTTCAACCCTACTCTCTCAAAACTTGCAACAGTTCTCTTTAAATTACGCCTCCAAGTATTATATTGCTGTGCATCCAGAGGTAACCAACAAGCTTTCTTCTTAATATCCTCGCCCTCTTTATACTCACGAATTACGGGAACTTTGTAGAATCCGTCTTCTTGTTCACAACACTCTAATTGCCACAAAAGTTCCTGTGCCTTAACAATGGAATTTGCACCGGACTCCAAAGAATAAATAGTTTGGTAATAATAACCTTCCTCACCCGAAGATTCGCCTATTGCCAAACCCATATCCTCCCCCTTGGTCTTCACTTCAGAAAATGTGCTTCTTGCTACCTTAACTTTAACAAACTTTTCTTCAAACTCTCCGGATAACGCGGCGGGGACTTTAACAGTTTCATCACGTAGAAAGAAAAATTGCGGGGGCTTTACTTCCTTATTTCTAAAAAACCCCTTAGTATAATCCCGCATGGGGTTTCCTTCTGAATCCACACCTTGAGTATTAATAACAAATCCTTCATCTTCCTTCACTTTTGCCCCCCAATTTCTGAAACCCTCTTTAAATTTCCTTTTATATCCCTCAGTTGTACGCTGCTCAAATACAGCTTCTTCTCCGCCCTCACCTCCGGTAGACTCCTCACTTGCCTCTTCTGCCTCCTCAATCTCATCTTCTGGTATCAAATCTGGCCGTTCAATTGTAAGGGAGAGCGGTTCCCAAGGATGATTATCGGGGGAATGCTCGCAAAATTCTCTAACAAAACTTTGTAAGCGTTCTTGGCGAGCCTTCCTAACCTCTTCTAACCTACCATCAAAGTCCTCCACTACACTACCGTCCTCTTCCAAAAAATTCTCTGCATAATCTATAGAAAATACATTTAATTGCTCTTTCAAGTCAGTCAACACTTGCTGCTGTTTTTCAGAAAAACTATCCTCAAGCTCATCCAAACTATCCTCATCAGAAACCAAATATGCTAAACCTTCAAAAATCCTTTTCTTAACATCATTTTGCTCCTCCTCATCTGCGATTTCGCTCGCACTTTCAAGTGAATTCTCAAGAACAACCAAAACTTCCTTATAACCCTGCCTATAATCTAATATTATTGCCTCCGCCTCTTCACTTAGACGCTCGGGTTCGTCCTCATCAGAAAAAACCTGACAGATTGCATCATAAGCAGTAACCTCCTCTTCTTGGCCCCCAATAGTCATTGTCTTTTTTTCTTCATTAAAATCATGAGAGCTCACCAATTCTCTAAGCTTTCCTATAGAGTCGCTATAGTCCCGATCTTCTACCTCTCGCTGAGCTAAGATTAGAAAATCCTCTACTTTATCTATTTCTTCGGGGAAAATCTTTTCCTCAAAATTAGAGGGGAACTCGATAAGATCGAAAATCTCACGGCTTTCCCCTCTAACAAAGGGTTCTACCTTCTCTGGTTCGGTAAAACTCCTTTCACCATTGGGCTGTAAAGTTGTAATTCCATTTGGCATAAGTCAATAGTACCTAAAAAGGTATCCTCTTTCTAGACTTCGGGGAAGATGGTTTCTCCTCTATACCAGAGCGTCTATCTATATACTCTTCAACTTCCTTGCGATCAACCCCATATTTCATCCTAGAATGTTCTCTAATCCTTTCAGCAACAACGGAGCTCTTATTGTCATTTGCTATGTTAACCATTTCCCAGTCCACTTTCATTGAAAATGGGGCCGTTGGATGGCCCTCTGCAAGAAGCTTAGTGTAATAATTTCCTACCGGGAGGTTAATTAAATCACTTTGAGTGAGTTTAGGCTGAAATTGATTTTCCAAAAATTCGCCATCTTCAGAACCAACTCTAAAAACTGCCATAGTACCTACATTTCCAAAAACAGCTTCTCTAATTTCGTCGGTCAGCTGAGAAATAAACTGATGCGCCACTATTAAATTTAATTTGTACTTGCGTGCTTCCGAAAGAATAGTTGCAAAATCAGAAGTGGCAAAGTTCTGAAACTCATCTACATACAAGTAGAAGTGAGGAAATTCTTCTCTACCAAGCTTGGAAGCTCTCCCCAAAGCAGCCTGCAGTATGCGCGGAACTAAAAGCAATCCCAAAAAGTTGGAGTTCTCTTCCCCAATCTTGCCTTTAGATAAGTCAACCAACAAGATTTTCCTTTCTACCATTATCTTGGGAAAATTAATTGCGGATTTAGGCTGACCTAAAATGTTGCGCATGGTTACATCAGTCACAAAGCGGTCAAACTTGGAAACAAAGTAGCCCATTTTTTCTCCTTTATGATAATCACTTGTCTTAGCCATTTCATCTGTCCAATAACGCTTTACCAGCGGATCTTTTAGTTTAGGTAAAAAGCTTTTGGCATAAGACTCATCTATCAACAAACGTAAAACATCAACCAGAGTACTGTTCGGATCAGTCATGGCCGTCAACATAACGTTCCTAATTGCACGCTCCAATTGAGGGCCCATAATTCCCTGCCTGTTGGGATCATAAAGCTTATACAAAAGGGCAATAAATGAATTTATTACCATGTGTTTCTCTTCCTCAGAATGTGCCTCCAGAATATTAAGTCCCATAGGCCTTTCTAGATCAGAAACATCAAACAGGATTACATCCTCTGCCCGCTCTTCCGGAATCTTCTCTAAAATATCGTCTATGTCACTGCCATGCGGGTCAATAAAAGCTAAACCCTCTCCATTTCTTATATCCTGCAGCGCAAGGGTTTTCATAAACTCAGATTTTCCTGTACCTGTCTGTCCGATAATATAAAAATGGCGAGTCCTATCCTCAGGTAACATACATATCTTCTTCTCCATGCCTCTAAAGGCATTCTTCCCCAGGTAAATGCCCTCAGAGGGTACATCTTCCGGAGCAGGAACTTTTCGAGCCTTTAACCACTTTATTCCGGGGGTTTTAACCTCATTATTAGGAAAATGAAATATAGTAGCCATTTCCTCAGTATTCAATACAGAAATATTTCTATAAAGAGGAATATCTAAAATTGGAATACTTAAATCAATAACCTGGATAGTACGATAAATGAAATTATCAACGATTTTGCGTTCATTAGGTTTAATTTTTTTGAACTTGTTATATTTAATATCAGTGAATTGATCAAAAGAAGTTACAATATTCTGAATGTGATGTTCCGCGGTGACTTTATCTTCAGCAATAGAAACTACTCTAATTGCTACATCAAATCCCGGCTTAGAAACTTTTTTCTCAACTCCTTCAATGAAGGAGGTATCAACACTAGAACCACCTTCCGGATCCGAGCTCTTCTTTCTAATACCGGCAACAAAAGCATTTCCCTGTCTACGCCAATTGTTATTTGCGGGCCTTACAATATACTGAAGAGCTACTACATCATCATCCGAAAGCTTGCCCATAGAAGAAGTGATTGTGCTTAAAGCATCTGAGGCTAAATCTTCAAACGTCCTAATTGGATAGTAAGGAGCCCCGGAAAGTTTTATTTCTGCAACAGCAGTAAAGTCTCCTCGATCCCAAACTTCATTGGGATCAATAATATCTATCTCTGCCTCCGGATACGCCCCATTAATTTTCTTCTCCACGGCCAAAGCTAATTCATCGGGCACCACAACATAAAATCCTATCCCCGAAGTTTTAGCCACAATTTCAAACGAAATTCTGTACTGCCCTTGCCAGAGAGTTTTCCACCAAGATCTCTTAAAACCCCATAAACTTGCAAAAAACTGCTCTGCTGCTTCCACTTCCACTTCATTCTCTGAGGGAAGTTTCACCAAAAGAAACGTCAGATCAAACTTGTTCAAATCCTCTATCTTTTTTCTTCTTCGACTTAGATAAAGTACAGTCGTACCAATAAGCAATCCAATTAAAATAATCGAATATATAGAAATCCAAAAAATTACGTATAAAGTTTGATTAAGATTTACCAGACCCATTGTCAGTATTTACTCCTTTTACACCTTCTATAAATTCTTCCTCCTCTTCATCGCCGTAGCGGGTTAACTCACTTTGAGATTCGGACAAAGAAATCGATTTTACTCCCTTTGATCTTTTATCTAGAATTCTACCCTGTGATTTGCTTGAATTATCGAAATCAGAAGATTCCTCTTCGTCTTCTTCCCTGGATTTGGGAATAGGAGGTTTTGGTGAAGTAAATACCTCCGGAGCTTTTTCTTCTTCCGGAGAACGCTCACTTTCTATAGAAGGCAAACCCTCAGGAGAACCTGATGGAACGTCAGCAGAAGGAGCAATATCATTACCCTCATTTCCATTTTGATCTTCAATTTGACCTAGATCATCAGAATCCTGCATGAGTTATTCCTCCGAAATCTCTTTCTCACCCTCTAGACCTTTTTTAAATGAATCTATATAAGGGTCCGCTTCCTCTTTCACTTCTGAAATCTTTTCCGAACTCACCTCAGAAAGTCTTTCTAACTTTTTCAACAATTCGTTTAACTCTTTGGATAAATTATCCCGTGTTTCCTCTCCTTTCCTTGGAGCAAAAAGAACTCCAAAAATCCCTCCGATTATGATTCCCAACCAAAAGTTATTTCTTTTTTTTGCCATTTTTCTCCTCCTCCTGAGAATCTGATTTCCAAATATCACTCAACGTATTAATGGATCTTGTCTGTTGAAAACCCTTCAACAAAGCAAATACAAAGGGAGCTATTTTTAAGGCCGAGCCCATAACTGAATTGGAAAAATGAGTGACATCGCTTAGAAGAGCTTGGACGGTTTTGAAAACCTTCCTAACCTGAACAAAAAGAAAAATTGCGAAAGCAATCCAAATTACAAAATTGATACTCAGTAAAACTATAAAAATTGTTGTTAATGTTTGTGTAGACATAGGCAGTACTTACTTAATTAAAAGTATAGCACACACTACTTATCTAATTCACGGTAGAAATATCTTCAACAGGCTCACTGATATCTTCTTCCTTGTTGTTAAATTCCTCTTCCTCTTCTTGAGATTCTTGCGGGCGGTATATCACGGTTAAAACCTTCTCTGTTTTTTTGTCCAACTTACTTATGGAGGTTATATTCAACGTATTTACACCCTCTTTTAAAGTCAAAGATGTTGCAAAAGATCCATCTGGTTTAAGTAATATTCTTTCTCCATTTACAAATAAAACCGAATCTATATCAGTATTTCCTGTTATATCAACTAGAGAATCATGTACAATTTCATTATTTTGGGGAGAATGGATCTCCAATTCGGGGGGACCTGAATAAGTTTTGTAGGAATAAAACAGATAACCAAAAAAGGAGAACAAAAGAACTAAACCCAGACCAATTAGAATTTTATTGCTCGTTAAAGTGAAACCTTTTTTCAAATCGCTTAAAATTTTCCTTTCACCCTTGCTATCTAACGCATCCTCAAAAACATTACTATACTCGCGCCTCCACAGTGCAAGTATCTGATTTACATTCAAATTCAACAACTCAGCATAGATTTTTAAAAATCCCTTGGCATGAATCTTTCCGTCGAAAACACTGTAATCATTCTGTTCTAAAGCCTTTATATAATTAGGATGAATCTTTATTCTTGAATATACCTGATTATAAGTTAATTTTTGTTTTTTTCTCTGAGATTTCAATATCTCACCTAAATTTTTCATATTTTATTGGTTGAAGAACAACTAGATAGGTAAATCTTCGGAATCATCTTTGTTAGGGTGGCTATCAATTAGAAGTTCTCGCGGACGACTGCCATCTTTTGGACCAACAATTCCTGCAGCCTCAAGTTCATCTAAAATCCTGGCTGCCCTGGCATAACCAATAGAAAGCCGACGCTGTAACAAAGATGCAGAACCCCTATCAGCATTTAAACAAACATCGATAGCTTCATCAAAAAGCTCATCTACAGCCTCACCTCCAGCAGCAATACTTGTATTCCTTTGCTCTATTTTCTTTTCGGTTTTAAGCACTTCTTCCTTATATTCAGGTTCTACACCCTGAGATTTCAGGTAGCTCACCAAGTTTGAAATTTCATTTTCGGTTACCAGAGAACCCTGAAGACGCGAAGGTTTAGAAGCATCCGGAGGTACAAAAAGCATGTCTCCCTGACCTAAAAGTTTCTCGGCACCGGGCTGGTCTATAATAACTCGAGAGTCAACTTGACTAGAGACGTTAAAGGCGATTCGACAGGGAATATTTGCTTTAATTAATCCGGTTATAACGTTTGTAGAAGGTCTCTGTACTGATAAAACTAGATGTATGCCGGTAGCGCGTGCCAACTGAGCCATCCGAATGATGCTTTTTTCCACCGCGGAGGGATCCGCAACCATAATCTCACCCAATTCATCAACTACAATAACTATGTAAGGAAGTGCTTGAAATCCAGACTTCTCATTATATGAATCAATATTACGAGCACGGGCACTTTCGAAAAGCTTATAACGGCGCTCCATTTCCATTACTGCCCATTTAAAAATAGAAGGAGATTTGTCTACATCAGTAACTACTGGAGTTAGTAAATGCGGGATACCCTCATAATGGCTAAACTCAACTCTCTTGGGATCCACTAGGATAAACTTGCATTCCTGGGGAGTTGCTCTATACAGTATGGAAAATAAAAGAGAATGTAAAAACACCGATTTACCAGAACCAGTAGCTCCTGCAACAAGTAAGTGGGGCATCCTTCCAATATCATAAACAATCGATTTTCCTCCTACATCCTTACCTAAAACAATTCCAATTTTCGATTCCAAAGACTTCATGGGTTCAGAAGTTAGTAAAGTTTTAAAATGAACGTTAACACGAGTATTATTGGGAACTTCTATACCTACAAGAGATCTGCCGGGAATTGGTGCTTCAATACGCACTGATCCAGTTGGCGAGGCAAGGGCTAGAGCTAAATCATATTGTAAGTTAACTATTTTTGAAATTTTCGTTCCTGTAGCTGTGTCAAGAGCATACTGAGTTACTGAGGGGCCAGCTTTAATCTCTTTTACTGTGGCCTTGATTCCAAAGGATTTTAAAGTATCCTCAATAACTTCAGCTCGGGCTTTAACATTACCTGCATCTGGTTTAACTGGCGAGGGATCTTCTAATAGATCTTGTGGGGGTAATTCCCAAACCTTATCGACATAAGGAAGGTTAGGAACCAGGGAAGTAACCTCCTCCTCCTCATTTGTTGAAGAACTTGGTGATGGAACTTCTTCATCCTGCGGTTCGGAATAAGAGGGAAGAACTTCGATTTTTGAAGTACTTTCTTTTTCCAATTCTTCTGTCGAAAAGGATTCCTCCCTTTCTTTATCTGACTCTTCTCCCTCACCATTACCCTCTAAAGCTCTGTGAGCTAACTGGCTTACAGTCTCCGCTAGACCAGGACTTTCCTGATCTTCCTCTTCTTCAGATTTCTCTTCAGATTCCTCTTCCCCTTCTCCTTTTTCAGGAAAAATCTTTCTAAAAAGTATCAAAATAAACTCAAAAAGTTTATTTAAAGAAATATTAAAAATCAGTATTATAGATATCAAAACTCCTGAAACAAGAACCAGAGACGCGCCATAAATACTTACAGAACTATTTAAAAATGACAAAACGTTATATCCTATCAGACCGCCGCATTGACCTTCAGAAGCACGCGTATAAGGCTCGGTGCGCCAACAAAAAAGCCCAAAAAAACCGGAGCTGAAAATCAGGAAACCTAAAAGACCGAGAAAAACCCTAACATCCTTAAATTTGTGTTTTAAAGCATCTATGAAAAAAGTTGTTAAAAGAAAAAAGAGAAAAGGAATGGTATAAGCTGCAAAACCAAATCCCCGCAGAAGCAGATCTCTAATTTTAGCGTTCCAACTATAACCTGGAAGGAGAAGAGAAATTAAACTTAAACCACCTAAAAGAAAGAAAACAACAACAGCCACGGACTTTATTACCTCCGGTCTTAAGTCAAAACCGACTTTCAACCTGAATTTTTTCTTTCTTCCTCTTTTTCTGGCCATTAGGGCAATTTTATCAAAATTAAAGATAAATCGCTTGTATAAAAAGAAGAGGATTTCTCCCGGTCTCTTTGTAAAGCATTTTATTAAGGCGCTTTTCTAGTTCATTGCGAACATTATTCCAATCTTTAAGTCCTTGTTCATAATTTTCTATTGTATCCGTAAGTGATTGTTTAACTTTGTCCATGAGCTCTTTAGACTCCCTTACATAAACAAAGCCCCTTGTCACAACTTCTATATTCCCGGCTAATTGTCTAGATTCTTGGTCAATAGGAACTATAACTACAAATATTCCATCATCAGATAGCTTCTCACGATCTCGAAGAACCAAAGGTCCAACATCCCCGATAGTAGATCCATCTAAGAAAACGTCCCTTACGGGGTACGTTTCGCCTTTTTTGGCCTCTCCGTTCTCGAATTCAACAGAATCCCCCTCCAATAAAAGGAAAACTCTAGACTCATCTACTCCCAAATTCAAGAGCATGTCCGCATAACTACGAGATTGGATAACATTACCTCCAATTGGGATGAAATATTTGGGTTTTACTAAAGAAGCAATAAGCCTCAAGTCACCACGAGGGCCATGTCCTGAAACATGGAGCCTGCTTTGGATACCTGGGTATACAACCCGTGCTTTCATTAAGCTTAACCTACCCTGTAACCTCTCAACAGGCTCTCTAACGCCCGGAGGGGCTGGTGTAGAAGAAAAAATAACGTGGGCACCCGATTCTAAGGTAATTTCTTGATTATCATTTCTACTCAATCTATCCATTGCAGAACCTTCCTGACCAAAACTTCCGGCAGCAATATAAACTAAACCTGCTTGATTGTAACCCGAGGCTTTCCTCGAATCTACAAAAACATTGTCTTCAAAGGGAAGATAACCCAGGTTGCGGGCAATCTCCACTTTTTGTCTAATTGAATAGCCCAAAAGGACTATTTGCCTGCCAACTCTTCTGGCACTCTTTATTATTTGGTGCATTCTAGGAAGATTTGATGAAATCGTTGTAACAATAACCTGTTTTCCTTCTGCTTCTTGAAAAAGAATATCAAAAGTAGGCCCTATTTCCTTTTCCGTTGGAGAATAACCGGGAGTCGCAACTTTCAAACAATCCGATAAAAGACAAAGCACCCCTTCATCTCCGTACGCAGCTATTTTGTTTAACTCTATCGGTTCATCAATTTCAGGAGTCAAATCTATTTTGAAGTCCGACATATGCAGAATTAATCCTTCAGGAGTTCTTAAAGCTATACCTAAAGAATCAGGAACTGAATGATTCACCTTAAAAACCTCTACACTAAAAACACCTAAATCCACAGCTTCTGCACCTGATTTTAATTCGTGTAAAGAGGGGTTTTTTGGAACGCCTTTGTAACGATCCCTTTCTTTTAATTTTTCTTTTAATAGCTCCAAGCCAAATTTGCTGGAATAAACCGGAACTTTCGGAAACTTAGCAAGAAAGTGAGGAACAGCCCCTATGTGATCTTCATGAGCGTGGGTAACTATCAACCCCTTAATCTTATGTACATTGTCCTGAAGGTAAGACATGTCTGGTATTACCAGATCTACACCTAACATCTCACTATCAGGAAATCCAACACCGCAATCTATTACAATAATCTCATCTTTATACTCAAAGATGGTTAAATTTTTTGTAGCTCCCTCCTCACCGCTTAAGTCAATTATTTTTAACATATTTCTTTTACAAATCTAATTTTATTTGTCCTTTCTGTTCCTCTTTTCTAGAGGATGCAACATTTTTTACTTGATCTAATTCTATTTCTTTTAAAATCTGGGGAATCCTTCTAAAGTCGCTTTCCAGGGCCTCGCGAAACTTTCCATTCCTCAGTCCTGCCGCTGGATGATAAACCGGATAAACAAATAACTTTCTTCCAACCTTGCTATCTGTCACTTCTATAAGATTACCACGATCCTGCGAAATCTTACCCTCCTTATAAAAATAATACATAGCAAATCGTCCCAAAGTTACTACCAATTTAGGACGTATGGTTCTGAGCTGAACTGTTAAATACGGTTCGCATGCTTTTATTTCATCTTGGAGGGGATCTCTATTCTTGGGAGGGCGATGCTTAATTATATTCCCAATCCAGACATCTTTTCTTGTAAGACCTATATCTTCTAATAAAGATTCTAGTAGTTTCCCCGCTCTTCCAACAAATGGACGTCCGGTTTTATCTTCATTAGCTCCCGGCGCTTCTCCTATAAGAACTATATCGGCGTTTATATTTCCTTCTCCGGGAACGGCATTTTGCGCCTGTTTATGCAAACGGCATTTTTGACAAGTTTCAACTTGCCTGGCTATTTTCTTCATCAAAGCTGCTTTCTTCATAAAATAATTTACCGAAAGAATTACCAGGAAGGCATGTAATACTTAAGATTCTCCTTTGTAACATAAACACTAGTTGCTTCCCCTGTAACAATCTGCTTTGCAACCTTTCTGCAAAGACTCTCTAAAATCCTTCCCAAACTGCGGATTCCAGAGTCATAGCCGAAAGGATTAACGATTTCCGGCCATAAATTGGGATCTATCTTTAATTCCTCTTCTTTCAATCCAGTCTTCTCTCTTATCTTGGGAAATAAGTAATCTCTCGCAATCACTGCTTTCTCTTCATTAGTATATGAGGGCATCTTGACAACCTCCATTCTGTCCAAAAGTGCTGCAGTCAAAGTTCCCGTATTATTTGCAGAACAAATGAACAAAACTTGAGATAGATCTATAGGATAGTCTACGTAGTGATCCCTAAAATTAGTATTCTGGTTAGGATCCAGAATTTCTAGCAGAACCGCCATAACATCGGCTAGTAAACCTCTCTCGCCACTAGCCTTTTCTATTTCATCCAGAAGAATTAGCGGATTTTTTACCCCGGTTTTTATCAAAGCTTTTACTATCTGTCCCGGCTCCGCTCCAGGAAAAGCTTTACTTTTCCCTCTTAACTCAAAGGTAGAGCCAAGGGCGCCCATAGAAATTCTGATAAATTTGCGACCCAAAGCTTCGGCTACAGATTGAGCCAAAGTAGTTTTTCCAACGCCCTGTAAACCTACAAGCAGTAAAATAGGGGAGTTGTCAATCGCGCCATCCTTTCGTCTTTTTATGAGAGTCATGGTTGCTAGATATTCAAGAATACGTTCTTTTACGTCTGGCATGCCATAGTGTTGACTATCCAATAAACGCTTTGTTCTTTCTATGTCAAGATTATCCTCAGTAGCAGCAACCCAAGGAATAGATGTTACTACTTCTATGTAGCGTGAAAGAGTGTCAAATTCAGAAGCGTAATGGCCCAGACGAGCCATTCTATCCAATCTACGGAGCATCTGACGAAGACGCTCCTGTAAACCCTCAGGAATACCCTCCGTAGAGTCAACCCTATTTGAGAGCGCATCTAATTCATCAAAGATGTAGCTTTCATTATTGGTTTTTAAACCTTTATCTTTAGAGGTTTTATCAGACATTCGCAGCTTAATTCTACCAGATATTTAATATCTAGTACTTTCCTGAGGGTTGATCATCTGTGTCTTCCAAAATCTTTTTGGAAAGTGCGATCTTACCGTTTTTAACATCAATAACCTTTACCCTGACCTTATCACCTTTTTTCAAGTAGTTGGTGACATCTTCCACGTATTCATTCGCAATTTCACTAACGTGTAAAAGACCATCCTTGCCAGGTAAAATCTCCACAAAGGCGCCAAAGTCCACTATATCTTTAACTTCCCCTTCGTAAACTTCACCGACTTCTACCTCCTTAACAATGTTTTCAATCGTGTCAACAGCAACTTGAACACCATCATCGCTTTTTCCTGTTACAACAACGGTACCATCATCATCAATACTTATGACTGCCCCGGTTTCTTCTTGAATAGACTTTATGGTCTTACCACCAGAACCTATAACCATCCCGATTTTGTCAGGATCAATATTTAAGGTGAAGCTTTTTGGGGCATATTCGGAAACACCTTCTCTTGGTTCCTTAATGGTCTTGGCCATCTCATCCAACACATGAATCCTTCCTTCACGAGACTGCTCGAATACTTTAGGAAGCAAAGACATGGGAATACCTTGAGCTTTCATATCACTCTGAATAGCCGTAACACCTGTACGAGTACCGGTCATCTTAAAGTCTAAAAGACCAAAGGCATCTTCTCTATATGCTAAATCCGTAATAATTTTATATTCACTAAAATCATCAGTAGCCATCAAACCCACACCTATTCCACCAACCATTGCCTTTATGGGAACTCCAGCCTCCATCAAAGCCATGCTGGAAGCACAGGTTGCAGCCATAGAGCTGGAACCACTAGAAGATAATGTCTCAGACATCAAGACTACCATGTAGGGAAATTCCTCTTGGGAGGGAATTACAGCTTTAAGACCTTTTTCAGCAAGCATCCCATGACCTATCTCACGGCCTCCGGGCCAACCTATTCTTCCAACTTCACCCACAGAAAAAGGGGGGAAATTGTAAAAATGTATAAACTGCTTAGTTTCTTCACCATACATATCGTGAATTAACATCTCTAAATTAGGAGAACCTAAAGTAGCAACGGTAAGTAACTGTGTTAAACCACGTGTAAATAAAGCACTGCCGTGAGTTCTTGGCAAAACTCCCACCTCAGAAGTAATAGGTCTTACCTCATCTATAGCTCTGCCGTCCGGACGCCTACCTTTTCTAACCTCTTGCTCTTGTAAAACATCTTTCTCTATTTCCTCAAAAGCCTTTTGCATATCTTTTCTTTTGTAATCACCTTCTAATTTCTCATAAATCTCTTCCAAAAGTGCGTCTTTCTTTTCTGCAAAAACATTCTTTTCCAGGTTTCCACCATAAATTAATTCTTCCACTCTATCTCCAATGACACTCTTAACATCCTCAATTAATTCCTCCGAAATACCTTGAGGTTCATATTCTGCTTTCTCCAATCCAGGATTAACTTCTTCTGCAAATTCTAGAATGAAATCAACAGCGGGTTTCAGCTGGTTCCGTGCAAACTCAACTGCACCTAAAACCACTTCTTCAGGAAGATTATTTACTTCCGCCTCCATAGCTAAATACTTCAAACCCTCTCCAACAAAAGAAACTGTCAAATCCAATTCGGAATTTTCCATTTCTTTTTCAGAAGGATTTAAAATATATTCCTCTTCTACATAGCCTACTATTGCCGAAACAAAAGGACCTGCAAAGGGAATGTCTGAAGACGTTAATGCTACTGAAGTTCCGATTAAACTTAAAAACTTAGGGGAGCAAGCGGGGTCATAAGATAAAACTGTATTCACCACCTGTATTTCATTTTTGTAATCTTCTGGGAATAGAGGTCTTATGGCGTGATCTATCAACCTTCTTGTAACAACGGACTCATCCGTTGGTCTACCCTCTCGTTTCACAAAACGAGAAGATTTGATGGATCCGCTTGCGTAAAGCTTCTCCTCATAATTTACCCTTAAAGGGAAATAATCCAAATCGGGATTCAATCCACTAGAGACAGCTGTAGATAAAACTACTGACTCTCCATAACTAATTTTTACTGCGGAATTTGCTTGCACAGCAAGCTTTCCGGATTCTAAAACCAGCTTTCTTCCAGCTAGTTCCATCTCTTTCTTCACATATTTTTTATTCATTTTTTTGTACCTTTCTTTTAGGGAGCTAACTTAGGAATAGATTAAGGAATAAAATACTAGCGACATTATAAACATCTTGCATGCAAGAGTGGAAATAATGTCCAATATTTAACCCTTAATCAAAATTCTCTGTTCTAACTCCTAACTTCTATAATTTCTAACTTAAATATATACTAACTAATTACTTACGACTTAAGCCCTAACTTTTTGGTAACTTTAACATAACGATCTTCGTCTTTTTCTTTCAAATAGGAAAGAAGTCTTCTGCGCTTTCCAACAAGTTGTAATAAACCTCTTCGAGAATGTGTATCTTTCTTATGGTCTTTTAAATGATCGGCCAATTGGGAAATTCTTTCGCTCAACAAAGCAATTTGTACCTCGGGCGATCCAGTATCATCTTCGTGAACCTGGTAATCATTTATTATTTTGTCTTTTAATTCTTTTGATAACGCCATGATCAAGAGCTATTCTAACAAAGAAATCTTAGAGGTTCAACTCTGAGGTTCCCTATAAGTCATTCCTACTAAAAGAGCTTTAGCGCCCTTTCCACTTGGAACCATTCCTATTCTGGAAAACAATTTAAATACCGCCTCACTTAAACTTGAAGCAGAATTATCAATAATATTTACTGATCCGTGTCTAGTATTCATCTTTGTATTGTCTAAATTAATTATCTCTGCTGCAGCAAATGTATCTTGAAGCTCTTGATACACCAACCCTAAATCAGAGGGGCTTTGCACGCCTACTGAGAAAATTAAGTCAAAATTATGACCTTGAATCTTAGTCTTTATCCTGCTGCGATCAAAATCTTTAGAGATTGGAGCCAATACAAGATGTAAAACGTGGTCTTCATTTGAATATGCAAGCTTACTTGCGGGCGTATCTGAATAATCTATAGAAATAGTAAGTTGACGGGAATAAATATCATCCGTTAAATCAACTCTATCTATAATATTTTGGGCCTCTTCGGGAATTTTACCGATATAAACAAGGGAAACATCCTTTTCCTGCGATTTTAAAGTGTGATAAAGACCAACAGCAGCAGTAAATGAATCAGCTCCAGCCACCTCCGAAGGCACTATTGCTATATTTTTTGCATTTTCTATAAGCTGTCTGACTTCCTCAGCAGCATTGTTTTGTTCATCCATGATATCTTTACTTTGGTTGCAGGAATTGTATATACTTTTTCTTAATGAAGAGGTCTTCTTGACCTCAGAAGATTGTATCAATTATAGGCCAAGTTGTCAACATAAGTAAACTTAACTCAGGACTATCCTAAAAAAAGAAAATAATCTCAAACAATAGAAATTGGAGATTTTTTAAACTACCTCAATAAACATTCCGGGCTTTATCTCTTCAAATTGCGGTTTTAACATGATTCCACACTCTTTACCTTTTCCTATAGAATCCACTTCTTCGGTACCAACGTTAACATTCTTAACTCTACCTCTATATAAAGGCTCATCGTCTTCTGTAACATCAGCGGGATTTTTATCATAAATTTCAACAGAAGAACCTTCGTGGATCCTTCCTGCCAAGACAGTACATCCTGCTACAATGTCTCCCGATTTCAATTTAAATAACTTCAGAATTCCCGCTCTGCCCTTGATCTTAGCCTCTTCTTTCTCTGCTGTCCATTTCAGTAAATCCTCAGCGTCGTCCAATAAATCATAAATTGTATTATAAGTCTTAATCGGAATGTTCATATTTTGAGCTAAATTTTCTGCAGAGTGAGAAACCGATACATTAAAGCCAATAACAACTCCATCCACACTTTGTGCAAGAAGCACATCTGAATCAGTTATATTGCCTGTGGAAGTATGAATAAATTTTAGAGAAAAAGTGTTTCCTACTGAAGAGGTAACTAAATCACCCATACTAGCTTTTACAGCCTCTAGAGTACCTTTAGTGTCAGCCTTGACAACAACGGAAACCATTTTCTTAGCATTAGTACCCACAATTTCTACTCTGCCATCACTTACAGCCAACTCAGCAAGCTCACTCCCCTCCTCAACTATCAAATCTCCTACATTGGGGGGCTCATTGAAACCTAACAAACTTACTGGTGTGGTTGCTATTACTTTTTTCAAACTTTTTCCGCGCTCATCAGCTATTCTCTTAATCTTAGCTTCCAAACCACTGGCCTGGACCTCGTCACCAACGCTTAAAGTTCCATTGCGAACTATGCAATTAACAACTATACCCTGCTTTGAATCTTTCTTTGCTTCAATTATTGGAGCTTCTAACTCATCGGTGGGATCAGCTTTTAACTCCAAAATTTCTGAAACTACTAAGATTACGTCCAGCAATTCATCCAGATTTTCCCCTGTCTCAGCCGAAACCTCCACACTTACAACCTCACCACCCCAATCCTCAACTAAAACGTTTTCCTGAGCTAATTGCTGTTTTACTTTTTCGGGATCGACACCAGGAAGATCCATCTTGTTCATGGCCACAACCATAGGTGTGTCGGCGGCCTTAGCATGTGCAATTGCTTCTTTTGTTTGAGGCATCACACCATCATCTGCTGCAACAACTAAAACTACTAAATCAGCGACTTTGCCTCCGCGCGCGCGCATCTGAGTAAAAGCGCTGTGTCCAGGTGTATCTACAAATGTAATTTTTTGATCTTTGTGTTCAATTGAGTAAGCACCTACGTGCTGAGTGATACCGCCATATTCCTTCTTTTGTACATTAGTTTTTCGAATGGCATCCAGGAGACTGGTTTTACCATGATCAACATGTCCCATAAATGAGACGATGGGCGCTCTAGTATATTCCAAATTGTCTTTATTAGTAACTTCAGCCATATTTTGTTTAAAAATCCTATTTTTTTATTCATCTTCCTGTTCTTGCTTTTCACTATCTTCCGCAGATCCGTTTCCATCTTCCACTTCCCCCTCAATTTCCTCTTCTACTTCAGACTCTTCACTATCCACCTCTTCTGATTCCTCCTCATTTTCAGCCTCTTCATTATCTTTCTCTTCAGGTTTCTCTTCCCCTTCAGACATCCCTACCTCTTCGCCGACCGTTTCCTCAGATTCATCACCTTCAACTCTAGAAATAAGTGAATCCCAAGTGCCTCCAACAACCTCACTTTCCGTAACAAATCCTTCTTCACCCTCCTCAAAGAAACCCTCGGCACCTTTAATATCTATTCGCCAATTAGTTAACTTATTGGCCAAGCGGGCGTTTTGTCCCGCCTTACCTATAGCTAGACTCTGTTGATCTTCGGGTACAGAAACCACGGCTTTCTTTTCTTCCCTATCCAACGAAACATCTGTAACTCTAGCAGGTGACAATGCAGCTGCAATAAATTTTGCTTCGTCTTCAAAATAGGGAATAATATCAATTTTTTCCCCGTTTATCTCGGAAATTACAGATTGAACGCGAACTCCCTTCTGACCCACACAACTACCCACAGGATCTATTCTCTCATCGCTGGAAGAAACAGCCATCTTAGTTCTAGAACCGGGCTCTCGCGCAATAGCTTCTACTTTTACAACACCGGAAGCAATCTCTGGAACTTCCTGCTCAAACAATTTAATCACGAACTCAGGATCCGCCCTACTTACCAAAACCTCCGGCCCCTTACCGCTCTCTTTTACTTTCTTAACCAATACTTTTATACGCTGATTGATTTTATAAGTTTCTCCGGGAACCTGTTCCCCAGGAAGTAAAATTCCATGTGCCTTACCTAAATCAATAACTACTACCTTCTTTTCCATTCTGAATATATGTCCACTTACAATTTCACCCTCTTTCTCACTAAATTCTTCAATAATCACGTCTTTCTCGGTTTCTCGAATTTTTTGAAAAATAACCTGCTTTGCAGTCTGAGCAGCTATTCTTCCAAAACCTGCGGGTGTAACATCCTCTCCATCTTTAAAAACCTTAGCCTCTCCTGTCAAGGGATCGAGTTCGGCAGTTATTTCCACTTCGGATTCAGGATCAACATCATCCCCATAGTCTTTGTTATAGGCAGATACTAAAGCTGATTCAATAGACTCAATAACACTCTCTACAGAGATGCCTCGTTCTGTTGCTATCTGATTTACTGCTGCACTAAATTCTGTTATTGCCATATTTCTTTTATTTTACAGTATATATAAAGAAAGTGGGAACGATCCCACTTAAACATAAATATTCTACTTTGTACTAACCACAATTAAAGTATCACACTAAGAAGCTGGGGTCAATAAAACATATTTGGAGTTTCCAACGCAAAATTTTTTATTATGAGCTTATGTAAATCTCAAAATAAAGCTTTTTAATAAACTAAAGCCTTTCATTTAACGTAACTTTAAACAACGTTCCGGCTCCCAATTCACTTTTAACACATATATCTCCTTTATGTAATTCCACTATTTCCTTTGCAATAGATAAACCTAAGCCATAACCATTGTCCTCATCTTTCGATCGAGAGAATTCTGCTTTATAAAAGCGATCAAATATTCGGGGTTGATCTTTCTGGGCTATTCCAATACCTTCGTCTTCAACCTCAACATAAATATTGTTCCCTTTTTTATGGGCTCTAATATTAATTTTTCCTCCCGGTTCGCTGAACTTCAAAGCATTATCAAGCAGGATCTTTAATAACTCACGAATGGAGCGTTCGTCGGCCTCCAAAAAAATATTCTCACATTTTACGGATAATCCTATTTCCTTACTCTCAATTCTTGCTGTAAATTCATCAGCGACTTCTTCAATTAAAGGTTTCAGTGAAATCTCCGAAAATTCTTTAGGCTCATATACACCGGAATATTCACTTTGTTTCAACAAAAAGCTTGTTAATGTGGATAAAGATTCAACATCCTCTAAAGTTGACTCCATTACTCTCTTTGCTTCCTGCAAATTCATTCTTTTGTTTCGTAGTGCAACCTCTAATTGAGTTCTAAGTGCGGTAAGGGGAGTTTTGAACTCGTGTGCAGCATCCGCTACAAAGTCTTTCTGTTTCTGGAGCATTTTTTCTATTGGTTCAAGAGTTAAACCTGCCAACCAATAACTTAAAGAACCAGCAAAAAGTAGAATAAAGATATTGACTATTAATAAAAGATACAAAGTTGTACTTCTTACCTCTTTTAAAGTTTCTTCAACCGCAGAATCTTCAAACCTAAGGGAATTTTCTTTGAACCCGGGATACTCTTCTAAACGACGTTGAAATTTCCTGTTATGGCGAACTAGCACATTTTCAGTATTTTTTACTACTTGAAAATAAACTAAGCTGCTGAAACTAACAGTTATAAACATCAGAATAAGCAGATACCAGGCGGTCAACTTAACTCTTGCTGATTTAAACATCTTTTTCGGGCTCCTCTATTTTGTAACCAAAACCTCGTATAGTCTTTATCAACTTAGGGCTTTTCGGGAATGGTTTTTCTAATTTATTTCTTAAATATCCGATATATACCTCTACTGTATTTGGCAAAACATCAGCATCATAATCCCAAACATGTTCAATTATTTTTTGCTTTGACAAAACTTTGTTTTTATTTCTTACTAGGTATTCCAAAAGAGAGAACTCCTTGCGGGAGAGAGAAATCTTCTGCCCCTGCCTCATAACCTCTTGGCCATTTATATCTATGGATAAATCTCCACAAGATAATTCGCTAGAAATTTCCTTAGGGGGGCGTCGCAACAAAGCCCTAATTCTTGCTAAAAGCTCCTCAAAAGCGAAGGGTTTTGTTAAATAATCATCGGCTCCATTATTTAAACCCTTAACTTTATCCTCAATATTATCCCGTGCAGTTAACATAAGAATAGGAACTTTAACATCTCTTTCTCTAAGCTGGCGGCATAATTCCATGCCATCTATACTGGGAAGCATAAGATCTAGAATAATCAGGTCATAAGATTCAGTAGAAGCAAAATCATAACCCTCAACCCCATCACCGGCTTTATCAACAGCAAAACCCTCTTGTTCTAATCCTTTTTTCAATGAGTCAGCTATTTTAGGCTCATCTTCAACTACTAATAATCTCATCCGCTTAATTATAAAGCCTTTCCTGAGAATTAGCTGAAAGAAGTTCTGAACAAGCCGAAAGGGCAATTTAGGGAAACAACTTAATCCTTAAAGTACATCAAAATTGTTTTACCTCATTAAAGATTCTACAAAAATCTAAAACTCAAAATCAATTTTATGTCCAGAACAAAAATGATTATGTTCTGAAGTAATATTTCGAAATACTCTCGAGATTCCTGGGTATTTCAAATATATGCCGCCTAAAAAATAAGAATCTTTAACGCTACTCAAGCAATTCTCCAACTCGAGTAAATCTTCCCGACTTTCTGCACAAATAAGATTTCTGCTGGGTTTATTCTCAAAAGTTTCTAAATCCCACTCAAATATCCTTTCGTTCACCTCCTCGATACACCTAGTATAACCCTCTACTGAGGGCCTAAAAGAGATGAAATACAGAATGACCGGAGGAATAAAGATAAGCAATACTAAATACTTTTTCATAAATTAATTGTAACAAGTAAATGCTTTAAGCAACACTAATTATGTTAACTATAAATAGACTTCTTTCATTAGCATCTTCTTCCAAAAACATTAAAAAATGTCAGCGAACAAAAACTACTAACGGCTCTACTAACCTTGAACCTTTTACCCAACTATCAACTCAGGGTATAATGACTGAGTATGAACTGGATTAACTTTTTACATTTTTATCAACCTGCCAACCAACAAAAGGATATTCTGGAAGCAGTTGTAAAACAAAGCTACTTACCAATCTTCCAAAAAATCAATGAGCTGGAAGATATCAATCTAACTATCAACATATCAGGTGCGCTTTTTGAACTTTTTGAACGTGATGGATATGACGATTTACTCAATTTAATTAAAAAATCCGTAAAAGAAGAAAAAATAGAGCTGACGGGATCCTGTAAATA
>CAZWYL010000002.1:0-5455 GCA_964638225.1 uncultured Candidatus Saccharibacteria bacterium
TGATAGCTGAAGAAAACTTTTTAAATAATAGTGAATATTACGATGTAAATAATAAAAAAGGTTACTACAAAGATGTTAAAGAGGCGGTAACATCCATTGCTCCTCATAAATTTTATGATCTGAATTTATCCACAGGCGTGCATGAAGTTTTGATAAAAACTCCATACAAAAATATTACTCATAAGGAAAAATTTGAAATTACAGATACCCACTATGCACTAATTGGTTATGAATACAATGACGGACTCACAAAACCGCCTATAGAAGACTTCTATTTTCGAATACAAAAAGAACGCATTTTTCTACAATGAGGAGAAAAAAGCTCCAGACCGACATACTCAATGATCAAGGATTAGAACCTAGAGAATGAAGTGGTTCTGTACCGACATGCTCAGCTAGAGTCTTTCGTAGAGAAATAAGCAATAGAAGGACAGCCGCTAAATGAGTTAACACTAAAGTTTCCATTAGTGACAAATTTGGTGATATAGTTAAAGAAATGAAAAAAAACATTATCATCTCAATTCTAATAGTTTTAAGCATCGGACTTGGAAGCTATATGTACTTATATTCAAGAAAAAATATCTCTGTAGAACCGGTCACAACTCCTGATGATACTCCAACACAGTCCACGCAAAACACAGACGATGAAGTAAGTGTAAACTTTGAAGAAACAGGAAACCTTACTAGAAACATTCCGGGACAACCTGAAAATGTTTGGCTGTTGATCTATGAAAGACCAGGAGCACCTGCATTAACTGTTGAACTAGAGTTTATTTCGAAAAGCGAATGTTTTAATCCTGAAAGAGTGTCTTGCGACCAAATTAAACTAAATATTGGTGATAGAGCTTCTGTTAAGGGTAACAAGCAGAATAATAAGGTAGTCGCGAGTACTCTCGAAATCTTATAAACAAGGAGATTCAAAAGTAGAATTATTGACTAGCTAACATTTAAAGCAGCTCGAACATCCATCGCTACGCCCAGACAGAATGGTCACTTAGTTGACCGCGATGATTCGACTAGCCTTCTAAGGCTTGCAGAAACCCTATATGAAAAACTTAGATTCGAACTAAAATAATCTTGTTGTGGACTGATTCATTAAAAAGATTGTATGTTACGTAGTAGTAGTGGGGTCAGACCGGACCTCTGAAAGAATCATATGGAGTAACTCTTCCGTGCTAGTACCTGGGCTGTAATTCACATCCAGATCCTGAGCTATAGCTTTTAATTTTTCAAATGAACGGGGATTTTCATTATTTGCCAGCGACTGAAGAAATGAAAGATTTGGGCGCCCATGTTCATCACGCCAATCCTTGATATCTTCTGTCTTTTTTGTAGCTTTCTTTCTATCATCTTTATGTTGCATATGTTTTAAAAACTTATATTATATTTGAGAACTTGACGTTAAAATTATAACAGACAAGCCCTAAAGAAGGAAAATGCTTGGATAGAAAACGATTCTGGGGTCAATTCAAATTAATCCTGGTTAAAAAATAAAGGGCAATCCAGGGAGGTTTTATGCTTCAAACCACTGCTGGATCGCCCTAAGAGGCTTCCTGAACTTCTAATCGTCACCTTACTTCAAAGACTCTTTCCCAAGCTCGGTGATTGCCCAAGCGTAAATACCTCCCAACAATATGGGAATGCCTAAGATCACTATGATAGCGAATCCCAACGGATTTAATCCTAACTCTTGACCCAACATCCCCAAGGCAAGTGTTAGGATTCCTATTGCAGGCCATCCTATCGACAAGATCAAGACGAAGAAGACCAGTGCTAGTACTACCCAAATAATACAACCACATCCTCCGCAGCCAGTAGTATCAGCTTGCTTACTCACATCTCACCTCCAAGGGATATAGAACTAACCATGTCAAAATTCTGACATATATAAACATTACTAGTAAAATGAATTATTGCAATTTGCACATATTTATAGGACTAAAATATTATTCTTTTGTTTTTTCTAACTTCCAATAACATTAGCAGACAGACAAAAATGCCAGTGATTATAGCCTTGGTTTGGAAAAATGCACCATAATTTGTATTATGTATTATAATTAAGTATGTAAAGGAGGTGTAAATAGAATAGATAATCAATCTATTCAATTCTATGAAAGGTAAAATAAAAACAAAAACTGATAAAGGATATGGATTCATTCAGATCGAAGGACAAGATAAAGATCTTTTCTTTCATTCTAATGATCTAGTCGAAGTTACTTTTGATGAGCTACAAGAAGGCGACGAAGTCGAATTTAATGTAGTGGAAAGTGACAAAGGTCAGAGAGCAGAAAACGTACAGCGCCCATAAACTCTTCTGTTAAAACCCAGATAAAATAAAAAGCCTCAAGAAAATCACTATAATTAACTTATAGAGACACTGAGGTAGGCTGCAAAAATTTTTGATAATCCTCTTACTTAAATCTTCAACGAACTTCCTATTTACTTTTCTTTTATCTTATAGTAGAATATTTTTGCACTTTAATATATTTACTGTTAGATAATAGGAACTGCCCATGCTATTCAGCGTGGGCTTTTTTATTACTGAAAAACAGTTTAAGTCAAATACGTAAAACTTTGGTCTCTATTTGCTCTTTTTTGATTAATTCAGTAGATAAGAAAAGGTCAGAAAGATACTAAAGTTCACACTATCTTGAATAATACACTCTGGTATCGGCACTTTGAAAATAAATAACAGAAAATAATTCTTTTCTATCGGAGTTAATATTCTCACTCTAATGAGAAATGAGATAGGAACCATCGTGAAAGGACTGATATTCAAGTGGCTTGTAGAGATTTAGTGGGTTAGGCATATAAATTCCTGACTGTCTTTGGGCAGGTGCTAAAAATACCTATACCGTTGCCATTCATCCTGGTTGTAAGGTATTGCTAGTACCTGTCCAATACGCATATCCACTTCGTGGCGTAAGCCATGGATGCTGGATGGGTCAGGAAAACCTATAGAATGGGATTCAAACAAAACTATTCTAGTAATAGATCAGAAAAGGAGGAGGAAAGTGCAATGAGCTTAATGTGGTTATTTCATGAGCCTCTCCCGGCCGGAGAGTTACATCTCAGCGGCTACGAAGAGGATCCGCATGAAGTCGCGCGCATACTGAATGAAGCATTTGATAGGGCGCCGGAAATCCAAGATAAAAGGTCCAAAAGAGTAGTCTGGGCACCGCTTGAGATAGACAAAGACCCCCTAATTGTATTCGTGGGGTTAATCTCAAATCCCTATCTCATCTTGGAACTGCTGGCTATGCAAATAGCCATAGAAAGACTTCCTAAAGGGGAGCTACGCCTCATAAGAGACGTTCGTCCTGGACCATTTTCTCGATTACTGACACTTCAGAGATACATCGCTGAAGTCAGTTTCGAGGGCATCCGTAGAGGAAACACAGACAGTCCCCCCTGGGGACTTGTCACGGGGCATAACGCTAATATAGTCAGACCTCGTTTCTTAACGTGGTTTGTTACGCAAGTTGCTCCGGAAAAGGTCTTTCTAGAGATTACTGGAGTTGGGAATGAGAAAGATGTATTTCCAGCTAAAAATCTGGAAGGTGCCAGAGAAGGTCTGTCATGGCTCCTTAAGATGCTGGAACTCCACGAACAAACTAAGGTTAAGGAAACAGAAGAGTCAGAGGAGGAATAACAATGCAGGCGTTAATGCAAAACTGGATATGGCTACTTTCTGGCGCGCTTAGTATCGGACTACTCGCAACAGGAGGTATGCTGGCGTTAAGGGCCCTGCGCCATCAGGACTTGGGCCTTATGGGCACTGCGTTTCTTATGGTTGGGGCGGGTTTTCTTCTCCTGCTCATAGTACTCGGACTTACGCTCGCGGTAGCGGGTCGCGATATGGCCGTGGCTAACACGGGAAAGGAAACCGGCCTAGTCTTGATTGAAGTCTTTCGGGAGATAGTCAAGGCACTCGCCGGAGTTGGAACCGGTGAATAGGCCATAGACGCCGTTCCTAAGCTGTAGTCGCGTGTCTTAAATCGGGGACGGGGCATACGCAACAATCCCGTCCCTAAGCTCTTATCCCTTATCATCATTCTTATTGCAAAAACATCAAAAAACTAAAAATCAATAAAAAGGAGCGGAAGAAAATGAAGAAAAAAGCATTGATCTTTATCGTACTTCTGATGATCCTCTTTGCAACTGGTTGCTCAGAGGATGAAGAAATAGGAATCGATCTGGATCTATGGAAGGGATATAAGGATTTCGGAAGATACGCTTTGTTCGGCCCTGAAATCCAGATCCCTGTGGAACTAATGTGGTTAATGGTCTCAGGATCCGTATCAGTAGCTCTACTTGGATTTGCATTCGAGCTGGTCTCGTCTGCGAAAAAAACGGGGAAGATAGGAATATTCAGTGGGACTTGGGGAATAAGTACAGGATCTACAATTATCCTAATAGCAATATGGGTAGGGCTTAGCACCGTATTGGTGTCAGAAAGTTACAAGCTTTACGAACTATTGCCAGACTTTACAATAGGAGAACTGAAAATAGGAAGTATCGGTGCCCTATATAAGAGTCTCATCACTGTTGGTTTCGTGTTCCTAACAAAGTTCCTAAGAGAAGGCATGTTCATAGTGGGCATGGCTTGTCTTATCCTAGCTCCCATTTCAGCAGTAATTGAGGCACGCAAGGGAGTGGGAATCGGTACCGCATCAATGTTCGCGGCAATATTCAGCTGGTTCACCTACATAAGTACCCCATTCATAATATATGCCATTCATGAAAGAGCGCAATGGCCTATAATGGGGTCAATAGTAACTATTGAAACCAATAAGGCGGGTTGGGCGCTTATCGTCAATGCCGTCGCCTTGTTAGTTATGTGCAATATGCTAACCATATTGCTGAAAATAATAAGAAGATTGGCGGATGTAACGCAACGCGCGTGGGGATTTTTCTCCAGGCCACAATCTAGAGATGAACTTTCCGTAGCCACAACAACGCACGAAAGCGATCTCAGTCAAGCGGTACGTGAGCTTAAAGATGAACTTACCCAAACTCGACAACAGGCCAATAGTTCTAGCACAGCACGTGATGTGGCAGAGGGTGCTGCTATAGGACTCACAGGATACTTCGCCGGCAGACGCGGTGGTTATAGAACCCCCGGCGGAGCAAGTGAATACGCAAGAGAAGATGAAGAAAATTTCGAAGAGGGTCCAAGCGGAAGTCCTCAAACACCGTCCGGATCTCCTTCTTCAGAAGGAGGTTCCTCGAGTGGAGACTCTTCTCAAAAAGATTCCGCATCAGCGCCGATTCCTCCAGATGGTAGCTCTACAATGGCAGAAGAAGAACCTATGGAAGATTCATATACTGAGGAGGATCTCTCCGATGAGGATATTTCATCATCGCAGGTTACCCCTGGCGGGAACCTCGATATGGATGAAGAGGAGTCTGAGGAAAATCAATATACCGAGGAGGATCTCTCCGATGAAGACAT
>CAZWYL010000002.1:5555-47311 GCA_964638225.1 uncultured Candidatus Saccharibacteria bacterium
TTCATCGGCGCAGGTTACGCCCAGTGGTAGCAGCGCGGTAAATGAAGAGGAAGAGAACTCATCTCCCTTTAAATCAGATGTGTCAACCTCTAACGAGGAAAGCACTGACGGACCATCCATAGCGGATGTGGGGGGAGAAGGGAAGAATGAACAACAGAACCACGGACTCTCATCAGGAGCGCGTACTCCTAGCGGAGCTAGCAGCGTTCAAGAGGAAGATTACACTCCCTTGAAAGAAGCTCGACGTAATGAAGAGGAGTCTGAGGAAGATCAATATACCGAGGAGGATCTCTCCGATGAAGACATTTCATCGGCGCAGGTTACGCCCAGTGGTAGCAGCGCGGTAAATGAAGAGGAAGAGGAAGAAGATCTAGCCGAAGACAATGGAATTAATTCCAAACCGATTACTCCTAGCGGAGCTAGGGGTTAGAAAATTAAGGAGATACTATGTTCGAGCCTATAAGAAGAGAGTTAAAGAGTCGATGGTTATCCCTCAACAGCAGTCGTTGGGGAATAGGAGGGGTTATAATAAAACCCTGGTACGGGTTTGTTTTACTCGGGGTGTTCCTTTACAGCATAATGTCAATAATGGTCTGGAAATCATTATTGATCATGCTGATAATCGTACCCATACTAATACTCCTACGGAAACAACTCGTATTAATATGGGTCGGTCTGCAACGAACGTGGGAACAGGAGGTATAGATGCTCTTGAAAGCTCTTCCAAGCTTAATAAAAGCTGGGGGGAGTGTCGATGAGCTCCTAACTCCCCCCTCAAACGTATCGGTTTTCACACTGACTCATCCAGCGGCGCCTGAGGCATCAATTCAGGTAAATTCAGCGATGAGGAGATTAGCTACTGTAATTAGTCTACCTTTACCGAAAACTGCTCCCCAGTTCCTTAAACTGACAAGAAGAGCAAAAAGGAACGGGTACTATGGATCTCGTGAACAACTGATAGGAGAGAGGAGATCCCTAGCAGCGCTGAAATGGCAGGGAAAAGCCCTAAAAGAGATCGAGAGAACGGTTCTTCCGGGAAGCAGAAGTGTCTATCCAACAATAAGGGATAGGGTAGTATCTATCACCGTGGACAGGGATAGTCGATCTCTGCGTAGCGTAACAGGCCTCGGCCGGTTACGTGAACAGTCAGAATTACGGGAACTAAGAGAACGAGCCGCAACACAAACGGGATTCGACCAACCGGAAAGACTTCACAGTCTTGTAAGCCTAATGAGCGGGAGGTCCGGTATACTGGAAGAGACCACCAGAAGCAAAAAAAGACAGCTTAGGTGGGAATACCTTGCCATAAAACCTAAGACCTTCGGCTTTGACACGCATGCGATGGGTCTTGGAAAAGCTCTGGCAAAAATCACAAACATAACTTACCCCGTAAGACTGGGGATAAGAAAGAGAATGCAAGGCAACCAAATAGTCTCGGTTACCTTAGCAGTTCCAATGTTCGAAGAAGATTCAATTCGAGAGGCCGTCGGAGCCGCGCATGATGCGGGATTCGAAGCTTACAGAATAAAAAGCGTAATACCGATAGAGCTCTATAAAGGTTTTCTGCCTGGAAGCCTGGGATTGGCCCCCTATTACTTTGATGTAAACAAGGATGAGTTAGAAGTTCTAGTCACATTGCTAACTCAAAAAGCGGGGTCTACCTACCTAGACGGCAATATCTTTATAGGTTGGTATACAAATACTCTACAACGCCATCTAACAAACCATAAATACCCTATGTTCATTTACTCGAAAGAGCATTGGCATAGGGCTTATATAGGTACCGAGGGCGTAGGCAAGACGTCCTGGGCCAACATCGGTTTGATATTAGCTTCAGATGCATGGGTCGCAATAACAGCGGCGGCCGATAGCAGAGGGAGCACTATCCGCATAGTACATGAACTGGGAGGGCCAATCGAGGAGATCGGTCCTGGCGCGACAAGACAGGATGGCGAGGATTTCGCAACACGTGCACTAAAACTGCTACGAAGCGGAGTGCCGGTAGCCATCAAACCGAGAAGTGACACAGATAGACCGTACTTAGCTAGATTCTTGGCAGGTTTCTTGCCTAGAATCAAACATTCCCTTGACGAAGAGGGGATCATAGTGCCGGAGGGTACTGTAGTTAGCGTGCTGGTCGATGACCTGTCCGCCTTAGAGCAAGCTCAACGCACCTGCTCTCCCTCATGGGACGATGATTTTAGGTTAGCTTTTACCTCCCTCGAGGGGATAAGCTCAATTGGTGCAAAACCACGAGAGGGATCGAACGAACCAAGGCCCACTCCGGGCATATCCCTAGTGGTAACCACCCAACAACCCGAGGACTTAGATGTCATCGGGGCGAAGTTCAATGTAAGAGTATGGCATTCCTCTCGAGACGATGCGATGGCAACGATAGGAACTGGTGAGAAAGCAATGAAGATCCCAATCAAGACGCGTATTGGAAACACGCTCTTGCTGGAACTGCTGATGAACAGATCACACTTCGGTAGGCTAGTCTACTAAGAAAGCCTATACAACGGGGGAGGCTCATGAAAGTCAGGGAGCTCATTTGGGGCTGTATACGAACGACACTCCTTTTGATGGTGGTGTTCACGTTATTTCTACCACCGTTTCTCGCTTGGGGTGCAGTCGCGGCCCTCCATCAGGTTAGATCTGAGGTGGAACCTGCGATTTGGGACACAGGCTTGACTCTATCAGGCCTATTTGTTCCAACTCTAAAGTATGGCGGGTCCCCCGGCTCTCCGCCGACAGGACGTCTGCCGGAAGGATTCGAAGGATCCTTCACTGCAGATATAACTGAAGAAGCACGGGAGAGAGCCTGGGGACTTCTACCCGCAAAGGTTGCCCGATGGAGACCACAAATATCACGGGGGGCGGCGAGAAATGGCCTAGATGAGCTTATGCTGGCTACCATCGTGACGATGGAGTCTCTAGGAAACCCAAATGCAGTGTCGTCAGCCGGAGCACTCGGGCTGGCACAGGTCATGCCTTTTCACTTCGATCCAAGTCAAGACCCATTCGATACACAAACAAACTTGGATGTGGGAGGCAGGGTCCTAAAAAACTGCATGGTTGTTGCGGGAGGAAGATTCCGTTACGCCGCTGCCTGCTATAACGGGGGACCGGGGGCTCTTACAAATCCATCTCGTTACTGGGTTGCCGAGGTTGCAAAGTACTTTCAACGTTCAAAAATCTATCAGGAAATCCTTGTGGGAGATACAACCACCCTGGATAACTGGTTAGGCAACTATCAACGTGCAGATGGAAATGTTCCCGATCCCGGAGAACCTGCAGATCCGGATGATCCGGATTCCGGAAGTAGATATGGACTTCGGGTCTGCTTGGAACCGGCCAAAAAAGGCTGGAAAAAATGGGTCGCAAATTTGATGGATCTTCTTGGTCTAGGACCTTACCATCGTTGTAAAGTTCCTTCAGATCAAAATCCGGATTCAAATGAAGATGGCGATGAAGACATCATAGATCCGGGAAATGCTGATCTAGGTCAACGAGCGGTAGCTTGGGCCAAAAAGCAGCTGGGGAAAAGGTATGAATGGGCAGCAACGGGACCTTCAAGTTTCGATTGCTCGGGATTGACGAGCTCTGCTTGGAAATCTGTAGGGGTGAATATCGGCAGAACCTGTTACTCTCAATACTTGTCTGGAAGAGTAATAGGGGCTAGCGAACGTCCTCAAGCAGGTGACGTGGTGATTTTTGAAACATCTACAAAAAAAGTAGATCACTGCGGCATGATGACCGGGCAAGGAAAAGAATTCATAGAGGCTACAGCGCTTACTAACTCAGTTAGAATCAGTTCGCTAACACCAGGTGAGACTGGTTACCGTAGCGATCTGGCCTTCCGCGTTAAGGCAATAGTAGCCTTCGATAAGTAAAAGGAAGAGATCAAATGAATAAAAATGAGGAGACTGCAAACAGCGACAAGGGCAGGTTCATAAAGAACAATCGAGAGGGTCTAGGAAAAAGCTTCGGAACGCTCTTAGCCTTGGTTATTGGACTATTGATCGTCGGTTGCTTAACGGCATCAATAGTCGGCATGAAGACCTTCAAAGACTTGGTGGAGGGCGTACAAACAAAAGAGGAGCAGGTGCAGCCAGAAGAACAGATATCCAGGACTGCTCACGAGTTTCAGGTCCCAGTACAACTGGGAGTATATACTGAAACAGAGAATGAAAAGGTGAGACCTTACTGGATCCCGGACAAAAGAACTCAAGTGTCCTGGGTAGATCCAATGCAGCTCCTTGCCTTTGTTCCTATTTCGGAAACGGTCGACCAACTGCAGAAGATAGGTACCTTACCTCCAAATACCTGGTGTAATACATTAGGAGAGCAGGAGGGGGGCCTTCTACCTGTAGAGATCGAGCTGGTGGTACCGCAGGCCGTCGTAACGCTGGATGAAGAAAAATACGAGGTACGGTATCAAGAGGCAATCGATCGACCCGCTGAGTTAAGAATTCAAGCTTTCCAGGAGTGGCTAAGAAATGGTCTGGTCCATTTCGAACGCCGGGAAGTGTTGAAAGACCCAGGCTATAGCTGGTTCAAGGTAGGCCAGATCAAGAACGACGCCAGCTGGGATGAAGGTCCTCTATGGGAACGTGTCGTGGTTATGGCTTGGGTAAATGTCGGGATCTCCGAGAGCCCTGAAACCATAAACAGGGCACCTGAATTCCTTAGAGCAGAATATAGAAAGGAGGTGCGTCCGGGCGAGAGTATAAATGTTACTGCGGTCTTCGTAGACAATGAAGGCCATGACATGACTTTAAACTGGAAAGGATGTGAGCCCAGGGGCAAATTCGAATGTAGATTCAACAGTCCTGTCACTACTACCAGAACAGTAGTAGAAGTTACTGTAAGAGCTCAGGACGAGTTGGGAGCTCTAAGCAAAGAATTAACACTTCCGATCCTAGTCGAAGAAAAATCACCTGACAAACCTGCCCCAACGCCAGCTCCAGTACCACAACCAACAGCCCGGCCTTGTGCGGGCGGCGTGTACGTCGTGAGGTACGGCGAGTGGCTGACAAAAATAGCAAGACGGTTTTCAGGTGTAGAGACGGCGGACATAGTTCGAGAAACCAATAAACGCGCGGGCAGCAATGGGATTGTTAGAATAAACAACCCCAATATGGTCTATGCTGGCCAGCGAATTTGGATCCCGGGACTCTGTCCATAGAAAAACCCCACATGTCTTACATGTGGGATAAGGTTGAAAAAAGCCGGTGAATCCGTATAGGTGTTAAACAAGGTAGGACGTTCTACCATGTTTGATGTACACCTAGCGGGTTCCCGGCTTTTCTTTTTTTAAGCAGTGAATATAATTACTAAAAAATTAGATAAAAAACCAGGTAGGCTTGTGGAGGAAGAAACCTGCGGCTACAATGAATTTATAAAATAAAATTAGCTACCAGACACTGTATTAAGTAAATTATTATTTTGTATTTCCAATTATTGCATTAACTCTTGGCGGAGTGCTATGATTGATCCAGTTAATATTGAATAAATAGTAATCAAATAAATATGCATAGACCCATTGCCCCAGACGAGCCTATAAAAACAATTAGCAACTCTAACTTAGAGAAACTTTTTTCACAAGAAGAAACGGACTCCGTAAATTTTTTAAATCAATTAATTATAGAAGCGTTAAATCTGAATGCTTCAGATATATTACTGGAACCTAGAGAATACTTCACGTTGGTGAGAATCAGAACGGATGGAGTTCTATATCAATTGGGAAAAATAAATTATGAAATGACAGCTCAAATAGCTTCTCGAATTAAAGTCCTTTGTGATCTTGATATCACTAAGAATAAAAAGGTTCAAGAAGGACGCTTTAACATAGAAACAGATGATGGGGAGGCCGGCCTAAGAGTAGAGGTTGTGCAAACAGTCCGCGGAGAGCTAATTGTGTGCAGAATCCACGAGAAGAAAACTATCGTCATGGATCTTTCGGAACTCGGATTCAGTGAAGAATCGTACAAAAAGTATCACAATATGATTTCCCAAAGAAGTGGGCTTATTCTGACCTGTGGGCCTACAGGATGCGGTAAAACAACTACTCTATATTCAACAATAAACAAAATAAACATTAACAAGAGCTTCAATATTATGACAATAGAGGATCCGGTGGAATATAGGATGGAGGGGCTTAATCAAATGCAAACTCAAAATGAAAAGGGATTCTCCTTTGCAGCAGGACTTAAAACTATCCTAAGATTAAGTCCGGATGTTGTGTTAGTAGGTGAAATCAGAGATAAAGAAACTGCCGAAATAGCTGTTGAATCGGGACTTACGGGACAACTAGTTCTTTCAACTATACATGCTGAAGATTCCATCGGAGGACTTTTTAGATTACTGGATCTACACATTGAACCTTATCTGTTAAATTCGGCTCTTACAGGAATTGTAGCTCAAAGGTTAGTCAGAAAAAACTGCCCCGCTTGCTTGGAAACTTATGAACCAAATCCTGAAGAAAAAGATCTATTTCAAAGTATTTGTCATTATGTACCGGAGGAACTAACCCGCAGCAAAGGCTGCCCCGAATGTAAAAACATTGGTTTTAAAGGTAGAATCGGAATCTACGAAGTTCTTAAAGTCACGCCCCGAGTAAGAGATCTAATAAGAAGCAAAGTCAATGAAACAGAGTTAAGAAACAGACTCATAGAAGAAGGTCTAATTACACTCTTATGTGATGGGTTGGATAAAGCAGCTAAAGGAATCACAACCGTAGATGAAGTTCTTAGAAACAGTCTTAGGATTGCCTAACTATCCTTAAATTGGGAACAATCTACTCCGAATAAGGGTATCAGATTGCTGACAATACTATCTGCAAAAGACAGAGAAGGAATTTATCTTTCAAGTTTTCTAAAACTCAAAAGTATTAACTTCTTCCCAAGAATTTTCATCTAAAACAATAATCTCTTGCTCCCCAACAACATACAAATAGTCATCAATATAAACCGCTCGCTTAACACCTATACTGCTAACGGTTCTCTTTAAACTTAGCTCATTATCTCCTGCATAGGAAAATACGTATCCGCCCTTTCTTCCGGGCAAGAAGAAGATTTCGTGCGCATCATCCAATAGAAATGCATGGTGAGTATTTAAAATATCAGACCAATACTCATCCAATAGATACTTATCTACTTCTTCTGGATTTTCCGGATCTGAAACATCAAATAAGGAAATCTTAACTTTAGAACCTTCTTTTCCCGTTCCTAAAATAAGATCCTCATGTATTGGATGTAAGTAGGAAGAGTATCCGGGAATTTTTAACTCGCCTTTTAAAGCTGGGTTGTTGGCATTTGATAAATCTAAAACATAGAACGGATCTACTTCCCTAAATGTAACTACATAACCCTTATCCGCAATAAATCTCACTGAATAAATCTTCTCGTCTTTACCTAAATCTTTAACACTTCCCAACTCCTTAAGATTTCTACCCAATACATAGACGTCATTTACATCTCCCATTGAACTCCATAAATTTATCCCTCCGGAATTAGTAGCAATCCTAAGATTGCCTTTGTATTCATCGAGTGAGAACTGATTCAGTGGATGACCTGGGACTTTTCCCGTAGCCTCAAGTCTTAAGTTCTTGAGACTTACTTTCATTAAACCGGTAGACTGAAATTCTCTTATATGTCTCTTCATAAAATCATCCATTGAATTCTCAAGTTCATTTTCAAAACGCATTGCCTCATCCTCAGATAAAGAAGTCGAGTATGACTCAATAATTATTCCCATCTCCATCATTTTGGTTTCATTACTAAGCTCATACGATGCCAGCCTTTCTAATTTATCTCTCACTTCTTCATTGAAAAGATTTGACGCCTCTTCATTAATAAATTTTGAAAATATACCTACATAATCTTCACCATAAGAGTGTGTCACATAGAGATTGTCCTGCGACATGTAAATCAGTGATTCCGAGCCATTGCCTACAAAAGAAACAGAATCTTTTATTTCTCCCGACTCAGTGTCAATCTTAAACACTGCAAAAGTCGTATCGGTTGGAACCACTTGCTTTGGCCTATATATATCCGTGCATGAAATACTAAATCCCTCTTGACCAAACAAAATAGGCTCTATTGGACAAGGGTCGGAAAAATTAATTCTTGTGTTTGTTACAAGATATATCTCGCCGTTGTAAAGCCTGGCATCTTTATATTGAGTTTTTTCTTCATATGAAATATCCCAAACTTCCTCGGGATCGGTCTTATCTGAGATGTCATATCCATAAACGGTATCGGTAGTAAATATAACTAAAGTATCTTTATAAACTAACAGCTTGCCAATCTCCTCAATTCCACCAATATTTTCTAATTCCTCAGGTGGAAATGCATTTATAATCTTTGTGGTATTAAAATTTTGATTTTGAACTCCGGGAAAACTACTTAAACTATCCATCTCATCCCTTTCTAAAACGGGTTGTACTCTAGATCTGGAAGTGCTGAAAGAGGTAAATAGGGTTTCTCCGCTTACCTTAACAATATCGGGTTCATCTATTCCAGCAACCTGGACATTTGTTGTAGAAGTTCTAGAAGGGCCGCCACCAAAACCTTCGAGGCTTTTTCCTGGCGCTGCAACACTGAGATCAACTTCTTCCATAGGTGACACCATACTGGTGTTAAGCATCCCCATACCGATGGAACCATAACCTTGTCTACCTACCTTTGATAGATAATCTTTAAATTCCTCTTCTGAACTAAATTTGCCTAGCTCAAAATCAGCTTTGGTTAGATTTTTGAAAGGGTTCGAGGGGAGTTTAGCGCCATCGTCACTTTCACCACAAAAAAATCTAAAGGTAAAAAAAGATGACAAAACTATTAAAGTCAAAGCAAGAAAAGCAAACAATATTAACTTAGATAGTTTAGGTGCGCCCCCTTGTTCTTGCGGAGGCTTGGAGTTGGAGATATTTTCTTTACTAGTTTGGTCTTTGGTATTTTGGGGGGTATTTTCCTCTTTCATGGAGGAATTATATTACAATATTCTTTAATAGACAAAGGTCTAATTGAAGAATACTTTTACTATGAATATTTTTTAATAAATACTAAATCTTAAATTTAAACGCACCAACAACACAAGCATAATTTTAAGAATTTTAATTATGCTTGCGTGTAAGTATCAACGATCTTGTTATTTATCCTCTTTCTCTACGTGCTCACCAAGCCCCCTCTTCATACTCTCTATAACCCCCTTTGCGTCCGGTTCAAGCGCTCTTCCGAAAGCAAGACCCAAAGCTATTGCAAAGGTGAAAGTAAGTGCATTAGATAATGCCGCGACCACATTAGCACCAATTCCTAAAGTATCCAAGATTACAAGAATCAAGATTATCTTTGCGGCTGGAGCGAATATTCTCTTGATCATATTCCTAATCGAATCATCTACCTTCCATTTTTTTATCTGTAGAAGATCCAAGCTTTTCATTCCCAAATTAATCAACCATTTACCAATTAACCATATTAGATAAGCAACTATTAGCTTGGGTACTACCAAAAGGACCTCGGAAAAAAATAACTCAAGAGATCTAATCATTGTAGCTATTACATCCATTTATTTTTCACCTCCCTTCAGTTTTAAATATACTTACACACTAATTGTAAAGAAAAAAAGTTGAATATGCATTTAAATGCAAGTAAGAAATTCGTAAGAAAAAGACCTAAAGGTTAGAATACACTGGGATACAAAATGGTTAAATCTCCCCACTGACCGTGCTATAATAGGGAAGTGAAACCCTCTGCCTATTACGAGATACTTGAAAATTACATTCTTTCAATAGAAAATATCAGCGATAAACAGAAAGATAAGCTCCTAGAAGAGCTTGACGTATTATTTCTCGCACAAATAGTTAAATTTCTGGAACTTAATCTTCCTTCCAAATTAATTGAATCTTTATATAAAGATATAGACAGGATAAGCGGGGGCGGAGGGGCGCCTAATGAATCCCTAGAAAGAATTATCTATAATTATTTTCAAAAAGTCCCAAACCGACGTATTACTTTTCAATATTTTGTAGAACAACAGTCAATAAAAACTTTAGTGGAGTTACTTAAAAATGGCAAATAATAGAAATAGTGAGATGGTGGATTTCACGCCTCACGAGACAAGAACAGCCGCAGAGGATCATATCGAAAAAATCATTGAAGCCAATGACTGCAGTTCATTTCTGGAAAGAGGTAAGAGATCGCGCAAATTAACTAAGGAAGGAAAAGAGTTTGCAGCAGAGTTTTTTACAGACGAAATCAAGGAAGAATGTTCCGGGGATGTATACACAGATGTGGAGAAAATGCAAAATAGGATTGATGACCTAAGAAACGTTAGAGATAAAGCGGGGAAAGGAAGTGCAGAGAGAGTATTTCTTACAAGAATGATCCAATCATGTGAATTCGCGGTAAGGGGAGTGCAAAAAGAGTACATAGGGCAAGAGCTTCACGACGAAAAATCTTCTGCCTCGCACATATTCCGCCATCTAGGCTTTAGAAGATCAAAACAAGATAATTCCTTGAATCTGGAAAGTTCCGAAGCCTTCAGATACCAAGCAGTAGCTGAAACCCTGATTGCAGCTCGCTCTACTATTGTAAAGAATTTAACACAGAAAAAAGGCTATTCAGAGGTCGAAGCAAAAATTTTGCTAAGCAAATATGAAAATCGTTTAGCAGAAGGGCTGAGATCGGGTTCAAGAAAAATGGGAACGTCGAAGGACGCTGATTCATTAAGAAAAAACATTTCCGGTAGCGCTCAGGCTCTTTATGAACTGTATGGTATAGAAAAAGACAAGTCTGGCAAGAAATTTTTAGCCTCTCGAGTTGAACAAGAACTTGAAAAAGAAGCGGAGGCAGTTGAATTCGAGAAAAATTCTGAAACACTGGGAGAAAAAATTATAAAACGCATTCAAGAAGTATCAAAAATCAATATTCCCCAAAAAAGTAGAAAAGCATTTAGAGTTGCGACTGCTATAGCAGTATTTTCTGGTGGAGCAAAAGTATTAGTAAAAAAGTTGGAAGCGCAAACGGCCGAACAACCTGAAATTCCCTCAGTAGAGTATATAGAAAAAGAAATTAGGAGCGACACATCTAGCTCTGAAATAGATAAATACATCATAAACCCAAATCAAACGGACCCCGTTTCCGTAGAAGGAACAGGAACTCCTAATGCCAGCTCGCGGGAAGAAACCTTTGAGGTTTTTTCACTTTCGAAAGAGAATTCAGTGGAGAGTCAAACTTCGGCCACACCAACTTCACAACCGATAGAGCAAAAACCGCGGGAGAATAAGTCAAGGGAAACAGAACAGCCAGAAATAGTTGGGTCAAAAAAAGGAGAAGAGAAGCAAAAAGAAAATGAAGATGAAGACGCAAAATCAAATTCCAAAGAAATAATTGAAAATGAGGAAGCTTCAGAAGATATACAAACACTACAAAATATTGAGCCCACGCACTCAAATAATAAATCCGAAATTTCAAAAAACGAGGAAAAGGAAGACACAAAAGAGGTAGTGATGAATAAGAAAAAATCCTATTTACAGCGAGGAGATAATTTGAAGAAAGAAGAATCGATGGGGGAAAGGGCAGAATCAACGCCTGAAGCTGATTATTCAGAATTCAATGAAAGAGAAATCATTACAGCTATAAAGGAGTACTTCCCAGAAAACCCAAAATTGGCAATAGCAATTTTCAGACACGAATCCCAGCTTGGACAATACTTTCAGAATCTTGAAGGCGCCCCCTCTTATGGAATAGCCCAAATTTACCTTCCTGTATGGAGAGACAAAATACCGGGTAAAACCGATGAAGAAAAAATCAGCTGGCTTAAAAATCCAAATAACAATTTAAAACTGGCAAGAGAAATTTATGAAGATTCGAAAAAAAGAAGGGGAAATGGCTGGTTACCTTGGGATTCATACAGATTCGGGTACTATAAAAAGTACTTGCCGTGGGCAGGAGAGGTTATTAAAAAATCGCCGATTGAAATTCCTGCGGACAAACATCATGAAGATTCCCCCCAATCAAGCACATCAGAGTTAGATTGATAAGGGATCTTAATGCATAAAATGTGTTCCTCTCGCCATACAATCAAAAGAGGTTAAAAAAACTCCTATCCTTACAACATTACCGAGCTATCTTGAATTTAAGACCTTATAAGGATAAAATCCTTAATGTGTACTTAGTAGAATCTACCGTAAAATCAGGAAAATTCATTAATTTCCTACTAAAGAATGTAAAGGCGGTTATACCTTTTGTAACAAACAAAGATCCAATACCCGTAGATATGGAATCTCAGACATTACTAGTGAATCCGCGCTCTACAGATTTGGCAACAATCTTTGATATATATGAAGACGAGTGCTACCAACCCCTCTTACAGGAGGGAAAGACTGAATATGATACCATCTTGGATATTGGAGCTAACATAGGGGTTTTTTCCCTCTGGGCCTTAAAAAACTTGGAACCGAAAAGAATAGTTGCCGTAGAAGCAAGTAGAGCAAACTATCAACTCCTGGAAAAAAATCTTGAGAAAACTGATAAGGAAGTAGTCTTAATTAACAAAGCACTTTTCTCAACAAATGGTTCTATAAATCTTAAAACACCGAAGAAATTTCGTGGCTCTTGTACTCAAATTACTACTGAGAGAGGAGAGGAAAAGATAGAAACCTTAACCTTGAAAAAACTAATTAAGGAAGAAAATTTAAAAGTAGTAGACCTGCTCAAAATGGATATAGAAAGTGCAGAAAAATATATCCTTACCGATAAAAATACAAACATTTTTAGAAATCGAATAAAATATATTGTTCTCGAAGCTCATAAGCAGAACGGATATAGACCCGAGATGGCTCTAAAATATTTGGAGAACGCAGGGTTTAAAGTTTCCTACAATGAAGTAGCTCTCCCTACAGGATACAAACACAACTGGATTATCAACGGGAAAAATAAAAACCTTCTTTAACTAACTAAATGATTTCTAAACTCCAAAAAAGGCGAGAGCTGCAATCAGAATAATTGTAACTAATACAATGTAAAGTAAAAACCACGGAAAAGTTGCCTTTAAAATCGGAACTTCTTCATTTTGAATTGGTCCGGCTGTTAGCTGCCCGGTAATTATATTCTGTAGAGAAATAATATTTCCTCCCGAAGCTCCCAAAAGCTGCGCAGCCAACAATAATCCAAGTTGATAAGAAGTTCCGGAAAATGCACTAATAATTATATTTCCCATTAAAATGTTGGAGACCGTCGCACTTCCCGAAAGAGAGGCACTAAGAGAACCTAAAAGAGGTACAAAATATACAGCCCACTTTGTGCTTAAATCTTTAAACAAAAATTCTAGTATACCCGGTTTAGAGGCAGAATTTAGATCGCTGGAAATAATTATCTGCATTATACCTGCAATAAGAAATATCAGCAGAGCCGTTCTAACGAGCTTGGGAAGAATAATTTTAAAGACCGCTTTAAAGTCTTTCCTCTGTGGGGGCAGGAATAAAAAAGAAGTGACCAAAGCAAATAGGAAAGGAATTCCTGGATTAAATAATCTGAAAGTATGAGAGAAATTCTCCAAGAAATTTATGGTATTTGCTTTATCAAAAAGGGGTATAAACCTCCCAACAAAAATAAACAATGTCAAAAAAGCATAAGGAATCACAGTTTTAACAAAAGGCAGTCTATCATCAATGTGTGTTACATCAAGGATTTCTCTAATCCTGTCAGTAAGAACAACTGCAATTGTTTGTTTTCGAAAAACTTTTACCAAAATAACCATAATAATAATTCCAAAAATAGAACCTAAAATTGTTGGTAAATCCTGATTAAATTGAGATACAAGAAAATAGGGGAGGCCAAAAGCCAAACCAGAAAGCAATGCAAAAGGAAGGCCTGTCCAAAAGTATTTCTTACCTTTCTTTAAGTACTTAGTTAAAACCAAAAGCAAAACTACCGGCCATATAATAGACATAAAAAATCCAAGGAAACCTGTAAAAAACGTGATCTGGGAATTGTCAAAATCAAAAAAACCAACTCTGATAGGAGTACCAGCAGCCCCGAAAGTAACGGGAACAGTATTAGATAGCAAAGCCAAAGAAACAGCTTGAACTGGCGTCAACCCCAATCCAATTAGTAAAGGGGAGATTAACAAACCCGGAACACCAAAACCCGCAGTTCCTTCTATAAAAGCGCCAAAAAGCCAACCAATAAAAATAAATTGGATTCTTAGATCATCGGATAATTTATACAGATATAAAATAATAGATCTAATTACTTTACGTTTACGCATAAACTCCAAAAACACCAAAGCACCAAAGATTACCAAAGAAATATCTAAAGCAATAAAAAAAGCTTTCAAAACGGATCCTAAGATTGCATAGGAAAACATATTCCAATAGAAATAACCTACAAATAAAGAAACAGCAAAAGAAACCGCAGAAACTTGTAAAATTTTCCCTTTAAAAAGGAAAATGCCAATTACAAGCATGATTATGGGTGCAAAAGCTATAAAATAAACCATATTAAGTTAAAAAATACAGTAACTCTACTATAACATCTAATCAAATAGTCAATAAATAAATTGAAAAAATTTAATTATTAATCTATGATTTATCCACCGTGCAAAAAAGGCAATCCTATTCAAAAGACGCAGCCATAAAAGTAATAACACCCAAAATTCCCGTAACTTTAGAGACGGCGAGCGTATATAAAGCTTTATCAATGCTCTCAAAAAAATCTAAGGACTTTGACACTATAGATTACATCTACATCACAGATAAGCATAACAAACTTGTAGGTATTGTCCCAATTAAAAAACTTTTTGAAAACGCTACCGAAAAAGCAGAGAGACAATTAAAGGATATCATGACGACAGATCTAATCACCGTCTGCCCCCATACCTCGCAAGAAAAAACCGCTCATATGGCCTTGAAAAACGGCCTTAAAGCTATTCCAATAACTGGCAAAGATCGTACACTCTTAGGAGCTGTATCCCATGATCAAATTCTGTCTATCATGCATCGTGAAAAAGAAGAAGATCTTCTCAGACTTGTTGGTATTTATGACTACCGGGCGGAGGATATGGATGTGGGAAAAATGGACAACGTTATGAGGCTTTCTCTGTGGAAATCAGTAAGAAGAAGATTGCCCTGGTTAATTATAGGAACTTTAGGAGGACTTTTGATGGCTCAGACTATTAGTTATTTTCAGACGACTATGGAAAAAAACATTCTTATTGCTGCTTTCATTCCCTTAATGGTTTATTTGAGTAATGCTGTGGGACAGCAAATAACTATTTTTCTAATTAGAGATGCCTCTCATGATCATCGTATCAATTATTTTAAATATTTCTTACGCCATTTTGTAATAGTGCTCGTGCTCGCACTCATACTAGGTGGTCTCCTAGCCCTGTTTAGCTTAGTTAATCATCAAGATATTAAGATTACTGCAATTCTGGGGGTAGGGGCCTTCTCAACAACTTTATCTGCCATACTTACCGGATTTTTGATACCTTTCATCTTTATAAAATTAAAAAAAGATCCTGCAAATGCAAGCGGACCTGTTGCTACGGTTCTTCAGGATTTGTTAAGCGTTTTAATTTACTTCTTAGTTGCAAGCTCTATACTCTAGAATTTATCTTAAATTGTAAGAAACAAGAGAGATTTAAAGGGTTAATTCACCCAGATAGAAATTAACCTAACGTGTGTCCTTTACGTATGAAGGTATCTTATTGGCATAGTACTTAGTTACATCTAAAATTACAGCAAATAGAAGACCAACAACTAAGGCCACTGCCCAAGGAATAATTCCCAAAGGAACAGTTTCAAAAACAATTCTTGCGGGCGGCATATAGATGATAAAAATAGTAGCAACTAAAGAAACTAGGGAAGCATAAACTAAAGATATGTTAATAAAGGGAGATCTGGTCAATATATACTTTCGGAAAGATCTGAATCCAAAAGCTGCAACAATTTCCATTATTATTAAAGACAAAAGAGCGGCAGTTCTTGCAACGCCCACCGAATTACCAAGTATATTGAAATCTAAATAATGGGCGAGCAGGGCTAAGAAAGCCATTACCAATCCAGAACGACCAATCAATATAATTAAAGAACGATTTAAAATCTCAGCGTTATCTCGTGGTTTTTCACTCATAATATCCTTAGAGGAAGGATTTAAACCTAACATAATCGCGGGAATATTATCCGTCACTAAGTTCATAAATAATATCTGAATTGACAGCAGGAGGGGTATCTGCCAGCCAAGAAGGGGAGCAGCTGCTACACCCACTAACAAAATCACTAATTCGGCAATATTTACTGACAATTGATAAGAAACAAACTTTCTAATGTTATTGTAAATAGTACGTCCTTCAATCACGGCTTCTACAATATTTGCGAAATTGTCATCTTTCAAAGTTAGATCTGCAGTAGATCTGGAAACATCAGTTCCATTTTTTCCCATAGCTATACCAATGTGAGCTTCTTTTAGAGCTGGTGCATCATTTACACCATCTCCCGTCATTGCAACAGTTTCATTTTGCTGTTTAAGTAAGCGAACTATTCTTAACTTATGTTCCGGGGTTACACGAGCAAAGATCTGCGCTTTTTCAAACCGAACCAACAACTCTTCATCACTGAGCTCATCTAACTCCTTTCCAAGAATAACTTCTCCTTCCAATCCTATTTCCCTAGCAACGGCTTTAGCTGTACCTCCATTATCTCCTGTAATCATTTTTACCTTGATTCCTGCGTTCTTAGTTATGGCAATCGCCTCTTTAACCTCCTCACGAGGAGAATCTTCCATAGCAACAACACCTAAAAAAGTGAAATTATCTTCCTTGTAATCACGATGAGGGGTATCAAGTTCCTTATATGCCAATGCCAGGGTTCTATAAGAATGCTCAGCCATTTCCCGCTGCATGGATTCAAAATTTTCCCTTATTTCCTGGGTAAGATTAACTTCTTTTCCATCTTTTAATATCTTTGTGCACTTTTCAAAAAGTACTTCCGGAGCGCCTTTAGCATACACAACATTTTTGCCATCCTCACCACTATAAAGCACAGACATCATCTTTCTTTCAGAATTAAAAGGATATTCACTTGTAATCTCACCGCCAAAATCTTCCGCATATATACCGGCTTTAGCCCCAAGAACGAGCAAAGATATCTCCGTAGGAGTCCCGAGACCCCGATACTCGTTATCTTCCCCTGTCCTTTCTATTTCAGCATCATTGCAAACTATGCTCGTATCAATAAGTTTCTTTAATAGCTCGGAATCTTTAACTTCTACAACCTTGCCCTCGCTGGTAATGTCTCCATGGGCTATGTAACCCGACCCTCCAACTTCATATAAAGACTCGCCGGTAAAAATAAATTTAACCATCATCTCGCCGCGAGTTATTGTTCCGGTCTTATCTGTGCATATAATTGTAGTTTCACCCAGAGTTTCTATTATAGACATTCGATTTACAATAACATTCTTATCCGCCATCCTCTTTGCACCTACAGCAAGCGTAGTTATCAATACAACAGGAAAACTTTCTGGAAAGGCTGCTACGGAAATAGCTATCATTAAAATTAAAGCTTCTACCAAAACTTCTTGATTTATTGCGGGAGCATTAAGTAACATCAAACCCCCGGTCAAGAAAGAAAAGACCAATGCAACAACCACCATGGTCTTAGCTATTTTGTCTACCTTCTTCTGAAGAGGTAATTCCTTTTCTGAACTAGATATAAGATGAGCTATCTGACCGAATTTTGTGTTCATGCCAGTGTGAACAACTTTTGCAAAACATTTCCCGTTAATAATATAAGTACCCATGAAAAGAATATTTTCCTCACTTACATTCTCAGGATCCTCGGGGGCTTCTTTAGAAATTTCGCTAGATTCCCCAGTAAGAGCAGCTTCATTTACCCGTAAGTCTACACTTTTCAGTATAAGGGCATCAGCCGGTATCTTCTCTCCATTCCCTAAAACTAAAATATCTCCAGGTACTAGTTCTTCTGTAGGAACTTCAATTTTATGTCCATCTCTAATAACAATGGTAACGGGCATAAGCATTTTTTTGAGATCTCCCACAGCTTCTTCAGCTTTGTACTCCTGAACAAATCCAACAACAATAACACATAGTATTACCCCTAGGATGGTGTAGCCAGTAACAGTCTTTCCTACTACGAAGGAAGTAATAGAAGCAACAAAAAGCATGTAAACCATGAAATTACTTTTCACCTGTCTGAAAAGTATTTGTAGAGAAGTGACCTTGTTTTTGTCTTCAATTTCGTTTGGTCCATATTTATCTAAAAGCTGTTTCGCCTCTTGACCTGAAAGACCAGAATATCTTTGGGGCATTAATACCTATTTTATCAGAGTGGAACTATGTTACAAAAGAATCTCTATTATAATAATTAACCCTAAAGATAAAGGGATTAAAAAGCATGATTATGTTAAAATGCCTCCATGGAAAATCAGACATATAGAGAAGGAGCAAATGCTATTGTGATAGATAAAGATAACAACTTTATGCTGGTACAAAAGCAAAATTATGGAAAAGGCCAATGGGATTTTCCCGGTGGGGGATTAGAAGAAAATGAAGATCCACGAACAGGTGTTTTAAGAGAATTAGAAGAAGAACTTGGTACAAAAGATTTTAAAATTATTAAAAAGAGCCCTTATATAAACCAATTTGAATGGCCTAAGGAAGCACGGGAACATGGCTTTAAAAAGCATGGAAATTGGTGGAAAGGTCAAAAGAAATATCAATTCATTGTCAAATTCACGGGAAATAAGAAAGACATAACCTTTCAAAAAGAAGAAATTAGAAAAATCAAATGGGTTCCATATAATGAACTAGAGAAACACTTGGTGTTCGAAAATCAATGGAATAAGGCCAACAAAGCCATAGAGGAAGCAAATATAGGTCACTAACGAAAAAAATATTTTTTATCGAAAACGTTTAAAGTTTAAAGATTAAAGATTGATCAGTGATTAAGGAACAATCCTAGTAGTCATGCTGCCCAAGACTTCTCCTGGATTATAATTTATTCCAAGGGCAAACCCTAAGGCAGTAGCAACAACTGCAGCAAACATTAAACAGATAATGGCAATCGACAAAGTCGACATGCGGGTGGGGTTAAGTTTTTGTGAACTCATAAAACTATTATATACAGTAAGTTTTATTAGTTCAATAGAGAATTTATTAGACGAGTAGTTAACAAAGTTCTAGCAAATTACAGCGTGTTAAAATAAGGGTATGTCTATTAATAAAAAACCTGATGGGACGGAATCAAACAAGTGGGAAGAATATGGTTGGCAGATTGAAGAAGGCTTTCTGAAGGAAGATGCAAAAGGGGGAGGTAGTGCCGGTGGAAAAAAAGAATCCGAAAGAAAATCCCAAAAAGAAGCAGTAGCACAAGCACAAGAGACCCGGAAAGATAAAGCGGCTCAAGAGATTAAAAAGGTCTTGGAAAATCTTACCAGCAAAACCCTTGAAACGGAGGAAACAGAGATAGTTTTAGAAATTTATCTGGACTGGCTAAACACAGTATTAGAAAATCCAAATAACATAATGAACCAAAGAAACACAAGCATAGACTTCTCAAGGTCAGGGGGACCTGGTGGACAAAACGTAAACAAAAGAGAAACCGCTGTATCGCTCACACATGAACCAACAGGAATAACAGTGGTTGCGAGTGAAAAAAGAAAGCAGCTAGCCAATCGAAAAACCGCACAGGAACTATTACAAGAGAAATTACGCAAACATATTAATGATTGGAGAGAATACTTATTCCCTGGAAAATCCCTGGATGAAAGAGAAAATACATCCATAAGTAGAAATATAAAAAAGAAGGAACTTAAAACAATTCTAAAAAGGAGGAAATATGACTAAACAGGAGGTTAAGGTAGAAAAAAGTAAAACAGAGAAAGGGTGGAAGTTTAATGTAACGGTCAATGAGAAGGGAAGCAGTACGAGACACCAAGTTACCATGAGCAAAGACTTTTATACAAGTCTAGATACAAAAACCAAGCCTGAGGAAATCATCAAGAAAAGCTTTAATTTTTTACTGGAAAGAGAACCGAAGGAAATGATCCTGTCAAAATTTGATGTTACGGTAATATCTAGATATTTCCCTGAATTTGAGAATCAAATTAAAGAAAGATTGTAAAATTTTAGACTGTCATCCCTAGATAAGGTCAATAAACATAAAATACTAATGAGAAAGATCAGCAGCTCACTGAAAATTTTGGGGATCGCTACCACAGTTGGTATTATCTTCCTTTTTCTTTCATCTAATAGATCTCCTTTTAAACAACAGGATGACCTTGATCAATTTGATCAGAAGAATCCAAACAGGAACATCGCCAATAAAAAAAACCAAAATAAAGAGATCACAAAAGATGTTGTTATTGTTGAAAACCTTGAGGTACCTTGGGAAATGGTCTTTTTATCTGATAAAAATCTATTAATTACAGAGCGTACGGGTAAGCTTATTCTTGTGGAAGAGGGTGTAAAGTCAGAAATCACAATCCCTAATGTCAGAGCAGTGGGAGAGGGGGGACTTTTGGGTTTGGCTTTAGATCCCAATTTCTCAAACAACAAATACATTTATTTGTACCTAACAACAGAAGGAAACAACGGACCAGTAAACAAAGTGAATCGTTACACATTTTCTGAAAAATCATTAAATAACAAGCTAAATATTCTAGATAATATACCTGCGGGAACTATCCATAATGGCGGAAGAATAAAATTCGGTCCAGATAACTATCTATACATCACAACAGGAGATGCAGGCATACCCGATTTAGCGCAGGATCTCAATTCTTTGGCAGGAAAAATCCTCAGAATCGAAAAAGACGGATCAATTCCACCCGGCAATCCCTTTTCCAATGAAATATATACTTACGGGCATAGAAATCCGCAAGGATTAACTTGGGATTCCAAAGGCAATCTCTGGGCAACAGAGCATGGACCAACTGCAAATGACGAAATAAACGTGATTTACAGCGGACAAAATTACGGGTGGCCAGAAATAACAGGAGAGGAGACTGCAAATAACATGGAAACTCCAACTCTAACATCCGGATCAAATTTTACTTGGGCACCTGCAGGAATTACTTACCTCAACGGAAGAATCTATTTCGGAGGATTACGAAGTCAAACCCTTTTTTCAATTAATCCAGAGGAAGAACCTTTAAATACAACAAGTAAAATAGAAAATATTTATGGAAGAATTAGAATAGTGACCAAAGATCAAAATGATAATTTATATATCGGTACAAGCAACCTGGATGGTAGGGGAAACCCGGAAGGGGATGACGATAAAATAGTTAAAATATCCTTATAAACCAAAAGGCAAAAAACTTTAGGAAAATAGATCATCTTGAAAGACATTAATGAAATTTAATAAATCGGGGTAACGAGGTGTAAAAGCTCCTTTAAATCCTAATAAAGAAGAATTTTACACCTCAAAAAGACACCCAAGACTACCACCTAAACAGCCACCTACAAATCAACATTCCTGCAGTCAAAAGCCAGAACACTGCAAGTAAAGCGAATACATCGGGAACTCTTACAGTCCCTGAAACTTCAAGCCATATAACTAGAGCCAGCGGCCCTACAGAAAATACCAAAATGGCAAGAGCTAAAACAGCGGCTTCCCTCATGCAATCAAACATATCCTCTCCTTTTCTAGCACTTTCTTTCGGATATACCAAGATAGCAACATTATAACAACAACAACCCTATCGGTCAATACTATAGGTTTCCGACGTTGAAGAGTTAAGTCGAATATTAACCAAATTCTGGTAAAATATGATTATATGAATCAATCAGAATGGTACGCCCAACTCAAAAAACCCTCTTTTGCTCCTCCAAGCAATCTATTTGGGCCTGTATGGACTGTCCTTTACCTAATTATTTTTATCACCTATGGATATGTTTTCAACTTATTCCTAAAAAAGAAGATTTCCTTTGTAATCATTCTGCCATTTATCCTGAACCTTCTCTTTAACATACTCTTTACTCCGCTTCAATTTGGGTTAAAAAATAACTATCTAGCTCTATTAGATATCATCCTGGTTTTGATAACCTTAATTTGGGCAATGTTTTCTATATACAAATACTCCAAATGGATTGCCTTCGCCCAAATTCCTTATCTATTATGGGTGATATTTGCTACTATCCTGCAAATTTCAATAACCTACTTAAACATATAGTCAAAAAGCGAGAGAACCTTTCGTGCTAAAATATAAACATGGATTTAACTTTCTACATTAAACTTTATATCTTGACTTTTCTGGTTTTCTTGGGAATTGACTCGGTGTGGTTAACTCAAATCGCTCCGAAGTTCTATCAGGAAAATATAGGACATCTACTGGCGGAAAAACCTAATTTAGCTGCAGCTGGATTGTTTTATCTGATAAACATATTTGGTGTAATTATATTTGCTGTAATTCCGGGTTTAAATAAACAATCATGGCCGATTACTTTTTACTATGGTGCGTTATACGGTCTTGTAACATATGCAACCTATGACCTTACAAATCTAGCAACACTAAAAGACTGGCCTTTAAAGGTAACAGTGATAGATATTCTTTGGGGAATTACACTAAGCGCAGCGGTAGCAACCGCCGGTTATTTTATCGGAGACAAGCTTCTTTAAAAATTAGTCTTCTTTCTTGGGAGACCAAGGAAAAAAGGCGTTAGTTCTCTTCTTGTACTCTTGAAAATCAAGATTATCCGAGTATTTTTCTTCAAGCATAGGTATTCCGGAAACTTTAAGTATGAGAAAAGTTATCAGTAGGGGACTAACAACAGCCAAATAACCCAAGGGCATATCAACCACGATCAAAAAAATTCCCCACCACTGAGTAACCTCTCCAAAATAATTCGGGTGTCTTGTGTATCTCCATAATCCCTCAGTCATAATTTTACCTCTATTATTCGGGTCATTTATAAATCTAGTCAACTGGAGATCTCCAACACTTTCAAAAATAAAACCTACCAGCCAAACTAGAGATCCTAAAAAAGTAAGAATGGAGAAATTAGAGGGTTGGAAAGATGCAACAACAGCAGAACTACTTATTATCAACATAAAAAATCCTTGTAGAAGAAAAACCTGGAAATAAGACCTAGCGAGGAACCATTTTCCCCATTCCTCCCGCCACTTAGCATATCTAGGATCCTCTTTTTTATCTTTGTTTCTCATATAGATGTGTATTGCTAGACGAAAACCCCAGATAGTAGTCAAAATCAAAATCACCGTAAAATTTGCATAATTCAAAAATTCGAGCCCTATTTCACGAAACAAAAGACCCCAGACAACTGCCACAAAACCTAAACCCCAAGCGATATCTGCCACATCATTGCGCTTTAACCACAGGGAAATTCCAAACCAGATAGTCATATAAATAAATATTAGAACTCCTGAAAAAATAAAAATAGAAGATAAAGCTGAATCTATCATGAGTTGATTATATAATATAAATGGAGTTGCCTCCATCTGATGAAGAAAAACATACAACAAAAACAAAGCAAATTTAAAGCATGAGAAAAATAACTGTAAACGATTTAATGCAATCCGGCTATACCTATTATCTTCAAGAACCGCTGGGTGAGGAATTCGATCCAGAATTCAAGCCGGAACTAACTCCAAAACAAATGCTAAAAATGGGCGTGTTCGGAGGAAAGTACATGACCGATTGTAAAGATGAGTTTCCGGATGAATGGTATGAAAAAGCAAAACTCTGCCCCGAATTTCACGACCCGAAGCTAAATTACTTTGAAGTTAACGCAAGCCAACCTCTATCTGTTTGGAGAAAAAAGGGCTGGATCTATCATGAAGATCCCCGCGGTTGGTTTCAATGGTACTGCAGATACTATATGGGGAGAAGAATTCCCGAGGAAGACGAAAGACAAATTAAGCGCTGGAAATCCTATAAAAGACATCTAGCTCAAGTTAAGAAAAATTGCCTCAAAGGTGACCTTAGCTGCAGAAGAAAGCAAAGACAGAGTTTATTGCATTGGGCATACGATAGCAGAAAAATCTAACAGGTGGGATGAACACATGAAAAACACCTTCAAAATTTAAACTAGAAATAAAGACGTCTAATTAGTTATTTTCTAACTCGATTAATTTATAATTAAAACATGATTAATTTAACAATAAAATCAAGTGCCAAAAAAGAAATAATAGATATTACCGATGAAATACAAAATATAATTAGAGAAGAAAATGCTTCAGAAGGAATCTGTAAAATTTTTGTGTTACATACAACATGTGCTCTTACTACAGGAGACCTGGATCCAAAAACCGATAAAGATTATCTAACAGCAATAGAAAAAATGTTTCCAAAAGGTAACTATTTTCACCCACACAACCCCGAACACGTAGGAGATCATATAATGTCTTCTATAATAGGAAATTCAGTTTCTATACCCGTAGAAAAAGGAAAACTCTCGCTTGGAACCTGGCAACGAATCATATTAATTGAGCTCAACGGACCTAGAGAAAGGAGCCTTAATATTTCCCTATAACTATAGGGAATAATCTATTTCTTCTAAATCCTCGTAATCCTCTATTAGATCCTCTTCCTCAGATGTTTTCTCCTCTGCTTCATCTTGAATGGTAAAAACGGTTTCTTCTGAAGAATATCCTGAAAATAACCGAGAAAACCATCCGAAAACGCTAAATAGGTCCTCTCTTTCATGAAGATATGAATTTACCTCTTCTTGCTTCTGTTCTAACCTTGCTATTTCCTGATCCAGCTCCTCGACAGATTCGTCAGAAACTTTTTCCTTTACCTGCTCTAACCTCCTCAAGGTATTTTCGTTTCTAACCTGCTGTGATCTAAGCTCTCCTAGGTTCTTGTAGTCGGGACCAAAAAGAAGATTTTTCCAACCCGGGCGCTTCTCTTCTTGTTCTAGCACATCAGCTGTAGTCAAAAAATCACTCGTGGTTTCCTCAACTATTTCCTGTAACTCATCCGCTGTTTCCGGGTCGAAATCCTCACTTCTTACTGTCTCTGCAATCTTCCTAATTCCTTTAAAAGCGTCGCTGGCCTCATTTCTGTAATAACCAGACATACCCCTTCGATCATCAAATTTGGGCCCCCTAGATAAAGGAGTCTGATCTTCATCTTCTTCATTCTCATCCGAGTCTAAAAATTCAGAGTCTAAATCCTCTTCTTCATCATCCGAATCTAACATAAAAACATCATCCGAAACCATCTTAGCCTTATCCGATCTACCAAGATCACTCGGTATATTTGAGGAAGGGGCCTTACCCTTGGAGATGGTGAAGCGATTATCACTACGTCCAAGTATATAACCATTGTTATTTCTTAGATGATTTGTCGTGAAGCTGTAGGCAAGAGCCACAGAACTGACTGCGGCGAATATTACACCTAGGACCGCCATAAATAAACCGGGTAATCTATTAATATCTATGAGTTTGGAATTTTTGTGTTTGGGCATATTCCAAGTATAAGCACTTAAAAAGTTAAATTCAACATTTAGTATACTTACTGAAGAAGCTTCGCAAACCAGCCTATCTATTATATAAACCTATTAATTCATCCTTCTCCAAAACATGATCTTGCATAGATTCTTCTAATTGACCTTTTGAAGCCCCCTCATCAAGATCGAGCGTTGTGTTCAAAGCATACAACTCAAAAAAATACCTATGATTTTCTCCCTTAGGAGGGCACATTGGATAATAACCCAATGAACCTCCATCATTTTTGCCAGAAATTCCCACACCTTCAACATTCTCTTTTAATCCGGAAACTTGGGGGTCTATGTTCCACAATAACCAGTGAACAAAATCCATATTAGGAGCATCGGGATCGTGCACAATTAAAACAAGGCTCCTTGCGCCCTCTGGAATATCCGTGAAGATTAAAGGGGGGCTAGCCCTATCTCCATCGCAGCTATACTTAATAGGAATAGTATCCTTATTTGAAAATGCTTTACTCTTTATTTCCATTACTTGCTACATTAAATATAAAACTTAAAAATGCCTTCTGTCAAAAAGAAGTAAATACTTTATAATGATTTTGATGGAAAATAGCAGTAAAATTTCTATTGTCGTTGCCCTAATTACTGTAATTTTTTTTGGCTTGTGGCTTAAGATAATCTCTTATAACGAGGTATGCGGTTGGCAACCAAACGCTTTGGAGAATAAAATAAGTAAAGAATGGCCCTGCAATTGTATTGGATATACAGAAGCCGCAGTAACTGCAGACTACATAAAAAGCTACTGCACTGGAATAAATATCTCTTATAATAAACTCCTAAACCTACCTATCACCAAAAATCAGCAAGTCCCTTTATATACAGAAGCAGAAGATATAAAAACTTTGGCAATAAAGACACTAAATTTTGACACTAAAGAACCAATAAGAGATGGCACGGTCGTAGTGCAAGATATTAATGCTAAAACAGTAAAAGAACAATCAGTTGATGAAAATGGAAAAACAACCTTTCTGTTGCCGCAAGGGCTATATGTGGTAAGGATGAAATCCGAATATACCGGAAAGGAAGGAATTAATTTAGAAGATAACCTTAATTTAACCCTTGAATTTATCAAAACCTTTCAATAAATTCTACTCGAAAAACACCCAAGCTTCAAAAAAACTAACTTAAATCTTCTAAATTGAGAGGGACTCATCATAACCCAAAATCTAGAATAAAAAATATCTTGACAACCTATCACTTGAGTTGATAGATTGACAATGCAGATTTAAAACAAAAAACTTAATGACAAATCTATGAAAAATAACAAAATCAAATCATTTATTCTAGGATCGCTCTCGGCAACAGTTTTTATACTTGTAATTGCCATTGTAGCGGCGGGCGGTATATACATTGACAGAAAATATGAACTGCCTTTTTTAGATAAATATATTCCAACTAAGGAAAGGTCTCCTGTTGTTACAGAAAAAGAAAGAACACCTCGAACTAATATGTGTGATCTCTCAACTGCAGATATTGCAGAAGAAGTTTCCAACTCAGTAGTAACGGTATCCGTAACAAAAGTTCAAGCCAGCCTTAATCAAAGAGATTTCTTTAATTTTTTTGATTTTTTTGGCCAGACTCCTGAAATTCCACGCGGCGAACCTGAGGAAATACAACGTGATATTGGTACGGGATTTATAGTAGGGGAAGAGAAATTTGTGATTACCAACAAACATGTTGTAAGCGACACAAATGCAAATTACAGCATCATAGACAAACAGGAAAATGAATACGAAGTCTCAAAAGTCTACAGAGATCCCGCAAATGATATAGCAATTTTGCAAGTACAGGATCTTGAAAATCCCTCTGCCATATTGGGAGATTCCGATGAAATAAGAGTAGGAGAAGAAGTAATAGCCATAGGAACAGCTTTGGGAGAATTCAGACACACCGTAACTAAAGGCGTTATCTCAGGGCTGGGAAGAGGTATAACTGCCAGAGGAGCTTTCGGTACTCACGTTGAATCCCTCGAAAATATAATCCAAACCGATGCGGCAGTAAATCCAGGTAATTCAGGGGGTCCACTTATAGATAGCTGTGGAAGAGTGATTGGTGTAAACGTTGCAACTTCTCAGCAAGCAGAAAATATCGGTTTTGCAATTCCAATAAATGTTATCAAACAAGCCATTGATAACTTTAATGAAACAGGACAATTTAACAGGCCCTTCCTTGGAGTGCGATATACTATGATCACAGAACAAGCGGCCATTAGAAATGAAATACCTAGAGGCGCCTATGTAGTTGAAGTAGTAGAGAGCTCAAGTGCAGAAGAAGCTGGAATTAAAGAAGGCGACATAATAACAAAATTCGACGGAGAGAAACTTACCAAAGAAAATCTAGCTACCTTAATTTCAAGAAAAAAGATAGGAGACGAAATTACAATCGAGATCTTCGACTGGGAAGATGAAGAGCTAGAAGAAGTCTCAGTTACTTTGAAAGAGGCGACAAACTAATCACCAACGAGCTGTCCTAAAGTTCTTATATTAAATACACCGCATATGTTAACATAAAAACAATGAACTGGGATCTTCTATTAAAGGGGGTTACTGATGGGTGTTCCAAGAGTAGTAGTGTGTGTTATCTTGGTTGGTCTGCTAATTTGTCTAGATAAAAGACCGAAACACAACTAAGTTGAGCCTGCTCGGGTTATAAATAGAATAAAGTTTTCTTATATATGGTCCGAGCAGGATAGATCTTAAATCTAAAAGTATAAATGGCTTATTACGTCTATCTATTACGCTGTAAGGACAACTCTCTCTACTGCGGCTATACCACTAATCTAGAAAGAAGAGTAAAAGAACATAACAGTTCTGATAAAGGAGCGAAATACACTTATCCGCGGCGGCCTGTGAAACTGGTATATTCCGCAAAATTTGACACACTTAGTGAAACCTTAAAAGTGGAACATAAAATTAAACAGCTTAATCACAAGCAAAAAGAAAAACTTATAAATAACCATGCTAAACTAGAAAATATATGAATTCGGAAACATTAGAAGAGATTCTGCAAAGCTTTGGTATAGATCGAATTGAAAAAATTACAGATTTAAAAAACAAGCAGGGGTGGAGCTCAAAATTTCTTTTTAAAATAAAAACTAAGGATAAAAAATACCTTCTCAAGGGAAAAAGCTCAGATCAACTGAATGGGATAGATCGGGCTATAAAAGTCGCGAATTTTCTTCTAGAAAAAAATATAAAAGTTCGCAAACCAATAAAAAACAAAAAGGGTAACTACCTTCTAAAAAAGGAGAGCCTTGAGTGGCTATTAACTACTTACATTGAAGGTGCAACATTTGAAACCGCCAAACTTACTGAAAAAACCTTCGAAAGTCTTGCAATAGTTATGGTAAACTACCTTCCCCTTACAATGGGGAAAAAAGAGATAGTAGAAAAGCTAAATGTTCCAAAAATCGGATTTGAGGAAATCTTAAATAAGAAAGAACAAATCAAACAATATAATCAGGTTTTAAAAAGTACTCTAGAAAAAGAGATAAAGCTTTTTGAACTCTTTCTTCAAAATTTCAACGAATCATTAAATAGCAACAAATTCTCTAACTTGAAATGTGCCTTAATACATAACGACATAAGTAATAAAAATCTTGTCGTTAATACTGATACAAAGAAGGTCAAAGCAGTAATAGACTGGGATCATGCAATTTACACTTACGCCATAAAAGAAGTAATTTACGCTCTAAAATTAGCTGAAAAGTACCCTAAATCAAAAAAGGAGAAGTGCAGAAAAATTTTTCTCTCAACTTTAAAGCAAAAAATACAAATTAATTATGAACTTATAGACACTTTGTATTTCGTGTATAAAACAAACTTTATTTGGAATACAATATTTTTCCACGCCAATTTAATAAAAGAGTTGGGAAATACAACCGGGGAAGAGGAGAAATTTAGAGAAATAATAAAACAAGAAGGAAAACAATGGATGGAATTTTCAAAAGATTATTCATAGAAAGTTCTAGAAACATAACGTGAAAAACTTCTGGGTCGAACTAAAGAAACCTTTTACAGTTCTTGCACCAATGGAGGATGTAACTGATTTCGTTTTCAGAGAAATAATCGCAGAAACCGCTCCTCCAGATGTCTTTTTCACTGAATTTACCAATGTAGCAGGACTAATGTCAGAAGGAAGAGATCACGTAGCCAAAAGATTAGAATACAGCGAGAAACAACGGCCAATTGTAGCTCAAATCTGGGGAACTGACCCGAAAAATTACTACCACGGAGCCAAATACGTTAAATCATTGGGGTTTGATGGAATTGATATAAATATGGGATGCCCTCAAAGATCTGTAATTAAAAATGGGGGAGGGGCGGTGCTTATCAAAACACGTAATTTAGCCCAAGAAATAGTAGATGCTACAAAAAAAGGGGGGCAAGATCTTCCTGTAAGTGTTAAAACGAGACTCGGTTACAGGCAAATTGAAACAGAAAACTGGGCCGAATTTCTCCTAAAACAGGGAGTCGCTGCGTTAACTATGCATGGGCGCACACAAAAACAAATGTCAAAAACCCCAGCTAATTGGGATGAGATTGGAAAAATTCCCGCAATTAGAAACCGGATAGCACCGGACACCTTAATAATAGGAAACGGAGATATAGAAAGTTATGGGGAAGCTTTAGAAAAATCAGAGAAATATAAAGTGGATGGAGTAATGATCGGTAGAGGAATATTCTCCAACCCCTGGATATTTGAAAAACAGCAAAAAGAGCACTCTACACACGAAAACTTAAAACTGCTTTTGAAACATGCAAAACTTTTTGAAGAAAAATGGGGAAGCAAAAAAAATTTTCACATAATGAGAAAGTTCTTAAAAACCTATGTAAGAGAATTTCCCGACGCAACTGTTCTGCGTGAAAAGCTTATGAAATGTAATAGCTACAATGAAATAAAAGAAACCTTGGACAATTTTGACTTTGGCAATACAAATAGTTAGAAAATCAAAATTTTTGTGCTAGTATAATAATAATGATTAAAGTTTTGGGATTCTTTAACCTATTATTTGGCTTGCTAGAAGTTCACGGCCTCTATAAACACTTCAAAAATCTACAAATACCCTCACAAAACAATTTCTTCTCTTATATGGGGGATAATGCCTATGAGATATACATATTGCCTTTACTGTTAATTTCCATAGGAATATCCAGCATCGTAATAGGCCTAATAAACCTGGGAGCAATACCTCCCAAAAATTCCAGGCAAAAAACTTTTAACATTCTCATAGGAGCAGGTCTAATTTTCTCTAGTGCCATATTCTTTTGGGATCTCATAATAATCTAAACAACCTAGGGGATCCTCTCTTACTTTTGGAGAACCGAGCTTATCCATTATAATAAAAATATGCTTAGCTTTGGATCCGTAGTTTTATTAGGATTAATTATTTTAGTTGTAGATGCTGCTGCTATAATCGAGCTGACACAAAACCAAGAGCCTGACTTTGTTTTGGCAATCGGCTTCCTCATTTTGAGTATACCCGGCCTAGGAGTTCTTCCTTTTCTTTATAAAAGACTAAAGAAGGAAGAGAACAAACCCAAAGGAAGATTTTAATACCAAAATAGCAGCATAAAGCTGAAACCTCTCTTACTCAGTTCTTACGAACCTTTAAAGGACACTTAAATTTCATTTTATTAACTTAAGTTATAGAGTTGTACTAAATTTTTCAGTAGAGGAGTAATAAAGTATGGTTAAAACTTTCAAAAATAGAAAAGAGGCCGGTCGAAAATTAGTAAATAAAATTAAAGAACTTGATCCTGGGCTAAAAAATCCTGTGGTGCTTGCTCTACCTAGGGGAGGAGTACCGGTCGCCTATGAAATAGCTAAAAAACTAGATATACCCTTAGACGTGATAATCTCAAGGAAAGTTGGTGCACCTTTCAACCCTGAATTTGCTGTAGGTGCTTTATCTGAATCTAACATAACCTACTTTAATAAAAATACCCTGCAAACCTTGGATTTAGATGAAACTGAATTGGACTCTATAATAGAAGAAGAAAATAAAGAGCTACAAAGGAGAATAGAGACTTACAGAAAAGGAAGAAAACTTCCAAAACTTAAAAATAAAACAGTCCTTTTAGTAGACGATGGCCTAGCTACAGGAGCAACAGCGCTGGCAGCCATTAAATCCTTGAAAAAACTTTCACCAAAGAGGGTAATTTTTTGCTCCCCGGTATGTGCAAACGATAGTATTAAGAAAGTAGAAAAAGTTGTGGATGAGACTGTTTGCATCCTAAAACCAAAGGCGCTAGGTGCAATTGGCGCTTATTATAAGGATTTTGGCCAAACAAGCGATGATAAAGTTATTGAACTTTTAAGTAATTCTGAGAGATTAATTTAAATTAAAATTCCTCGTCCAGAAAAAATGGAGAATGCTACCAATTAGAGATAATTACAAAACAAGAATGTTCTCCTTACCTTAACAGAGAACTCCTGAAGCTTTACCGAACAAGTAGAAAAACAAGTTATAATAATAATAAGTTTTGAGAACAGTAAGAAAACATCTGATAAAAATGCTGAATAAACCGAGAGAACTAAAACCAAAAACAGAGTTAGATAAAATTACAACAAAAGAAGCTGCAGAAGAAGCAGCTAAAAAACTGCGTGAAGCCATTAGTTTTCATGATTATAAGTATTACACTCTAAATGAACCAGTAATCTCAGACAGTGAGTATGATCAGCTCTTCAATACACTTGAATCCCTGGAAGAAAAATACCCCCAAATTCAGGATTCAAGCTCACCGACACAAAGAGTGGGCGGGGAGCCTTTGGAAGAATTTGAAACTTTTGAGCATCCCGAACCTATGCAAAGCATTAAATCAATTCGTGAAAAAAAAGATCTTAAAACCTTTGTGAAAAATGCTAAGGAAGATCTGGAGGGAGAAGAAATAACCTTCGTTGCGGAACCAAAGTACGATGGTACAGCTATTGAGTTAATATATGAAAACGGAAAATTAGTGACTGCGTCAACCAGGGGAGATGGGGAAAGAGGCGATAACATAACTAAGAATGCACGAACCATCAACGACATACCCCTCATTCTAAGAAAAAATAAAGAGAAACCTTATCCTGATCGTCTGATTGTAAGAGGAGAAGTTTATATGAGAAAAAGCGAGTTTGAAAAATTCAACAAAAATCGTAAAGAAGAAGAGGAAGAAGCTTTTGCGAACCCAAGAAATGCAGCAGCCGGATCCCTTAGACAACTAGATCCCAAAATTACAGCAAAGCGACCTCTGCACACTTTTATCTACGAAGGCATAAATCTCGAAAGTAAATTTGATTCTCATTTTAATATCCTGAAAACACTAAAGGCATGGGGGTTTAAGGTAAACCTAGAAAAAGCAGAAAAGTGTAAAGATTTAACAGATCTAGAACAGTATCATCACGAGCTAGAAAACCAAAGAGAAGAATTAAATTATGAAATCGACGGGGTAGTTTTTAAAGTAGATAATCTGCAGCAAAGAAAAAAACTCGGAAGAAGAACAAGAAATCCAAAGTGGGCCGTGGCTTACAAGTTTGAAGCTTATCGTGAAACCACAAAACTCTTAGATATTAAAGTACAAGTAGGGAGAACCGGAAAACTTACACCAGTTGCAGTATTAGAAGCCGTACGAATAGGAGGAGTAGAAGTTAGTAGAGCTTCTTTGCACAACCAAAGCGAAATAGATAAAAAGGACATAAGAATAGGGGATAGGGTGTTAATAGAACGTGCGGGCGATGTTATTCCACAAATAGTTAAACCCATTAAGGATGTTAGAACGGGAAGTGAAGGAAAGTTTCAAATGCCTTTAGAATGCCCTGTATGTTCAACAGAAGTAATAATGTCCGAAGATAAAAAACAGACTTACTGTCCAAATCCAAACTGTAAAGCTCAGTTGGTTGGAAGTCTTACCCACTTTACCTCTCGAAATGCTATGAATATTGAGGGTTTAGGTGAAAAAATAGCCCAGAAATTGGTCGATGAAAATATTGTAGGAGGTATTGCAGATTTATATGATTTGAAAGAGAAAGATCTTGTCTCCTTGGAAAAGTTTGCAGAAAAATCTGCCCAAAATCTTATATATGAAATAAAGGGCAGTAAAAATACTACATTTTCTAGCTTTTTATATGCTTTGGGCATTCCTCAAGTGGGAGAACATGTAGCACAACTTTTAGCCAGAAATTATGAAAATATAGACGCATTGCAGGAAGCTTCAATAGAGGAACTAGAGGATATAGAAGGCATAGGACCTGAAATAGCCAAGCAAGTTAAAGGATTTTTCGAGACGGAGAAAAACTTGGATATGATTAGAAGAATAAAGAATAAAGGTCTTACTTTGAAAAATGAATTCGCAGAAATAAAAGAAAAACCTTTAGAGGGTTTGACTTTCGTTTTCACGGGAGAACTAGAAAAGTGGACCAGAGGGGAAGCCCAAAACTTAGTGGAAAAATATGGTGGAAGAGCAACATCCAGTGTTAGTTCAAACACAAACTATCTGGTCATCGGTCAAAACCCGGGATCAAAGTTCGACAAAGCCCAAGATCTAGGAATTATCATAATGAGAGAAACTGATTTTGAAAATCTTCTTCAAGATCGCGGAGTTATTTAAACGATTTAAACCCCTGGGGGAGAGCCAAAAAAAACTCTCCCCAAACAACTTCTAACTAACCCTCATAGGTTATAGTTAGTTGGTCTTCAACATCTATCACGCCTGCGGTATAACGAGCAGCATCGTAGGCAGCTGACCACGCGGTAAATGTAGGTACTGCACCAGAAAGCGTAACTTTACCATTCTCTACAATAACATCCACATCTGATGCATTAACAGAAGCCTTTCTTTCCAATGAATCTACAATGTCTTGAGCGATATCCTTGTCCACATAGCTCTCTGTAAGAACAACAGCTAGGTTGTTTACCACACTAAGAACACCTACCACATCCGAAGCTAAATCCTCTGCCTTAAGTTTCGCCCAAAAGGAGTCAACAGTTCCCTTAAGTGTAACAATTCCTGCAATTACTGAAACCCCTATCTCAGCAGAATCTATAGAAGCATTCCATAGAAGCACATTCTCTATATTAGATTGAACTTCTTCATCAGAAGGCAGAGAAACGGTTGTAGGATATTCTATACTCAGCTGATTATCAACAGACGTAACGCCCAAAACACTCCAAGCATCGGCCTCCGCCGCTCTTCGTGCAGAAAAAGAGGGAACAGAACCTTTAAGTGTAACTTTACCATCGCCTGAAACCTCAACTTGAATATCGGTAGAAATTACCTGGTCATCCCAAACTAACTGATCCTTTATATCATTTGTAATTTGATCATTAGTTCTTCCATTCATTCGAACTCACCTCCCTAGGTAAATAACTAATTACTTTCTATGTTTTAATCTACAAAGGAGAATTAAAGAAGGAATGAAAGGGTTGTAAGAAAAAAGTAAAAATATTTCAAGCTATATATCGGTGAAAGTAAAAGAATAATTAGTACCGAATGGATAGATCATTTACAATATCTTTAACACCGGTAGTACCCTTCGCAGCTGTTTCAGCAGCATCCTTTGCAATTCCAGAAGAAACCACTCCCGAAAGCGTAACTCGGCCATTCTCAACACTAATATCAATATTCTCAATATCGGCACTTATATCTCTATCCAGAGAAGACATAATATCGCGGGCAATCTCCTCATCTGTCCTGCTCTGCGTTGGAACCACGGCAATCTTATTTTTAACTTCTCTCACTCCTATAACCTGAGAAGCTAAATCAGAAGCTATGTTTCTTTTCCAAAAAGTATCTACAACGCCTTCTAAGTTAGCTATCCCATTCTTTACTACTACTGAAACTTTGGATGAATCAATCACAGATTGCCTCATAAAAGCTTCACGGATATACACCTCTAACTCCTGATCAGTAATTGGAATGTCTCTCTTCGGGAGAGCAACGTCTAATTCATTTTCAACATCAGTAACCCCTAAAATTTTGTAAGCAATTTCCTCAACAGCTTCCTTGCTATTTAAAGAAGACACGGTACCTGTTAAAGTAACCTTACCTGTTTTATCTGCATACGCGTCTACATTTGAAGCATCAATAGTGTCATTGACTCTTAATTGTTCTTTTACGTCCTTTTTTATTTGTTCCTTAGATTTAATCATAAAAGCTTATACTTTTTCTCTTATACTTTTTCTTGTTATCTAGATACACATTACACCCCACACATATAAATAATTTCAAAAGCAGTTAAGAAATCTGTAAGAAAAGGGCAGTGTTATGCGCTAAAAATAAAATCAGGTATAATTAAAATGCTTTTCACTATGAGAAAAAGGTACAAAATACTAATAACAGAAAAAGATGAAGAACATAAAAGACATCTCGAGAGGATGCTAGAGAGAAGAGACTACAGGATAATTAAAGCCAAAAGAAGTTTAGAAGCTTTCAAAAAACTGGATAAACAAAACATAGACCTAATAATTTCAGATTATTATCTACCAGACATAAGAGGAGAAAAGTTTTATGAGGAAGTTTCTGAAATATTTAAAGATATTCCAATCATATTCCTAAGCAACAAGGCAGACTCAGAGACTATATCCAGTATTGTAAAGAAACCAAATGCCGATTATATGGTAAAGCCGGTTGTCCTCGAAGAACTTGAAGCAAGAATATTAGCTTTCCTAGACACAGACCATAGAGATAACAACGGAAAAAAGAAACTAAAAACAGGGAATCTAATTTTGGACACTCAAAATTTCAAAGCAAAGAAGGGAAAAGAGGAACTCGATTTATCACCAACAGAATTCAAACTTCTCAAGTATCTAATGCAGAATAAAGGAGTTGTACTAACCAGAAGAATGATACTAAATAAAGTCTGGGGTTACTCGTATGACGTGTCTTCAAGAATTGTTGATGTTTATGTGGGTTATTTAAGAGATAAAATCGACAAAGACTCCGACGAAAAATTAATTGAAACTATTCCCGGTTTTGGCTATAAAATCAGAGAACTACCTACAACAGAAAAAAGCTAGAATCTCAAAACAGCAGCAACATCTACTGATAAGTTCTTTTCTTTAACAGGAACTATCTTACCTCCCGAAAGCAAAGTTTTTGTAATCGCGTAATTAATCAAATCTCGATTACTGTAATCCCTCCCTGATACCTGATCTATTTCTTGCTTATTTACAAGATAATTTCCCCAGATTTTTACCTCTGGATTAACAAAAAGTACATCTACACGACCTTCAAACGCCGCCTTTATAACTCTATCCAAACTCTCAACTGCATTCTCTGATCCTCGATGTTCTTTAAATAGATCTACACTGGCTTCACGCTTTCTATCAACCTTCTTTTTTACTATTTTCCAAGCTTCTTCTAAAAGCTCCTTAGCATCCCTATCCTCAGGATTTCCTCTCATATACTCATCACATAAATTCGGATATTCTGAATGCAATTTAAAAGAATCGAAAATACTCTTAGTACAAGCGAGAACTACCAACGGTTTCTTCTCATCCTCAATATCAGTAATGAAATGATTTAACGCCCAATCAACTTCATCCAGGAAAACTTTTTTCTGCTCATCACGTGTAGAATCCCGCTCACCGTGACCATGCACACCTAATTCAGGTTTTCCCCTAGCTGCTTGGGCTCCTCCTGGATGTGTTTGTAGATGTCTCTCAATATCATGCGTTCTGCGGGTCTCATCGATGCTCTCAGGCATAACCACGGCCTCCATTTTTCTCCAATCCCTGTTAATACCTTTAAAAAGACGAATATCCGAGAGACTCAGCGCTAAAACGTAATATTTCATACCCCCAAAGAGATATTCAGCAAGAGGCTTGATATTAGGCATGTCTGTGATATAAAAATAACTGTCTAAATTTATTGGTAAACGGACAATCTCAAAGAAATCCTCAGATCGAAAAAGTGCTAATCCTTCTTTTTGATCCTTCCAAAAATTCTCGTCTTCCAATAAACTTTCAATTGGGCTTAGAAGGCTATCTATCTCTGTGACACCTAAATTTCCATCTCTTAAATATTCCCGCACATCTTTCAAAATATTTTTTAATTTAATTTGTGCTTCCTCATTCTCATGCCAAACTCTACTAGTAGGTAAGTAGATGGTTATGATTGGCGGTTTTGTCTCTCTCCGTACTAAATTTAAAACTCTCTTTTTGGGGCTGTTCTTTGCGAATAATTCCATATTTATAACTATAATTTCACTAAATATTTAGAAGCAATTTAAATGATTGTATGAATTCTGTAAGAACTTCTAAAGCACTTTTAATAAGGCCTGATAATCCAGGGGTTGAATCCCACCTTTATCAATAAATTTCTAATATATAATGGATTCATGAAAGATCATAGTGAAAAAATACTTACCGTAGGCGAATACCTGGAACTTCTAAATGAATACATCAAACCCGTAAATTTCAGTATTGTAGGTGAAGTCAGCTCCGTTACTGATCGTTCCGGTGGTACAGTATTTTTTACTGTTTCTGATGAAGAGGAGCAAGCAGTATTGGACTGCGTTATTTGGAGAAATGTTTATAAAGGTCTGGGATTCAAATTAGAGGAAGGTATGAAGATTAAGATGAGCGGGCACCCGAATATTTATAAACCTAGGGGCAGACTTTCATATGTGGCTCATTCCATTATTCCTACCGGCGAGGGCGCCTTAATGAAAGCCTTTGAAGAACTTAAAAAGAAGTTAAAGGAAAAGGGTTTCTTTGCTCCGGAAAGAAAGCGACCCCTTCCTCAATATATTACAAAGATTGGACTAATAACTGCTAAACAGAGCGATGCTATAAAAGATTTTGAAACCCATTTGGGAAATTACGGCGCTACGGTGTATGTATATGACGTTCGCGTAGAAGGTTTCAACGCCGTAAAAAACATCGTAGATGCAATAAAAAATCTTAATGAAAGTCCTTTAGATATAGAGGTGCTGGTTCTAACCAGGGGAGGGGGGAGTCTGGAAAGCTTGCAGGCCTTCAACTCTGAGGCAGTGGCCCGAGCAATATACTCCTCTAAAATACCTGTACTTTCGGCAATTGGACACGAGAGAGATATCACCATTTCGGATCTAGTTGCAGATACAAGAGGATCCACCCCAACGGATGCGGGAAAAATCATTTCTAAGGATTGGAGAGAAGCCAAAAACAAAATGGAAGTAATTAAAGAAAGAATATTTTCAAAATATGAAACCACATTACTAGGAGATTACGATTATCTCCAGTATCAAAAGGAAAGAATTATAACCAAATTTGCGGATCTTCTAAATAAACGAAAAAACAAAGTTAAAAATATTTCCTCTAATTTGTTTTTGTACTTCCAAAACATCCTCAAAAAAGTTTACGTACTTAAAAGAGATTTAGAAAGTAATTTCTTTAAATACAAAACTCACATAAGGGAAAACGAACAAAGACTCAGAAATTTAAAACTATTGCTGATAAGTGAATACAAGCATAATCTCAATACTTCAAAAAACAAAATAAAGCAGCTAAACCAGCTTCTGAAATCAAATAATCCTGAGAAGAAACTAGAACAAGGATATTCAATAACCCAAAATAGTAAGGGAGAACTTATAAAATCAGTTAGCAGCTTAAGTAAAAATGATATACTAAGTACATATTTTGCTGACGGAGAAGCAAAATCTTCCGTCACAGAAACAATCAAAGAAAAGGAGAAAAAATAAAAATGACCAACAAAACCAAAAAAGATAAAGTAGACTTTAAAAAGGCTATAGAGGAACTGGAAGAAATTAACGACTGGTTTTCTCAAGAAGATATCGATCTTGATGAAGGGTTGAAAAAACTAAAAAAAGGCAAAGATCTGATAATTTCCTGTCAAAAAAGATTAGATGAGGCAGAAACAGAATTTATAGATATAAAAAATGAACTAGAAAGCCTTAATCAAAAAGAAGATCTTGAAAATGCAGAGGACCTTGAACTGGATCTGTAACTCTCCTCCTATAAAAACTAGGCAACCGTAATAACAGATAAGGAATTTATATTGCCGGGGTCTTCGGCACGTTTTCCGTGAACGTAAAGTATCGTCTCACCTTCCTGCAAGAAACCCTCATCTTTTAGCTCTTCTATCAACACTTCAGGATTAGAAAATTCATCTCCTTTTAGATCAATATAGATAGGGAAAACACCGTAACTGAGGGTAAGAGTTTCAACCGTTTTATCTTGATCGCTTAAAGCTAGTATGGGTACTTTTGGACGATAGCTTGAAAAAACGCGGGCAGTATACCCAGTTTCCGTACCTACAACCAACTTATCTATATTAACTCCACTAAAAGGAGTGAGCATACTTAAAGCTGAATTTACTACAGCATGGGTTTGATCCAATGCCGAAGGTACATAGTCTATATCAGCTGTTGTGTGAAGTTCATTAAAAGAAGAAATTTTAGACATAAAATCTACAGCTTTAACAGGATACTTACCCACAGCTGATTCTGCTGAGAGCATTACTGCATCAGTTCCGTCATAGACAGCTCCGGCAACATCAGCTGCCTCAGCTCTCGTAGGTAGAGGATTTTTTACCATAGATTGAAGCATTTGGGTTGCTACAATTACGGGTTTAGAGGCCTCACGACATTTGTCTATAATCATCTTCTGAAAATAGGGTAGTTTTTCCAGAGGAGTTTCAACGCCTAAATCGCCGCGTGCAATCAATAGAGCATCGGAATATTCGATAATTTCATCAATATTATCAAGGCCTGATTGACTTTCTACTTTAGCTACAATTTGAGCGTCCATCTCACGATTTTTTATCTCCTCCCGCAAAATTTTAATATCATTTTTAGAATTTACAAATGAAAGTGCTACAAAGTCTATCTTGGCTTTAGCGGCAGCATCTAGTTTCGCTAAATCAGCTTCTATCAAAGGAGGAAGATCTAAACTTTTCCCTAAAATGTTCAAGCTTTTACCTGTCCCAATAACTCCGGAATCAAGAATTTTGGCTCTAATTACATGATCGTGGACTCTTTCCATTACCTCAAAATTATGAAATCCATCCTCAATGCTAAATTTATCTCCCTTCTCTAAAGACTCTAATACCAATTTCTGCAAAACAATAACATACTTGTTCTTTATATCTTTGGAATCAACTAAAGAGGTAACTTCCAAATTCCTTGTGAAATCTTCTTCCCTGCTCACAAAAAGAAGCTCCTCTCCAGAACCCAACTCAATTTCTTTATCATCGGAAGTCTTTGTGCGAATCTCAGAACCTTGTAGATCTATCATAATACCTATCCTGATACCAAGCTTATCTGCCACTTTCTGAACTAAATCAATACGATCCAAATGCCAATCCGAAACATTATGCTTCATGTTAAAACGAAAAACATTAACTCCAGCCTTTAATAATTCTTCTATTATCTTGGGATCATCTGAGGAAGGGCCCATTGTTGCTACAATCTTGGACAGTTTCTGAATTCTCATAACACTTCAATGTTAGCATATTCTTAATTAATACTTACATTAAAAACTTTGTTTAAACTGCCCAGACAGCCCCCAAAACTCCCGATACTGGCAAAAAAGCCACATTCTAAAAAAACAGCACTTGAAAACAAGCAACTAAACATATATAAATTAGATATGGATAGTTTCGTATTTCCTTCGTACCTTACGGGAGTTAAGAATATACCTTTTAACAAGAGCGAACCTCTAAAATTATTTATAGATATCAACTCCTGCTTTGCCACTGTAGAACAACAGTACAATCCAAGACTTAGGAACAAACCTATTGCTATAGCAGCTTACAAAGGACCTTCCGGATGCATTATTGCTCCTTCAATTGAAGCCAAAAAACTGAGTATAAAAACAGGCATGAGAGTGAGGGAAGCGCAAAAAATCTACCCCAAACTAATAATAATGGAACCGGATGCTCCTAAATATAGAGAAGTCCATAAAAAAATCAGAAAACTATTAAACTCTTACACCCCAAAGGTAATTCCCAAATCCATAGACGAATTTGCAATTGACATAGAAAATACTCCGGCTCAAAGAAAAGGAAGTATTAAAACAGCCAAAAAAATAAAACAGGACATAAAAAATAGAGTAGGGGAGTGGATTACAGTTTCAATAGGAATAGCTCCTAATATATTTCTAGCTAAAACTGCCTCTGATATTAAAAAACCGGACGGCTTAATAACTATTGACCACAAAAATCACCTAGAAATATTTTCTAATTTGAAACTCACAGATTTAAAGGGTATTAAATCGGGAAATTCAGCCAGATTAGCAACTCAAAATATTTTTACTGTCTTAGATCTTTACG
>CAZWYL010000002.1:47411-49875 GCA_964638225.1 uncultured Candidatus Saccharibacteria bacterium
GGAAATTCAGCCAGATTAGCAACTCAAAATATTTTTACTGTCTTAGATCTTTACGAAGCAAATATAGAAACTTTATGTAACGCATTCAATTCCATAGCAGGATATTATTGGCATTTGAGAATCCGCGGACATGAAATTGACAATAAAACTTCAAAAAAGAAAAAATCTATGGGAAACTCTTATGCGATTCCTGGAAATAAAAGAAAGAGAGAAGAACTAACACCCATCCTTTATAAACTTGTGGAAAAAACCTGCAAAAGAATGCGGGAGGAAAACTATCAAGCTAGAGGATTCAGCTTAAATATAAAATACAGAGATGGGACTTGCTGGAAAACCCATAAAACGTTACAGAAACACCTAGATAATACTCAAGAAATATATAAAATTTTTTATAAACTACTACTTCAGCGCCCCAAAGAAAAGCCGGTAAGAATTTTGGCAGAAAGCTGCTTCCATTTGGTAAAAAGCAAAGAAAAACAATTGAATTTATTTAATCATGATACAAAAATTAAAAATCAGAATTTGCAAAAAGTTGTAGACAAAATTAATCAAAAATTTGGCGATCTAACTTTAAAGCCAGCCGAAATATTAAAGGCAAAAAACGACGTCCCAGACAGAGTAGGATTTGGCAAATAGAAAAACCCTGCCAAACATATGATAGTATTAAAAAGTGGCGGGAAGTTATTCAAGAAACAAAGGAAGAAGGCTGGAACAAGAAATAGTAAACCTTTTGAAAGATGAGGATATTGATGCTAAAAGAATTAGCATGGTGGAAACAGGCCGCATAGTAAAAGGGGATATTCTCGTATGTGATCAGTGGAAATGCGAAGTAAAAGGCGGTTCACAGGTTCCAAAATTTTTGTATAACTCCAGAAAAGATGGAGAAGAGATTTTGTTCTCTCGAAGAGATAGAAAACACTGGATAGTTTCCATGGACTTAGAAAAATTCATTGAACTGTTCTCAAAAGCTTTAAAAACAGATCCTGAAGACATCCAAAAGGATGAAATATAAATACAAATACACTAAAATGAAAGTATGAACAAAAAACTCCAGAAATTCTTAACTTTATTATTACTTAGTTCAACAGCAATCCTCCTCTCCGCCTGCACCCCAAAACTTGCAATAGAAGAAATTTTCAAACGCGGAACTGACGATCCAACGGCCGCAATAGACGAAAAACCATCGCCATTCAAAGATCAAATGGAAAAGTCAGAACCTGAAAGATTAACCGAACTTCTTAATAAAAACCAAAATCTAATATGCAATGTCGTCACCGATACCGGAGAATCCAATACTCTATACACAAATGGAGAGTATTTCTATATGGAAACAGATATTTCACCTGGTGACACCGCGGAGGAATCCGGAAGGATTTACATACTCTATAAAGACAGCACTCTTTATAGCTGGATGGGGGAAGGGGACCGAGGAAAGCGTATGGACCTATCTGAAGACTTTACTTACCAGGATAATCAAAAGCCCTTAGAAGCATTGGAAAAGGCAAGATATGAGTGTGAAACCTGGACAGAAGTTGATCAAGAGATGTTTGAAATACCCGACAATATAACGCTTGAAACTTTAGAGAGACCAAGTGAACTGCCTGCAGAACCGCAGCAGACAGAAGAAGATGTTGGAGAAGAAACCACCGGAACTGACCAACAATGCAGAATTTGCAAGTCAATTCAGGACGATGAAGCCAAAATAGCTTGTTTACAAAGAAATAATTGCGAATAGTGTTATGAATCTGCTTATACTGCCTTTTGATCATAGATCTTCTTTTTCAAAGAAAATTTTAGGAGTTGAAGGTAAACCTAATACTGAGCAAAAGGAAAAAATACAAGAACTTAAAAATATTATCTTTCAAGCCTTCAAAAAAGTTAGAGAAAAAGATGAGAAACCGGAGGAACTTGGAATATTAGTAGATGAACAGTACGGAAGTGAAATAATAAAAGAGGCGAATGCTCAAGGAATCACTACTGCCGTGGGAGTTGAAAAGAGCGGGCAAAAAATATTTAAATTTGAATATGGGAGAAAATTCTCAAAACACATAGAAAAATTGGAACCAGACTACGTAAAAGTACTGGTCAGATATAATCCCGAAAATAAAAAGATAAATGCAAAACAATTGAAAAGACTCAAAAAGTTAAGTGATTACTGTGAAAAAAGTGGTAATAAACTCCTCTTTGAAGTACTGGTACCCCCAACAGAGGAAAACAAGAAATCAGAAATGGACTATGACACTGAAATTAGACCGCAAAAGACCAAAGAAGCCCTGGAGGAAATTCAGGAAAAAGTGAAAGTAGATATTTGGAAATTAGAAGGTTTTAATAGTGAGGGCTGGAAGCAAGTTTTGCAGGCTTTTCCCAAAGGCAAAGAGACCAACGTAATAGTTCTGGGAAGAGGTGAAAATCCTCAAAAAGTAAACTTCTGGCTGAATGAAGCAGCTGAATTTGATCAAATCAT
>CAZWYL010000002.1:49975-56992 GCA_964638225.1 uncultured Candidatus Saccharibacteria bacterium
TCGTTAAGGGATACAGTAACAGTCCCTGATGCCTCAGCTGTTCCTCTCAGCGTTGGTTTTGTCCCTGTGTACCACCACTCAGGATAAGTATTCCCGCCGGTTTCTAAGGAACCAATATGGGTTAAAACCAAAGAGGAAGCAAAAACAGTAGAAGAAAAGTTGAAAGTTAGTAAAAGGGCTATTAGAAATAGGCAGATCTTTTTCATACTTAAATTGTAGACTATTTTAGTTTATACTGTCAACAGAAAAGCTCAAATAATTAAATTTACTAAAGATAGATGAAAAAAGCTCTAGATAATAAGAATAAAACCTTGCTTTTAATTGCGGCTGCTGTAATGGTACTGGCATGGATACTTCTTACAACAAAGGGTTTAATCAAGAAGGGAGATAATCCAGTACCAAAAGTAACGGAAGAAACCGAAGTGTTGCCAACAAATGTCATGAAAGATTATCTTACTCAACTTATAAAAAGTAATACTGAAGAAATCGCGAAAGAATTAGAACTGAATTCAATATCAGAAGATACTATATTCACTGACTTTGAAATTACAAATCTTACTTACAACGACGAAAAGGCCAAAGTAGAAACACAGATATACCTTATTCACAGTTATTTAAATGCAACCTTCTACTTAGAAAAAACTTACACATCAGAGGGAGCTACAAATAAGAACAATAACAGCGCCTGGAAAATTTATAAAAAAGAAATAGCTGATAAACCAAGATATGATCAAAGCGGTGTGACTCTAGAACATGGATTTGATTGGAAAATCAATACTCAAAGCAGAATAACGGATGTTCTTAGTGAGTGGGGTCTTGAAAACGAGCAAAAAGGAATTGAACTTATCTTTATGATTGAAGAAGAGCCGAAAGAATTTTCAGAAAGCCTGATAGATTGCGACATAGAGCAATTCATAAACTGTTCTCAAATAGTAATAGGAGACAGAACATTTAATTCTTCTGAATTCAGAGACCATCCAATTGAGGTATTAGTTCTAGAACATGATCACCGCAATCTGATCATCATGATTTATGAAGAAGAGCCGCACGAAAAAAACAAAGAAGAGATTTTCCAAATTATAAACTCTATAGAATTTAGATCGTAAGAAGACAACCAATTCATTTTTGCTATACTAGAGTTATGCAAAAGATACCTGCTCGAACTGAAAGAAATACCATTACTTCTTTAATTTTATCTGAATGAAGCTATTTTTATCCCCAGTAATCGCACAATCAACAAATCTAGATATCAATTCCAAGATCAGTACGATAAGAAATATTTTTATAAAAGTATTTGGAAGTTGGTACCCGACTTCAGAAAATCTACTAGAAGTAGCGGCTCTTACTTTAAGTGGAATATTAACGGTATTTATAATAGTAGTACTTAAAGCAAATAGAAAATTAAGAAAAAAAGAAAAGGAATTAGAGAAACAATATGAAAAAGTGGAAGAGCAATACCAAACTCTGCTTAACATTAAAGAAGACGTCCGAGCCGGCAAAAAGTTTGAGTTAGGCGTTGAGAGTGCCTCAGATCAAATAGTAATCACGGATCCGGAAGGAATTATTCTTTATGCAAACCCAGCCGTAAAAGAAATTTCTGGGTTTGATCCTCAAATGATACTTGGAAAAAAGGCCGGGTCAAAGAGACTCTGGGGCGGGCAGATGGATCCCGAATTTTACAAAAATTTTTGGCAGACAATAAAAGTAGAAAAAAAATCTTTTAAAGGTACATTTGAAAACAAAAAGAAAGATGGCACAAAATATTATGCTCAAACTACAGTATCCCCGGTATTGAATAGAAGTGGCGGAGTAAAATTCTTTGTAGGCATTGAAAGAGATATTACAAAAGAAAAGAAAGTTGAAAAAATGAAAGATGAATTCATCTCTTTAGCTTCTCACCAACTAAGAACACCCTTATCTGCAATTAGATGGTACCTTGAAATGTTGTTTGACGGAGATGCAGGTAAATTAACAGATGAACAGGAAAAATATGCCACCAATGTTTACGAATCAAATCAAAGAATGATCAACTTAGTGAACGCTCTCTTAAACGTATCAAAGATAGAAACGGGAAAAATTGCTATTAAGCCAAAACCTACTAACATAGTAAAACTTGTAGACCAAATACTTGAGGAGTTAAATTCAGAAATTGAAAGTAAAAATCAAAAAGTAATTTTCAGCGCTAACCAAAATATTCCACCTATAGAACTAGATCCCAAACTAATTAGAAATGTGTACTCAAATCTAATTATTAACGCCTCAAAATATTCTCCTCCTGCAAGCACTCTAGAGATTTTCATTTCAAAAAACAATGAAGAGGTGATATCCCAAATATCTGATCATGGATACGGCATACCTGAAGAAGAGCACAAAAGAGTATTTCAAAAATTCTTTAGGGCACACAACGCAGTCAAAGCAGAGCCAAGTGGTACGGGGCTGGGGCTATACCTTTCAAAAACTATAGTGGAAACTTTCGGCGGAAAAATATGGTTCGAAAGCAACAAGGAAGGTACAACTTTTTGGTTTACAATTCCTTTGAACGGAGTGAAAACCAAGAAAGGGGCAACTAACCTAATCTCTTGAAAGAGATTATTTATTAAACTAGGATGATGTTAATATGAACAATGCAAAGCAAAAAGCAAAAGTGCTGGTAATTGAGGATGAGCCGCTCCTATTGGAAGCAATAGAAAAAAAATTTAATCAATCTGAACTTCCAACCGCCGCTTTCACTTCTGCCAAGAAAGCGTTAAAATACTTAAGAGACCATATAGAAACAAATCAATTGCCTAAGATAATTTGGCTCGATTACTATCTTGAGGATATGAGTGGATTGGAGTTTGTAAAAAAGATCAAAAAAATACCTCCTCTAGGTGAAATTCCTATATTAGTAATAAGCAACAGTGCAACTAACAAAAAAGTACAAGAATTTCTAGATCTGGGTGTAGAAAAATATTTAATCAAAGCAAATTATAGACTGAAGGACCTAATTAATTTAACCTCCGAAACAATTCGGAAAGAATAAAAAGAAAATATGCCAAAAAGGATTTTAATTGCAGAAGACGATAAATATCTAGCAAACGCTTATAGAGTAAAACTAGAAAAAGAGAATTTTGAAGTATTAATAGTCGCGCAAGGTAAAGAGCTTCTTGAGGAAGTTGAGAAATATAAACCGGATTTAATACTATTAGATCTCCTAATGCCTGTTATGGATGGTTTTGAAGCTTTAAAAAAACTTAAGGAAAATGAAAAAACCAGAGATATTCCTGTTTTAATAGCCTCAAATTTAGGCCAAAAAGCAGACTTAGACAAGGGAATGGAGCTTGGAGCTGAAGATTACATTGTAAAAAGCAACTTGTCCTTAAAAAACGTTGTTAAAAAAATAAAAGAGCTGCTTAAATAAAACTAAAATGGACAAAAAACTTCTAGAAAACCTAAAAGAACTTCAGATAATCGAAGCAGAAGAACTTGAAAAAATCGAGGAAGAGAGCAAAAATGCAAGAACAAATCTCAAAGAGCTCTTATTAAGTAAAGAACTTATATCCAAGGAAAATCTAACAAGAATAGAAGCTGATATTCTTAACCTACCCTTTGTAGATCTTGAAAACATTTCAATAGATCAAGAGGTTCTTGAAATAATCCCTGAAATTGTAGCCAAAAAACAAAAGATTATTGCTTTCAAAAAAGATAAGGACGGCTTACATGTAGCTATGTCGGAACCCTCCAACGAGGAAATTATTCAATTTTTAAATAAAAAAACGGGTTTTGAAATTAAAGTTCACTATACAACGGAAGAAAACATAATCGACAGTCTTGCTCACTACACCATTAATACGGAGGAAACCTTCAACAGACTAATTTCAAAAAATAAAAAGGCAATTCACACTCTTGCGGAACCTCCCATTGAAGAACTTGTTAATACAATCATCGATAACGGTTATAAAAATAAGGCTTCAGACATACACATAGAGCCGCTGGAAAATAAATCTCTTATAAGATTTAGAATAGATGGAATACTGCACGATATTGTGGAATTACCCAAAGAACTGCATCAGCAAATCATTATCAGAATAAAGGTAATGGCTGACTTACAAACAGATGAACATCTCAAACCACAGGATGGGAAAATAACCTTTGATACTGACCTAGAAGAGCTTGACTTGAGAGTTTCCATCGTACCTGTAACAGGGGGAGAAAAAGTCGTTATGCGGCTTCTCTCGGAAAGAAGTAGAAAATTTTCATTACACGATTTAGGGTTTGCGCAAAAGGATTTTGAAAAAGTACACGAAGCCTACATAAAACCTCACGGGATGATTCTAGTGACAGGTCCAACCGGAAGTGGAAAAACAACCACCCTATATGCCATTATAAAATTACTTAATCAAAGAGATGTTAACATTACAACCATTGAAGATCCAGTCGAATACGATATAGAAGGCATAAATCAAATACAAACAAATCAACAAACCGGGTTAACTTTCGCCAAGGGACTAAGATCCCTCGTAAGACAAGACCCTGACATAATACTTATTGGAGAAATTAGAGACCAAGAGACCGCTGGAATAGCGATTAACTCAGCTATGACGGGACACCTAGTTTTGTCCTCACTACATACTAACGATGCGGCAACTGCAATCCCAAGGTTTATGGACTTACAAATAGAACCCTTCTTAATAGCCAGCACTATAAATATAGTAATTGCACAGAGACTTGTTAGAAAAATCTGTACCAACTGCAGAGTATCAGAGAATATTAAAGTAAGTAAACTCAATGAAGACTTAAAAAAACATTTTCCCGACACAGAAGAAGTCAGACTTTATCACGGCGAGGGATGTGAAATATGCCATGACTCAGGATATAAAGGAAGAATTGGTATATTTGAAGTAATGATAATGAACGATAGTTTACGAGATGCCATAACCGAAAAAAAGAATGCAGAAGAAATAGAGAAAACAGCAATAAAATCAGGCATGACTACAATGACAGAAGATGGCATTAAAAAAGTCAGAAGTGGAGTTACTACCCTAGAGGAAGTAGTAAGAGTCACTAAGATATAACCAATGAAAAAAGAATCTGCTCAAATACAAATCATTAAGAGAGTAAAGTTAGTTGAGAAAGTAAACTTCACTAAACACCTTGCAACAATGCTCAATGCTGGAATACCCATAGATGAAGCTATAGAAACACTTGTAACCCAAGCAACAAATCCCTACTTTAAAAAAGTGCTGCAAGAATCACTGGAAAGTATAAGAAATGGTCAAACTCTTTCGGAAGCCCTGGGGAAACATAAAAACGCATTCAGTCACTTCTATTTAAGCCTGATAGAAGTAAGTGAAGAATCCGGAACACTTAGAGAAAATATGGATTTTCTCGCAGAACAACTAAATAAAGCTTACATACTAAAAAAGAAGATCCAAGGCGCGATGCTGTACCCCTCACTTATAATCGCGGCCTCTTTCCTAATGGGCGGATTTATTTCACTTTTTATCCTGCCGCAGCTTGTGGATTTCTTTGATTCTTTTGACGTCGATCTGCCTTTAACTACAAGAATATTGTTAGGAATTGCAAACCTAATGGAAACGCACGGAATCCTTATCTTCGGAGGAATAATAGCTTTATTTATAGGGCTAGTTCTCCTAATAAGAATTCCATCTATCAAATATGTATGGCATAAAATACTCCTAAAAATTCCCGTAGCAGGAAAAATAGTAGAACTCGGCCAACTAGCCAAGCTTTCACGTAATCTAGGAGTACTGCTTACAAGTGGAGTTCCGATAGCTTCGTCTTTAGATGTAACTTCCAGAACCCTGTCAAATCTAATATTTAAAGAAATAATCTCGGCTGTAAAAGATTCCATTGAAGGCGGAAAAACCATCCATGAAACGTTAAAACAGAAAAACTTTAAAGAAATACCTGCAATATTTATAACGATGGTTAAAGTTGGGGAAAAATCAGGAACGCTGGAAGACTCACTTCTGTATCTGGGGAACTTTTATGAGGAAGAGATTGATACGATAAGCGATAACTTAACAACAATTATTGAGCCCATACTGCTCTTGGGAATAGGTTTGGGGGTTGGGTTTATTGCTTTAGCAATCATCACGCCTATTTATGAACTAACCAGCTCTTTCTAAAAGGGAAAACCTATGCACCTAAATAAGACAAAAGAGAACACAAAAGGCATAAGCTTAATAGAACTTGCCCTAGTAATAGCCCTTCTAGCCATACTTTCATCCGCTTCCATACCTCTCGGTATAGGATTCTTAAGAAGAAATAACCTAAAGAATACGAGGGATGTTTTAGTAAGTTACCTGAACACCGCCCAAATATCCTCCATAAGCGCAAGAAATGGCAGCGAATGGGGTCTTGCCGTAACGGGAGATAAAATTGTGCTTTTTAACGGGGAAAATTATTCGTCTCGAAATCTAGCTTTTGATTTGGAATACAATATTCCCAGTGACATTTTAGTTACTCCGAGCGAAATCTTGTTTGATAAGTACTCGGGAGAAACCACAGAAACTTCGATAACAATAGAAAACATAGACGGAAATTCATATACTGTGTATGTAAGTTCAGAAGGAAATACAACTCTTGATTGAAAAAAGCCTAAAAATACTGAATAGAAATTGTCAGGGACAAAGCTTAATTGAATTTATTGTTGCCCTGGGAATTATAATTATTGTAACCGGAGGAGGCGCCACTATAATCTTAGGAACCCTCATAGCAAATAAAAGGCTAGAAGACCACGTTGCGGCGCAAGGATTTGTAAATGAAGGAATTGCGGCAGTAAAATCAATCAGAAATCAAGACTGGGAAAATCTAGAAAATGGAACTTACGGTCTTGAAAACTCCGGAGACACTTGGTCTCTAACTACATCCCCAAATCTCATACAAGGCAAGTACTCTAGGGAAATTCTTATTGAGGACGCTTCCATTGAAGGAGAAGTTAATACTGATATAAAGAGAATAACAACCTCAGTCTCTTGGGAACAAAGTCCTTCAAAAATAGGAGAAGCTACA
>CAZWYL010000002.1:57092-68347 GCA_964638225.1 uncultured Candidatus Saccharibacteria bacterium
ATAAATTTGGAAAACTACTCTAAAATGACTAAACTGGGGAGGGGAGGGTACTTTGCTTCATTTAACAATGAGGTCGATGAATTTGTAACAAACATGAATCTGGGAACTCCAGATTTTACTGACATGAGCTCTATAAATTCAAAAAATATCAAAGTACACACTTTGAAATTAGATAGCTCCTGGGAACTTGAAAACCCAGATCTTCAATTTCGCTCACTTCTTGTAAATTTACTTTATGCTTCAATGATGTCTGGAGGGCAAGAACTTATGGGGGTCGGACTAAGAAACATCGATAACGAATCCATAGTAATAGATAAGATTGAATTAGAATGGACGAATGTTCCTTCGGGAATTGAGGTTACCGACGTCCACATAGACGGGACTGAAGTCTGGCATGGAAGCGAATCCTCACCTGCATCCATAGATATTGATGACGTTACATTTATATCTGAAGAGACTTTACCTTTAGACCTCATTCGCTTTAATGATGATATGGCAGAGGCGCACTTATTTATTGACTTCGTAATGGAAGATGGTTCCATTGCAAGAAGTGAGCTTGATTTGATAGAGGTTGAGGGTTTAGAGCCGGCACCCTGTTCTGCGTGGTGCGAAGAAAACGGCTATTCTTATGGAGTATGTAGAAGAAATACCGAAATGTGTATAGATTATAATGAAACGCATGAACCAGACGCAGATGACCTTTGTACGACGGGACCAAATTCCGACACATGCTGTTGTAAAGACTGACAGAAACATGAACATATATAACAAAAAAACAAACCAAAAAGGATACATAGCATTAATAACCGCTCTTATAATTGCAGGATTTATTATGACTCTAATGATATCCTTTCCTTTAATCTCAACCGATGCTCTTAGAAGTTTTCTTGCTTTAAAGAAGGGCATGAATGCCCGAAATCTTGCCAATAGCTGTGCGGATATAAGCTTAACTAGAATACAAGGAAATTTAGTTTATGCGGGTGAAAACTTGTCTCTTGATGAAGGCTCCTGCATAATAGAAGTATCGGAAAGCGAGGAATTCAAACGGATAATTGAGATTGAGGCCAATGTTGATGAGTACTCACATGAGTTATTGATAGAGGCGGAAATTTATGGCAGGAGTATAGGAATACTTTCGTGGGAAACAATTTAGAGACTAAAGAAAATGTTTTTAAATAAAAAAATAGCAGTAATAGCAGTCAATAAAAAAGAAATAAAACTGTCTGTAGTTAATGCTTCCAATAAGACTATTACAGAAGAAAAAAAGGAAAAATGGAACCCGGAAGACTTTGGGGAAACTGAGAAACTTGTAGAATTCCTGATTAAGAATATCGAAAAGAATAAAATCAGAATTTTGTTAGAGGAGGATGTCCACTACTTATTGGAGCTTCCATTTGCACAGGATATGACCCGCCAGCAAATTCTAAATAAAATTTCGGAAAAGATACCGGAAAAATTGGATGAATACAGCTGGGATTACAAAAAACAAGATGAAGATAAATTGATAGCCTTCGCGCCAGTAAAACACATCTACGATAATCTTGTTGTACCTTTACATAAAGCACAGATTGAAATTGAAGCCGTTGAACCGGAAAGAGTGGCAAAAGAAAGACACGAAAACCCAATCATAGGAATTGCTTTAAAAAAAGATATTAAAGGGAAAGACGAACAAGTTCTTAATCTACGTGACCATAAAACCCAACCCAAAGATGTGGAAGAGGTCAAGAATTTTAAAAAGTTCAAGGGTTTAGAGAACGTTGACCTAGAATCCAAGAAGAACATTCTCCTGATTGCTGTAACTATAATTTTGCTCTTGGTTTCTGGAGGGATCCTCTTCCAATATCTCAACTCAAATAAAGAGTTAGAGAATGAACCTGAAACATCCAGAGAATTGAAAGAACAGCCAGAAGAAACCGAAGAAGAACAGGATACTTCAACATCTGAAACAGAAGAAATTAGCAGAGAAGAAATATTAGCAATACTGGAAAATACGAATTTGTTGATTTTGAATGGTTCAGGAGTTCCTGGAGAGGCCAATAGAATGGCCGAACTTCTGAAAAAGATGGGTTTCACAAACATTGAACAGTCAGATGCAGATAGATATAACTATGAAGAAACTGAAGTATCAGCCAAACCAAATATTTCTCCTATAGTTCTCGAAATTATTGAGGAAACCCTGACAGGAAGCTATGAGTTGAAATTTATAGAAGAAAACTTGACCGTTGAAACAGAAAGTGATGTAATAGTGGTAGTAGGAAAGAGAATTAACTAAGAGAAAAGAATCGAAAAGAGGTGAACTGAATAAATATGCTGTCTAAAATCAAAAATAATGAGGGTTTTACCCTTATCGAGTTACTTGTGGTAATAGCAATTATTGCAGTATTAGCAACCGTGGTCTTCGTAGCACTAGATCCAGCAAAAAGATTTGCCGACGCACGAGATTCACGAAGATGGAATGATGTAAACAACTTACTAACTGCTGTTCACGAATGTATAGTTGATAATGGGGGAGATCTATCAGCTTGTGGAATTGCAACAGATACAGCGGAAATTCCTTTAGGAACGGACGCCGCTAATCTCGATCTTTCAACCGAGCTTACTCCTTATTTAAGGGAAATTCCGGAAGACCCCAGAGTAGGAACTGATGCCAATACCGGTTATACTATAGAGGTGGATACTAACAATATAGTAACTATAGGAGCACCGAACTATGAGGGGGGTGACCCAATCTCTGTCTCAAGATAGTTAGAGAGTCAGAGAAATTATAATTGGAAACTAAATTTAATGGGGCAAGACATTTAAAACAATATGTTCTTGCCCCTTCTGTGGGTTAATCGTACTTCTTTGCGACATGATGTACCCACAGTCTCGGTTCGGGATCTTTAGGTTCCTGCCGAATAGACCAGCAGATCACCTTTCTCCAGCTAACTCCGCAGCGCTTCTTTCCGGCTCGATGATATTCACGATCCAAGAAATCCCGAACATTTCCAATCGTGAGATTTCTTATCACGCCCGCTTTCTCTAATGCGCTATAAACCTCAGCCGCAGTAAGCCGCGATGCCCTTCTCATAGCTTTCCCTACAACTTGTTTCTGATCCTTCCTCCACTTCGACCTTCCCACTTTTAACCTCCTATATCTAAGACGGCATCTTTTACAACTCCAATCCAAATACTACAGGATAATTTCAAAGAAATAAAGTCCTAAATTACCTAAACATACAAAAAAGCTTTGAATAAAGGCAAAAGGTAATTGTAATCAGAAAATCCTACACAAAAAAATCATGCGGAACTGATTAAAAAAGTGGTTTCTCGAGAAAACCCAACCTTTAATTATTTCAGATTTTCTCTCTTCGCTAAAAACCTCTCCAAATCTAAAGCAGCCATAGTACCTAGACCTGCAGCTGTGACAGCCTGTCGATACTTAAAATCTGCTACATCACCAGCAACAAAAACACCTTCCTTAGAAGTATGAGTAGTGTCGTAAAGCTCAACATAGCCCTTATGGTCAAGCTCAACAAATCCCTTTAAAAAATCAGTATTAGGTTTATGCCCAATAGAAAGAAAAACCCCCTCGATATCAGGCATTTCAGTAACCTCATCAGTTTTGTTGTCAATTACCTTAATCCCAGATACAGATTCCTCTCCTAAAACTTTGTGAAGTTCCGTATTGTAATGAAAATCTATCTTTTCATTGTTAAAGGCCCGCTCTTGCATAATTTTACTTGCTCTCAATTTCCCTTCAGGTTTACGCACTAAAACATGAACTTTACGAGCAAATTTAGTCAGAAAAATGGCTTCTTCCATGGCGCTGTCTCCTCCACCTACAATAGCCACTTCTTTGTCACGGAAAAAGAATCCATCGCAAATCGCACAAGCAGAAACTCCTTTCCCACGAAGTCTTTGTTCACTCTCCAAACCAAGCCACTTTGCCGAAGACCCTGTTGCTATAAGTATAGTTCTGGCAAAATACTCAAGACCGCTCTCAGTCAATATCGTAAAACCACTTTCAAAAGTTCCGGAAACTTCGGCTACATTCTCATTTTTTACAACAGCGCCAAATCGCTCTGCTTGTCCTCTGAAGTTTTGAATAAGCTCAGGACCAGTGATTCCCTCTGGAAAACCTGGAAAATTTTCTACTTCTGTAGTTGTAGTAAGCTGGCCTCCAAGAGGACTACCCGCAAGTACAAGAGTAGAAAGCTGCGCTCGAGAAGTGTAGATAGCTGCAGTTAGTCCGGCTGGACCTCCGCCCAAAATGGCTACATCAAATTCGTCTGAAGTATTAGTAGTACTAGTCATAAAATCAGTATAACACTAACAAAGAAGGAGCAGTCTACTGAAGCTTTTAAACCAAAAAATATGATACAATACAAAACGTTATCACTACTGCGAGAGTAGCTCAGCTGGCTAGAGCATCTCCCTTCCAAGGAGAGGGTCGCGGGTTCGAATCCCGTCTCTCGCTCCATTTAAAAAGCCCGCTTTTTAAATGACTCAACGTAAATGTGAGCAAAGCGAACATTTCGTTGTGCCCGAAAAGTTCCGCAGGAACTTTGAGTATTACTTCACTTCCCAAACATTTTGGCTTTTAGAGACTCCTGCTCTATAATATGAAATGTTTAGAAGCATCCGTGCCCCAGTAGCTCAGCGGACTAGAGCAGTTCCCTTCTAAGGAAAAGGCCGGGGGTTCGATTCCCTCCTGGGGCGCCAGCAAAAATACGAACAAAAGTGGGTGTTTTGTTATACCCCAAACATTCGCGTTAAAAAGGAATAGAGCGGCCCCAGCAATCACCCAACAAAAAAATCCCAATGTTATAATAGCCCCATGAAAGACTGTATCTTTTGCAAAATAGCAAAAAAAGAAGCACCTGCCGAAGTAATCTGGGAAAATGATGATTTCATGGCTTTTCTAGATATCTACCCTGTCGTACCGGGAGCTACCGTAGTAATACCGAAAAAACACTATGATAGCTACATAAAAAAAGTAGATAGGGAAGTGGTCTGCAATTTAATGGAAGTATGTAAAAAAGTGATGGATCTTCTTGATCGTAAACTAGAAGACAACGTGCAAACTAAACTAACTTTTGAAGGTCTAGAGGTTGCACATCTTCATGGAAAATTGTGGCCTATGTATCCTGGAGTAACAGAACAGATAAAGGGAAAAGCAGATCCAGAGGAACTTGCTCGGTTGGGTGAAAAAATTCGGGGCTAATTTCAAAAACAAACGGACACCTATTATATTCACAAGCGAAATATGCTAAAATCCTATTGCTAAAGTTCGTGAGCAATCTGAGAGGTTGTTAAACAAACAACTCCTTTTGAGATCCGCGAGAATGCAAGCAATTTCTTGCAGAGATTGTAGATGTCTAGAGGTAGTTGTCAAAGTAGCAGGCTACTTTGGCAGCATAACGAAATGCCGAGGGCATTATCGTTAAGCTTGAAAAGTTTCGCTTTGCAAAACTATTTCAAGGGCGAGTGGCGGAATTGGCATACGCGACAGACTTAAAATCTGTTGAGATTTATCTCGTGAGGGTTCGAGTCCCTCCTCGCCCACCAAACACATCGTAAATCACCCAGATCTTATAAACTAAATTTCACATAGTATATAATTAAACTGTTGAAAATATATGGGGATTTCCCCAAAACCCAAGCTGGAGAGCTTCAAAGGAGAAGGAGAAGAAAATGCACGTTCTGACTCTAGAAGAGGTGGAAGAAATGGTCCGAGGTCACATCCTAATGGCTAGTGGTCGCGGAGAGAAAAAGAAAGGAAAACTAGAGATTACGGAAAGTAGGAACAACGTCATAGCTGTGATTAGATCCTGCTCACTCTCAATCCAGAACAAGGTCACCCACCGCTTGAAAAGGGGATACTATATCCCCTAATACTAGGAAATCCCCCGAGGCTAGCTCAAGAGAACATCTTGCCCCAACACACTTACCATTAATATTATGGATAAGGCAAGATGTTCTCTCAGAACCTATCACAACAAGAACACTATTTAATACCCATCTAACTTTTATCCATTATAATTCCATATGTGCCCAAAACTAAAACAAACAAACAAATGGAAATCTCAACAGACAAACAAAAAATCTTAAAAAAATTAATCGCATGGTATAAAAACCCGAATAAAAAACAATATGTAACCCTCGGTGGCTATGCTGGCACAGGGAAAACAACTTTAATAAGCATTTTTCGACATGCTCTCTATAAAACTGACCCTAAACTAAAGGTGGGTTTTGTAAGCTACACAGGAAAGGCAACCCGAATCTTGCAAAATAAAATTAATGAAAATCAGGCAATGTTTCCAAACGATTCAGTGACCACTATTCACTCCTTAATTTACTCACCACTAACCAACAGCAAGGAGGAAATTATTGGGTGGGAAATTAAAGAAGACATAGACAAAGACTTCTTAATAATAGACGAAGCTTCCATGGTCAGTGAAAATATCTGGCACGACTTAAAAGCATATAAAAAACCGATTTTGGCAGTAGGGGATCATGGCCAATTACCTCCGATAGGGGGAAAGTTCAATCTAATGAAAAACCCCAAGCTAAAGCTAACAAAAATCCACAGACAAGCAAAAGAAAATCCAATAATAGAAGTAGCAACCCTGGCCAGAGAGGAAGGAAATATACCTGTAGAAAAATATGGGAGAGGAGTCATGAAATTAGATCGAAATTCTTGGGAAACTCAAGAAACAGTTACACAACTCCTGGAGGAATACGATCAAAACACCATCATTTTGTGCGGTTACAACAACACGCGAGTTAAAATAAACAGTCAAATTAGAGCCTTCCTGGGCTATCACACCCCGCACCCAGAACACGGCGATAGAGTAATATGCTTGAGAAACAATCATAAAGAAGGTCTTTTCAACGGAATGCTGGGCCAAATAATACACATAGAACCATCTAATGAGAATTGGTATTTTGCTAGAATAGAAATGGAAGACAATTTTACATTCGAAGGATTAATTCTAAAGGATCAATTCAACAACTCACATCCGTTAAACTTCCAAAAGAACAGAAGAAAAGAAACTCTTCAAGGAGATCTCTTTGACTTTGGATATGCCATGACAGTACATAAGGCACAAGGTAGCCAAGCTAAAAGAGTGATCTTATTTGAGGAAAGGTTTAAACAAATGGATGATGAAGCCTGGAAAAGGTGGCTTTACACCGCAGTGACTAGAGCAGAGGAAGAACTTTTTGTCATAGGATAATCCTCAAAAAAAAGCCTTGCGAAAATGAAAAGTTAGATATATCATCACAAGTGTGCAGATATTATCTAAAATAAAAGCAAAAAAATACAAAAAATACTGGAATGATTTTAAGAAAATCTCCCGGGTTGCAGTAAGACTAAGCAAATTTGTCTATAAAATATTACCAAGAGCCACTGTAGTATTTTTCACCTGTTCTATTCTTACCAGCTTAGCACCCTTCCTTAGCACTTGGATCAACAGTTTATTTATAGACACATTGATAAACGCCGTGTCAAACGGATTTGAAGAATATTCTCAAAGGTTTATTTTGTTAATAGGGGCGGGGATTGGAATCTCAATTTTTCAAAACCTAATCCAACACCTACTAGGCAATGCCGAAATAAAAATCTGGTACGGCATGGAAAGAGACTTCACACTCGCATTAACAAGAAAAAACGCATATCTGGACACAGAGCATTACGATAACCCGGAAATGCAGAAACTACTTAACAAAGTTTCTCAAAACAGCAGCAAAGCTCAACAGTTCATCGATTTCATGGGGTATATCATCGGAGATACTGTTTCCGTGATTTCAGCGGCAGTAATATTATTGAGCTTTTCTCCACTGATAGTTCTACTACTTATGGTGACCTCAATTCCAACCTTAATTGCAAACCTTATATTTGGTAGGAAACTTTGGGGAATATGGAGCTCAAAAGGAGAAGAGGGGAGGGATTTTTTCTGGACCCGGCATTACTTAACAAGAGAAAATTCCCTAATGGAACTAAGAATATTTAGAACCCGGGAATATCTATTGGAGAGAATGAATAAACTTCATACTATCTTTCAGCAGGCACAGTTAGATATAGAAAAAACCAAGCGAGTACAGCTTTTTCTATTCTCTTTGATAAGACTTGCTGGGAGAACAGTAACTTATATTTTAATTGCTTTGGCAACCATTGCTCAAAGAATCACCATTGGTCAATTCAACTTTTTTGTAAGCGCCACAGGAAGGCTTCAGCAAAGCCTTAGTGGAATGGTTAGAAGAATAGCTCGCATTTATGAACACGGCCTTTTTGTTGTAGATATGTTTGAATTTATGGACTTGGAAGAAAAGATAGTCTCAGGAGATATTTGCTTAAAAAACACGGGAAAGCCCCCACTAATTGAATTGAAAAACGTCTCTTTTGAGTACCCTTATAAAGATTCGGGAGGCAGAGCCTTGAAAAATATTAATTTAACAATAAATCCTGGAGAACACTTGGCAATAGTAGGAGAGAACGGTGCGGGAAAAACAACCTTAATTAAACTTCTTTTCCGTTTCTACGACCCTACTGAAGGACAAATCCTAGTTGACAAAACTGATTTAAGGAAAATTGACTTGGACTGTTGGTATGAAAAAATAGGAGCTCTTTTCCAAGAATTTAATTTCTATCACTTTAGTGCAAAAGAAAACATTGGAGTTGGGGACCCCGAAAACATGGATAATTTGGAGGATATAAAAAAATCAGCAAAACAGGCAGAAGCACATGAGTTCATTAGTAAATATAAAGAACGCTATAATCAAATTCTAAACAAATCTTTTGAAGGAGGAATCAGCCCATCTACTGGCCAAAAACAGAAAATAGCTTTGGCACGAGGCTTTTTTAAAAATCCTGAAATCCTAATTCTAGATGAGCCCACAAGTGCAATAGATCCCAAGGCAGAATATCAAATCTTTGAAAGGTTATTTGACTTTGCAAAAGAAAAAACCGTGATAATTATCTCTCACAGATTCTCAACAGTTAGAAATGCTAACAGAATAATTGTTTTACATGAGGGAAAGATAGTAGAAAAAGGAGACCATGAAGAACTAATGAATATTGAAAGTGGGAAATACAAAACTGCCTTCGAACTTCAGAGAAAAGCCTATAAATAACGCTTTGTCTTGTTCCCAAAAGACGTTTTCAGAAGTGAGAGACAGGAAATCTCTTAAAAGAAAAATCTGTTACCAAACCAATAAGATATAATTAATAGGATGAAAAAATTAAAGGTATTGACTACAACTTTCTTATTTTTGCTAGTAGGAGCAGGAGTTTACCTAAACTTACAAAGAAAAGCAGCTATAGATACTTCGAGGATTCCCTCCAAATTAGAAGAAGAAAGAAATTTTCAAAGATGGATTACAAACGCAAAAAATAAAGAAATACTAGTTGAAGCAAGTGAATTCATGCTTACCAAAGAAGTTGAAATATACAACACTAGATGGATAGAAGTGTATTCTATTGACGAGCCTGGTGTAAGAGAGACCTTTGAAGAAACTCTGGATAAATACAAAGATATAGATAAAGTAGTGTTTTCACCCAGTGAAAGGATATTCCTGGATTACAGGAACATTAACCGAGGAAACTACAAAGCCCATGAGGTGCACTTATATGGACAAAAAGAAGATAAGATTATTGACGCACGTATTTTGGAATGTTACACCAAAACAAACTGCTATTTCGACCGCGCTTACTTCTTAGATAACGACGTCTTTGTGGTGCATGAAATATCCCTTGCAGATCCTAGTGATAGATGCTCAACAAAAGAAAACTGCTCATACACGTTTAAAATACACCTTGTGGACTTAATAAATAATAAGAGATGGATTTATGAATCAGAGGAAAAGGCCCTAGAACTTTTTTGGGCAAAAGAAGAGCTTTAAGCACAGGCTTACTTAAAACACAGATATCAATTACGTGGGATGCCAAATGTGAAAACCTTCTTTCCATTGCCTTAGATACCAATAACTAAAAATCCAATATACAGCATTAACTATATAAAAGAGAAAAAGCTTATTTCTTCTTTTGAAAAAATTATAACTTCCTAACAGCAATACAGGCGCGCCCCACAGAAGGTATGTTCTATTTAAAACCGGAGTCAGTATGTAAAAAGACAGAAAGGGAAGTACTGCTATTGTATATTTATCCCGTAAATAAAAAGGCTTTTTAAAAACTTTAAGCAACTTGTTAGCACCTACTAAAATCCAGCCTGAAAAAATGCTAGCCAAGGAATAAAAGCTAAAAGGAATAATCCTAAAAAATTCTATAGAAAAATAATAACTAATATAGTAAAGATAAGGTCTGCCCTGCACAAATCTATCCCCATGTACAAACAGAGCTCCTCTAAGATAAGTCCAAAAATCCAACGGACTTCTCATAAAGGGAATACTGAAGAACAAGGCGGTAACAAAGCCTGCAAGTAAAAATTTCACCGGCTTTTTTGATCTAAATATAAATAAAGGAAACAAAATAATCGGAAATGTTTTAAATAAAACTGCCAAAGCAAAGAAAAATCCAGTTAAAACGTCGTCCCTTTCCAGAAAATGAAGTGCTATTAGTGTGAGAAAAATAGGAACTGCATCAAATCCATAAAGACTACCTCTTGCAAGAAGGAAAAAATTAAAACTCCAAAAAGCCACAGAAAAAAGCATAGCCAAATAGTCTTTTTTCTCCTTGTAAAAATACAAGAGCAAAAACATAGAAATTCCTGTAGATGTGATTACACCCGGAAGTAAAAACAAAAAACCAGATGAGCACCACGCAGAAATTAAACCTAAATTAGATTGACAAAACATGGATAAAGCATATAAAGCAGTATACACATAAAGGATTCCCGGGAAATAAGCATAACCCTTATCATTAGGATTTTTATCCAGATTTTCAAAGGTAGCAACAGTCCATTCATAAGGATTATTTCCTGCAATCAGATCATAAATTGCGCGAACGTGAGTAGAATGGTCGCCACCGGGGGAGGCCCCGAGAGCCTTATCCATTCTCTTAATAAAACCCCAACTAATAATAACTCCAGCTAGAATCAAAAAAATCTTCCGAATTAGTTTTTTTCTTAAAATCACTTCCATTAAGTTAGACAAATTGCCATTAAAAAAGATACGCGAACAAAATAAATTATTCGGATATTTACACTTCCTAGTATATAATATGAGAGCTTTAATTGTCGGGGTGTAGCTCAGTTGGCTAGAGTGCGCGCTTTGGGTGCGTGAGGTCCTGGGTTCGAGTCCCAGCACCCCGACCA
>CAZWYL010000003.1:0-46286 GCA_964638225.1 uncultured Candidatus Saccharibacteria bacterium
ATACTGTTACTGTGAGGGATCGAGATACTATGGAGCAGGATCGGATGCATTACGAGGAAATAACATTCTAGCTAGATCTTATATTTTTATACAGATTCACTGAAGTTATTTTGATTTACTTATTCCCTTAATTCTTTTTCTCTAAACTAAAATTCACTGTATTAATAGAGTATCCTTTTTGTTTCGGGTTATTTTTGTGTTGACATTGGATATTTTATGGTGGAGTATAGATATAAATTGGTGAACAATGGTGAAATATGAAAATGTTTCTTGGGAAATATAGCCCAAATATAACAAGCGGAAATAGAATAGCCCTGCCCAAGAAGCACCGTGAACAAATCACGGAGGATGCCGTGGTTTTGTCTAAGGGTTTTGAAAAATGTATCTTAGTTTACGATTTGTCCGATTGGAGTGAAAGAGTAGAGAGGCAGGTTGACAATTTAGCCGAAGAAGGAGTTAAAAGGAGTGATTTAGAGAGATATCTTTATACATCAGCAGCGGAGGCTTCTATCGACTCTCAAGGGAGAGTGGTTATTCCTTCTGATTTAAAGGAATATGCTGATATTGATGGGGAGACAGCAGTTATAGGAGTTGGAGATCATGTTGAAATTTGGGATGCGGAAGTTTGGAAAGAGCACCTTAAAAATATATCGGAAAAAATGCCGGAATAAGCTATGGAATTTCACACACCGGTTTTGAAAGCGGAGGTAATTAAATATTTACAGCCCGCACCGGGAAAGAAATTTATTGACGCTACTTTGGGCGATGGAGGACATGCGATAGAACTTCTAAATGCAGGTTCAGAAGTTTTGGGAATTGACTATTATCGAGGTTCTGTAGATAGAGCAAAAGAAAGAATAAAATCTCTTGGATTAGACAGTAAGTTTCAAGGTAGAAGAGGAAATTTTAAGCACATTGAAAAAATAGCTCAGGAAGCAGGTTTTGGAAAAGTGGATGGAATACTTTTTGATTTAGGTTTTTCGTCTACGCAACTGGAGGATGAGATAGGTTTAAGCTTTCAAAATGATGCTCCCTTAGATATGCGTCTAGACAAAGATTTGGGAGTTACAGCAGCAGATTTACTTAACGCATTACCGGAAAGTCAACTCGTACGTATATTTAAAGAATATTCGGATGAGAAATATGCAAAAAGATTTGCTGGCGAAATAGTTGAACATCGTAAGCTGGAGAAGCTGCAGACAACAAAGCAATTAGCTGAATTGCTAAGTTCTGCTGCTCCTCCAGGCTATGAACGCGGGAGAATACATCCTGCAACCAGAGTTTTTCAGGCTCTAAGAATAGCCGTAAACGACGAAATTGAAAATTTGAAGTTTGCACTGCCTCGGGCTGCACATTTATTACTGCCTGGCGGAAGAATGGTAATAATTAGTTTCCATTCTCTCGAAGATAAAGTGGCCAAAAATTTTGGCCATTCTGTGCAGCCTGATCTAAAAGAATTAACTAAGAAACCTATTGTGCCAACAGAGAAGGAAGTAGAAAGAAATATTAGATCTAGGAGTGCAAAGATGAGAATTTATGAAAAGAATGAATAAATTTAGGCTGAAAAAAACAGAAAAAAACCTTTTTAAAATTTTGTTTAAGGTATCTCTTGTTGTGTTTTGTGTTTGTCTTGGTTTGCAGTTTTATTTTAGCAACAAATACGCTGTAAAAAATGGTTCATTGCAGGTCGCTATAGAGGAACAGGCTGTATTGAAAAAGGAGCTGGCTCATCTTAAATATGAAGATTCTTTACTTTCTTCTTTAGAGTATGTTGAGAGTGAAGCTGAGGAATTGGGATTTGTAGGGATGGAGCAGAACTTACTTACCGTAGGACCTGTTACTGTCGCCTCATTATCAAATCGTTAAATTTACATCCCCGTGGCAAGAAGAACTCATCTAAAAAACCACCAAATTCGGATAAAACTTTTGATTTATGGTTTTTCCCTCGCTGTATTTGTTTTGATTTTAAAACTTTTCCATATTCAAGTTTACTCGCACGAAAAATATAAAAGTCTGGCAGAGGAGCAGCATTGGATTGTCCAGGAGTTAACGGCTGAGAGGGGCAGGATTTATTCTAAAGATGGCTTTGTTTTAGCATCAAACCAGAATTACTATCTTTTGTATGCAGAACCCAAAAGAATAGAAAATAAATTGGAGTTGGCAGAGAAGCTGGCAAAACTTTTAAGTGAGAGAGAATATGGTAGTTACGAGGAGTTATATACCAAGTATTTTGATCTCCTGGACTGTGATCTGTGGTGGATTGGTTTGGAAAGGAATATTGATCCTGCAACCAAGGAATTTATAGAAGCGTTGGCTCTGGAAGGTGTGGGTTTTGAGCTATCGCCAATACGGTATTATCCGGAGGGGGAGTTAGCTTCTCACATAATGGGTTTTGTTGCATTTAATGATGAAGGCGAGAGAGTTGGTTATTTTGGAATAGAGGGAAGTTTGGATGGTGATCTGCGGGGCAAAAAGGGCAAAATAATTCAGGAGAAAGACGCAGAAGGAAACCCGATTTTAGTTGGCGGCTATGAAAAAACTGATCCAATTAAGGGCCGCGATATAATTTTGACCATAGAAAGATCGCCTCAGTATATTGTAGAGCGTAAATTAGAAGAAGCAGTTGAGAAGTATGGTGCTTCATCAGGAAGTGTAGTTGTAATGAATCCTTTTACTTCCGAGATCATTGCTATGGCGAATTATCCAAAGTTTAACCCCGGGGAGTTGGAAGATGAATCCCAAGCTAAAAATATTGCTATATCAGATACTTACGAGCCCGGATCCGTTTTAAAAGGATTTACTATTTCTGCTGGCATAGATGTTGGAAAAATAACACCTTCTAGTACTTTTGTTGATTCAGGTCCTGTTCAGTATTCTGATTACACTATAGACAATTGGGATGGTAAGCATCACGGGGTTCAAACAATTGCCCAGCTGCTGCAAAAGTCAAATAACATTGGCGCAGCGTGGGTGGGTCATCAAGTAGGATCTAAGGATATTCATAAATATTTTAGCAACTTTGGTTTGGGTCAAAAAACAGGGATAAGCCTTGAAGGAGAAGATACTGGTGTGATACGCAATCCTTCTACTTGGACCGCCATTGATTTGGCGACGATTTCATTTGGTCAAGGTATATCTGCAACCCCCCTGCAAGTTTTAAACGGTTTTAACGCTATAGCTAACGGAGGTGTACTAAATCGCCCTAGGATTATTTCTCAAATTGTTACTGGAGATGAGATCATTGATATGGAAACAAAGGAGGTCCGAAGAGTTATTTCTAAGGAGACTTCTCGAACCATGGTGGATCTACTAACCTCTGCAGTGGAACAGGGGGAGTCCCGCTACTTTAATATTGAAGGTTACAAGGTTGCAGGAAAAACAGGAACTGCTGAAATACCAAAAGAAGGTTCGTATGATACGTCTGAAACTAATGCCACTTTTGTAGGATTTCTTTCTGAGAGCAAGAAATTTTCTATGCTAGTTAGGTTGGAAAGGCCAGTCTCCAGCCGATACGCTTCTGAAACCGCCGTGCCTTTGTGGATGGATTTAGCCCAGGATTTGGCAACTTATTATTCAATCCCTCCCGATGATCTGTAGCTCTTTAATTTTTGATTTCTATTTAAACTAGAGCTTTGATTGTTGCTTTTAGGGGTTACTCTGTTAATTTAAATTCATAGGCAAAAAATCTTTAATAAAAGGTGAGAAAGCAGAAAAGATTGCAGGGGAATTTTTGGAGAAGAGTGGATTTAAAATTCTTGATTTTAACTGGAGATGTAGGTGGGGTGAGATTGATATTATTGCTCGCAAGGAATCGATGCTGGTTTTCTTTGAAGTTAAATATAGAAAGGAAGCAAGATTTGGTTATCCTATTCAATTTATTTCCCCAAGGAAAATTCAGAAACTTCGGAGGGCTATAAAAATGTATCTTTTAATGCGTACCCAATCCGATGAACTTTGGAGGTTAGACGGGATATGTATTTTAGGCTTTAGTGGGAATTTAAAGTTGAAGCACTACAAAAATTTACTAGCTGACTGTTGAGCTGTCTAATGTTATATTCTAGCGCTTGAACCGAAGTGATTTATTCTACTGATTCTAATTCTGCAGACACGCTCTCTGAAGGGAAAAGCATTTTCTTAATGTCATTATGAAGAGTTTGGAAACCCTTTTCTCGAGGGATAAAAACCCACGCGTGATAAGAGCTGTTAGGATAAACCCCAGGATGATAAACATATTTTTCATCCACTACAAAGGAGATTATTTCATATTCGTCTCGATCCTTGTAAAAGTCCCACAAGTATTTAACATCTGTAATTGTTAAAGTAGTATGCATTCGTTGGGTTACAGCTTCAAAGAATTTAGGTATATCCATGGGCCAGAAAGTACTGTTTGGCTGGCTTATTCCATCTACCATGCCCATTAAAATCAAATGCTGCCTCTTTGCGCGCATAAGATCACTACCTTCGCCATTAGTTCCTTTACGGGAACGTGCGAAATCCAGTGCGCGGCTTCCATTCATTATTTCGTGTCCTGCCTCAAAATTAACAGGCCTCAGTCCGGTATCTGTGTCGTTGGGGAAATGAACGTCTGTAAAGCTTCTTTCTATATCTACAGGAACTCCACCAAATGAATCTACTATCCACCGGAAATCTTCAAAATCGCACCTAATATAGCCATCTAAATCTAGACCTGTTACTTCTTCAAAGGCATCTATTAATAGATCTTCTCCACCTACAGAATACAAAGCGTTTAATTTATTTCCATTAATCCAAAGGTCCCTAGGCACGGATGTTAATAGAACAACGTTTTCCTCCGGATTTGCACTCAGCAGAACCATTGTGTCGGTATTGTAAGCTTTTTCTTGTTTACTTCTTCGATCTACTCCCAGCAGTAATATGTTAATTAAATCTTTTTTAGCTAGATTTGATTTTTCTGCCGGCTCTTTGTTTTTCACTGTTTCACCTTTTATGTCACTTAAAGAAGTTTTTTTCTTTTGGTTAGGTTTTGATTTTGTATTTTGTATTGCAAGGAAACTGCCACTTACAATTGCGCAGACCATAACAATAAATAACATCAATTTTTGTTTACTCATGTTACTAAGGATATTGGTGTTTACTTTTAGAGTCAAATTGCATATTATTGATCTATATGAAAAAGGTACTAATAATAGAAGACGACTTATCTATTTATAAAGTTTATTCTGCGGAATTGAAGCTCCGCGGGTATGAGGTAGAGCATGAGGCTAACGGTATGAAAGCAATGAATGTCATTGAAGAATTTCAGCCGGATCTGATTCTGCTCGATATTATTCTCCCAGAAAGAAATGGTCTGGAAGTATTGGAAGACATTACCAGTAGAGAGGATTTAAAGGATATAAAGGTTTTGATGGTAACAAACTATGGTAATGATGCCAATGTTAAAAAGGCTTTGGAACTGGGTGCCGAAGATTATGTTTTAAAGTACAACGTTGTCCCTTCAGAGCTTTCGGAAAAAGTCTCCCAAATATTAGGTGAGGAAACTGATTCTCCGGTCAAAATAACCAGCTAAATTTTTAAAATGGATCTGTGGTTAAAAATTTTATTAGTTATATTAGTACCTTTTAGTATTGTTGTTGTTAGGGCGGTATATAAATTATTAACCATGCATAAGGATCTTGAAGAGAAGGAAGAGCTGGTTCTTTCCAAGGAGTTTATTTGCGATCTCATTTTCAAACTAAATAAACAATATTCTGAGGAGCTCGATTTGAAGGAAAGCCTGGACTTTTTGGTGAGTCAATTGATAGACTCGGTTTCGATTACTTCTATTTCTTTCTTGATCCCCGTGATGGAGAGAAGCACTGACTATGTGTTTAAGACACATGTTGTCTATGAAGTTTCTGAGAGGTTCGTTCAAAGTGATTTAGAGAGTCTAAGAGATTATGTTAAAAACAAGCTGAATTCTGAAATCACGAATATTGAAAGAAACATAGAAGGAGGACCTTTAAATTCCAGCAGTGAGGCACATGCTCTATCTCGCTTAATCTTCCCTCTTGAGATTGGTGGTGTTAAAGGCGCTTTATGCATTAGTTCTCGGAAGGAAAACCATTTTTCGGATAGTTTAAAATCGAGTTTTGAATACCTTGTCGACGCATTATCTGAGTCCTTAGGTATGATTTGGGAAGTTGCTCTTAGAGAACGCCGTAAATTCAAAGCTATGGTAGATAGTATGCGAGATGGGGTTTTCATGGTTGATGAAGAATACAATTTTTTGATTATAAATCCAGCTTTGCGAGAGTTTTTAGGACTTCATCCAAGTGGAGCATTGAACATTGTAAAGGTGTCTAGTTTCTTTGCCCCGTACTTTTCATTTGAAGATGTTATATCGGAAGTATTTATCATGGGTGAGGTTAAAAATATAGATATTCATGCCCAGTCTTCTGGTGATTCCGATTCATCAGACAAGTACTACAATTTTGTTGCAATACCAGTGAAGAGAGATAATGTCGTGGTGGGTGTGGTTTGTTTATTGGAAGATAGAACCCATGCTAAAGAGTTAGAGCAGTTACGGAGAGACTTCTCAGCTATGATTATTCACGAGTTAAGATCTCCCCTATCTGTTATAAGAGGTACTTCAGACTTTATATTAAAAGAAGATGCTAATTTGGAAGCATCTCAAAGACAGGAATTTCTTGAGCAAATTAAAGGTTCTTCTTCAACTCTTCTCTCTTTGGTTAACAATTTACTAGATTCGGCTAAAATAGAGAGCGGACAAATAGAGTTGTTTAAGCAGCCTACGGACGTCAATAATCTTGTAAAAAGTGCCGCTAAATTTTATGAGACATCTTTTTCTCAGAAAAACGTTTCTTTGAAGTTAGATCTTGCTTCCTCCATTCCTGAAATGGAAGTGGATCCGGAGAAAGTTCGGCAGGTTTTAGATAATTTGTTATCTAATGCGCTTAAATATACGCCGGAAGGTGGAGAGGTTACGGCAATTACTGATATCCACAAAGGTAACTTGAGAATTTATATAGAAGATACCGGCCGCGGTGTTAAAGACAATCTTAAAGAGGGTATCTTTGATAAATATAAACGTATGGAAGGTAGTAATTCATCTGAGAAAGGTACTGGCCTTGGTCTCACAATTTCTAAAGGTATAGTAGAAGCACATGAAGGAAAAATTTGGGTTGAGGATAATAAGCCCCAAGGCTCTCGTTTTATTTTAGAATTGCCTTTTTAATTTCTGCTTTTCCAGGTTTTTTCATTGCACCTTCCGGATTTGTTCTATATACTTTAATTATATGAATAAAGAAACTGCCCACATTCTAAATTTTTCCGATATTAGAAAAGCTGACCTCCCCTATGTAGGTGGAAAGGGAGCCAATCTTGGTGAGATGTTTTCATCAGGCATTCCCGTACCTGACGGTTTTGTTGTTACCGCAAAAGCCTACTTTGACTTTCTAGACACAACTTCCTTACGACAAAAAATTTTGACCGAGCTTTCCGATCTTAATTTGGATGATTCCAATGCGCTTACTCAAGCTTCAAACAATATAAAGACGGCTATTTTGGCTGCGAAAATGCCTAGTGACTTAAAAGAGAAGATTAAGGATGCGTATCATCATCTTTCTGGAGAACATAATGCTTTAGTTGCGGTTCGTTCCTCTGCTACTGCTGAGGACTTGCCCGACGCTTCCTTTGCTGGTCAGCAAGAGACTTATCTAAATGTTGAGGGTACGGATTCAGTAATAAAAAGTGTACAAAAATGCTGGGCTTCTTTGTTTGAAGCTCGAGCTATTTTCTATCGTACTGAGAATGGATTCGATCATCTTAAAGTTGGTATTGCGGTTCCTGTTCAGCGAATGGTTCAATCTGACATATCAGGGATTATGTTTACGGTAAATCCTTTGACAAACGACATGAGCGAAATTTCAATCGAAGCAGCTTACGGTTTAGGCCAGCCTATTGTCTCCGGTGAAGTAACTCCTGATCAATATATTGTGGATAAGGAATCAAATGAGATTAAGTCCAAGCATCTGTCTTTGCAGAAATGGCAATTAACAAAAGCAGGTAAAACACCCATTTCTAAAGCTCACCAGAAGGGACAAAAAATGGAGGATGAGGATATTCGGGAGTTGGCAAAAATCGGAAAACATATAGAGGAGCATTACGGAAATCCCCAGGATATAGAGTGGGCTATGGAAAATGAAGAACTTTTGATAGTTCAATCCCGTCCGGTAACTACTATGAATAGGAAAAAGGAAGAGATAATAACGATTGTTGATCCAGATCAAGCCTCAAGGTTTTTACTTGAAGGTTTAGGAGCATCTCCAGGAGTGGCTTCGGGACCGGTTAAGGTTATAAAAGACGCTACAGAAATTTCTAAAGTTAAAAAAGGAGATGTCCTTGTTGCTGTAATGACGAACCCAGATTTTGTACCGGCAATGAAAAGAGCTTGTGCCATACTAACTGATGAAGGTGGTAGAACTTCACACGCTGCCATAGTCAGTAGAGAGTTAGGAATCCCCGCTATTGTAGGTTCTCAGTCTGCAACAAAGATGCTTCATGGGGGAGAAGTAATAACAGTAGACGGTTCGAGTGGAAAGGTTTATTCTGAGAATATAACTAAGCAAGAGAAGGTTGAAGTTGATGATATAGATTACGACAGCTTAAAAACTGCTACTAAAATCTATATGAACTTGGCAGAACCTGAACTAGCTTATGATATGGCTCAGAAAAACGTGGATGGTGTAGGCCTCCTGCGAGCAGAATTTATGATTGCGCAAATAGGTGAGCATCCACGTATGTTTATTAAGGAAGGCAAGCAACAGGAATTTATTGATACACTTGCGGATGATCTTGCTGTTTTTGCCGAAGCTTTTGATCCTCATCCAGTTGTTTATAGATTTACAGACTTTAGGACCAATGAGTATGCAAATCTAGAGGGAGGTCAAGAGTTTGAAAGAGAAGAGCCAAATCCAATGATTGGTTTTAGAGGAGTTAGCAGGTATTTAGAGGATGACGATGTTTTTGAATTAGAGCTTGAGGCTATTAAGAAGGTCCGTAACAAAATGGGTCATAAAAATTTGTGGGTAATGTATCCGTTTGTGAGGACTGTAGAACAGCTGAAAGAAGTAAAGAAGATTACTGCAGCCAACGGTCTCCGCCGCAGCGCCAACTTTCAAATATGGATGATGGTTGAGATACCTTCTAATGTTATCTTATTGGATGATTTTATAGATGTTGGTATTGATGGAGTTTCGGTTGGAACCAATGACTTAACCATGCTCACTTTGGGAGTTGATAGAGATAATGAAAGAGTTGCGGAAGTTTATAGTGAGATGAATCCAGCTGTATTAAAGAGCTTGGAGAAAATTGTAACTACGTGTAAAAATAGAGAGATAACCTGTTCCATTTGCGGTCAAGCCCCCTCGGTTTATCCTGAGTTAGTAAAAATGCTCACTCGTTGGGGTATTACTTCAATTTCTGTCAGTCCAGATGTTTTGGATAAGACTCGCAAGATTGTCTATGATGCTGAAGCAGAATTGTTGAAGGAAAAACATAAAGAAAATTCCAAAAAGGAAAACTGATGAGTGCAATAAAATCTATAGAAGCTTACAAAGTACTTAACTCAAGAAGTGATTGGACTGTTTGTGTTTTGCTAGAGCTTCAGGATGGTACCAAAGTAAAACAAACTATCCCGGAGGGTGCTTCAAAGGGGCAGAACGAGGCAATTTCGCTTCCCGTAGAGGATGCAATTAGAAATATTAAGATTGATATTGCACCTGCCCTTATAGGTTTGGATCCGGTTAATCAAGAGAAAGTCGACAGTTTAATGCTTGAATTAGATGGAACCCCTAACAAATCTAATTTAGGAGGTAATGCTATTTTGCCAGTTTCTTTAGCAGTTGCAAAATCTGCTGCAGTTTCGAGAGGTCAGGATCTTTACTTTTACTTAAAGGAGCTTTACGGAAATAACTCAGAGGTTAAATTCCCTACTCCGGTATTTAATATTTTAAATGGCGGTGAGCATGCAGATAATGGCTTGTCTTTTCAAGAGTTTATGGTTATTCCAGCTATGGGAAAATCTTATGAGAAAAAGCTGGAGATTGGGGTGGATTGTTATAAAAGTTTAGCGAACAAGCTGCATGAGCATGGTTATTCAACAGGGGTTGGAGATGAGGGAGGGTTTGCTCCTGAAGGTATTTCAGTTACTAACGCGTTAAACAAGCTTTCAGAGGCTGTTGAGGAGGCTGGGTACAAGCTAGGTCGAGACGTCTTTTTGGGAACTGATGTTGCAGCAGGTAGTTTTTACGATCCCGAAAAAGATGTATATGATTTGAGAGATGAAAGTAAGATCCTTCCACTAGCAGAATTTATTGATTTTTATGATAATCTGTTGAAGGAATACCCCATAATATATTTAGAAGACCCTCTATTTGAGTCCAACTTTGATTCTTGGAGTGCTCTCTTTGCAAAATTTCATGAGAGGGTCATGGTTGTTGGGGATGATCTTGTAGTTACAAATTCTAAGATTTTAGATAAGGCTTTAGAACATAAAACTATCAATGCCGTGATAGTCAAACTTAATCAAGTAGGAACTTTAACTGAAACTTTTGACTTTGTTCGCAAGGCGCAGGAAAATGGTCTGGTTACGATAGTTTCCCATAGAAGCGGCGAGACTGCAGAAGACACTTTCCCTTCTGATTTGGCATTAGCTGTTGGAGCAGATTTTGTAAAATTCGGAGCAACTGCTCGGGGTGAGCGAGTAGTGAAGTATAACCGTCTGCTTGAGATTTATCACGCTTTAAGTTGATTATTATTCAACGATGTAAGCAGCGTAATCTTGTCCTAGCTGGGTTTCTACTGTGGCTGTTTCCTCATCGCTTAAGCTTTCAAAGTACTTCCTAAAGCACCTGATAGAATTTCCGTGACAGGATACGGCAACATTAATCTGTTTTTCTTTCATTTCTTTAACGAGTTCATCCGCAAAATCACTGACTCTTTTGTAGACCATGCCTATGCTTTCACCATGAGGGGGCTGTCCGTGATAAGTTCTTCTAATTTTGTGTAGAAATTCCGGATTCTTTTTATGCCACTCAAGTTTATTTTTCCCCTGGAGATCTCCATAGGAGCGTTCTTTAATTCTTTCATCAGTATTAATTGGGAGGTTTTTTGCTGATTCATTAAGAGACATAGCTATTTCCATTGTTTGCATTGCTCTTTTTTGGGGAGAAGAGATAAGTTTATCAATCTTTTTATTCTTTAGTTTTTCGGCAAGAACTTCTGCCTGTTCCTTTCCTTTTTCTGTAATTGGCGCTGTTCTCCATCCGCTGAATACATATTTTTCATTATCAACACTTTGTCCATGCCTGAAAATATAAAGTGTGGGTAGTTCATTTGATTCATCTTTTGGTAATTCATCTACTTCTCTATATTCTAGTTTGCTTTTGGCTTTTTCAAGTTCTTCTTTAGTTATTTCGGGCGAAGGTTGTTTTTTTAGTTTTTCGTACTCTGCTAACACTTCTTCATTTTTACGGTTTGGAATGGCGGGATTATCTTCCAAAAGTTCTCCTTTTTCCCTTTTTCTATAAAAGTAATAATAACCTCCTATTAAAGCCAATACGAAGACTATTTTCATGATATTGTCTGCTGTATCCAATCCTTCCATAAAAGATTCGGTTGCTGACAGTCCCGCGTAGCCTATGTATAAGAAAAAGAGATTACGGAAAATACTCCCTATAAAAGTACCAACAACAAATACTTTAAATTTTAGTTTTATTATTCCGCAGATAACAGATACGGGAGAGCTAGGCATTACCGGAATGCTTCTTAAAAATATTAAAGTTAAATAGTCTTTTGCAGTTCCGTCAAAACGAGCTCCGATTTTTTCTACTTCCCTGTGGGATACGCCTATAAATTTTCCGAATTTACCTATGATAATGTCTTCTGCAATGTCGGAAACCACATATAAAAAAGAAGTTCCTACAACCCTGCCCAAGGCTCCTATTAATGAAATTGCGATTAGGAATAGCATGGTTTTATTCTGTGCCTTGGCTATACTTCCGGTAATTCCCATGACAAAAGGAGATGGGATTGGAGCAAGTATCTCTTCAATAATGGTTCCAAGGAAAGTGAATAATTCTATGGGAATCTTATTTGCTAAGATTTCCAGATAGTTCATTATTTCAGTAAAAATATGCATAACATTATTAGGATACCTTAATTCAGGGGTAAGTCCAAGGGTATAAATGAGTTATCTATTAGTTGTATTTTCTTACAACACCGGTTACTTTACCTTGTATTTGGAGTTCGTCTGCGTCAACATAGATAGGGTCCATTTTTGAGTTGGCAGGCTGAAGTCTTATTTCCCCATTTCCTTCGTTATAGTAAGTCTTTAGGGTTGCAAAACCGTTATTTATTAGCGCGACTACAATATCTCCGTCTTCTGCAGTATTTTGTTGCTGTATAACCACATAGTCACCGTTAAAAATTCCTTGATCTATCATTGAGTCCCCCTTGACTTGGAGTACATAGCACCTTCTATTTTTGGAAACCAGATCAGCCGAAACCATTACAGTTTCGAGTGAGTTTTCTATAGCCTCAATTGGTTCTCCGGCAGCAATATATCCAATTAAAGGAAGTTCAATCCCTTGCATTGAGGTATCTATGATGTCTGTAATAATTTCAATTCCTCTAACTGCTCCATCATATCTTTTAATGAAACCTTTTTTTTCGAGAGCGGTAAGATGTTCGTGTACGGTGGCTAAAGATGAAAGCTCCATAGCGTCAGCTATTTCTTGAAGAGTAGGGGAGGTGCTGTTTTTTTGGATAAACTGGGAAATAAAATTTAATACTTGTTTCTGACGTTTATAGAGTGTTGCTGGACTCATTAATTCTCCTTTTTTAAATTTTTAATAATTTCCCAAAGGGGCTTTATATTTTTGGGTTTTATTTGTATTAAATTCAGTTTACCGAAAAAATAGCGAAAGTGTCAAGATTAATTTTTAAGAAAATGCTTTTGCCTTCATAGAGGGGATATTTGAGGCCTTACTCATTTGTATTTTTTAGAAATTCCTCACAAATAAAACCCGAATAAACTGTGATAGAATTTCCTTGTGTTTAAATTAAAGTCGGAATACAAGCCAACGGGAGATCAACCTCAGGCCATAAAAGAGTTGACCTCGGGAGTAATGAAAGGCAAAGATCATCAAGTTCTTTTGGGGGTTACGGGATCGGGCAAGACTTTTACAATGGCAAACGTAGTGGCAAATGTAAACAAACCCACACTTGTAATATCTCATAATAAAACTTTGGCGGCTCAGTTATACCAAGAATTTAGAGATTACTTCCCTGAAAATGCAGTAGAATACTTTGTTTCATATTACGACTACTATCAACCCGAAAGTTATATCCCTTCAACTGATACTTATATAGAGAAAGATTCAGCCATAAACGAGGAAATTGATAAATTAAGGCTTTCTACAACTACTTCGTTAATGACGCGGGAGGATGTAATAGTAGTAGCTTCTGTCTCCTGCATTTATAACTTAGGATCTCCTGCAGAATATTCAAAGATTGCTTTGGAATTACGTAGGGGAATGAAGCTTCGTATGGTTGATTTAATAACTCGTCTCACGCAGCTTTTTTATGAACGCAATGACATGAGCTTTACAAGAGGGACTTTCAGGGTGCGCGGGGACGTAGTAGATGTTTTTCCTGCATATAAGGATTATGCTGTTCGTCTAGAGGTGTTTGATGAAGTATTGAATTACATTGGTTTTTTTGATCCTTTAACTGGAGAGAAATTAAATAAAAAAGGTATATCGATAGAAAAAAAAGACTCTACTGATAAAAGATACGCTAGAGAAGATTCAACAGATCCGGGGTTGGTATTAATTTATCCCGCAAAACATTACGTTGCACCAGAGGAAGGAAGAGAAGAGGCTTTTAAAGAAATACAGAAGGATTTAGAAAAAAGATTAAGGTTTTTGAAAAAAGCTGGGAAGGATTTGGAAGCCTATCGCTTGAAACAGAAGACTCAATATGATTTGGAGATGATGCGCGAGATTGGTTATTGTAAGGGCATAGAGAATTATTCGAGGTATTTTGATGGAAGAGATCCTGGAGACGCTCCATATACTTTATTGGACTTTTTTCCAGATGATTACTTAACAATAATAGATGAATCACACATAACAGTTCCACAGGTAAGGGGTATGCATAATGGAGATCGAGCTCGAAAGGAAACTTTGGTTGAGTATGGATTCAGGCTTCCTTCGGCGTTAGACAACCGGCCCCTAAATTTTGATGAATTTTCAGAAAGAATAGATCAGACAGTTTATACAAGTGCAACTCCAAGAGATTGGGAGATAGAACAATCTAGAGGAAGAGTTATTGAGCAAATTATACGTCCCACAGGGATAGTAGATCCAAAGATAAGTGTATTGCCCACCGAAAATCAGATACCAAACCTGTTGAAAAAAATAAAAGAAAGAACTTCTCGAGGTGAAAGGGTTTTGGTCACCACCCTTACAAAAAAGATGGCGGAAGAATTATCAGTGTATTTATTAGAGAAGGGAATTAAAGCCACTTATCTACATTCAAATATAGATACTTTGGAAAGAACTGATATTCTAGATGACCTGCGTAAGGGAGAATATGATGTTTTGGTTGGTATTAATCTACTTCGTGAAGGATTAGATCTGCCGGAAGTATCATTGGTTGTAATTTTGGACGCTGATAAGGAAGGGTTTCTTAGATCTGAGAATGCATTAATCCAGACCATGGGCCGTGCCGCGCGACACACTTTAGGTGAAGTTGTTATGTACGCGGATAGTGTCACAGGCAGTATGCAGAGAGCTATTGATGAGGTGGAACGTAGAAGAGAAATTCAAATTGAGTATAATAAAGAAAATAATATAACTCCCCAAAGAATTGTTAAACCCATAAGAGAGAAATTAATAAAGGGTTTTATTAAGGATAAGGTTGAAAAAGATGCAATAATGGAGGACATAGACTATAACGAACTTCCTCCTCCGGAAATAAAGAAAGAAATAGATAAGCTGGAAAAACTAATGAAATATGAAGCAGAGGTCTTAAATTTTGAAAAAGCAGCAAAATATCGTGATAAAATTAGGGAAATCGGAAAGCTCATAGTATAATCCAAAACTACATAAGGACAGCGTTGAGGATTTTATGATAAAAAAAATTTTAGGAACTCTAATATCTTTACAGACGAGATTCGGCCATTTCCTTATTGATTTATTTTCATTTTTATTTGATGAATTTTTTCAGTCAGCTAAAAATATATTTGTAAAATTTAAGAGTGGTTATGAGTGGATAAGAGATGAGATTTATGGATTTAGTGAAAAGTCGCTTCCGATAAAACTCGATGCTAAAGACCTTAAAAAGAAAGTAAGTCGTTTTTCCAAGAAGTCATACAAACAAACGACGCCATTAATTGTAGTTGAGGAATTTTGGCATAAGATTAAAGAAAAGGCTCGCGTACTTTTGGATAAGTTATACAAAGCTATTGTCCTATTTGCAAAAAACCTTTGGTTTGAGTTTAGCAATTTTGTTAAAGCCCTATTTTCTTATTTGAAAAGAGTTCTAGCCTCTTTTTTACAGACATTGTTATGGATATTAAGATTACCCCTTCTTGTATTTAGGGTTTTGTTTAGCAAAAGTTTATTATTATTCCTTTCAGGAACTTTATTTGCTCTACTATTTATTGCTATTCCTTATGAAATTTATGTTCTGGCTCAAAGTCTTCCGGCAACCGATCTTCTCATAGAAAAAGGAAACAGACGTTCTACAAAAATTCTAGACAGAAATGGGTCATTATTATATGAAATTTATGAGGATAGGAAGTATGAACCGGTAGAATTAGATCAGATTCCTGAGCATGTGATTCAAGCAACTTTAGCAATCGAGGATGATCGTTTTTTTGAACATGAGGGATATAGAGTGGACAGTATCATGCGGGCTGCTAAAGCAATTGTTATGGATGATGATCTTCAAGGAGGTTCAACCATAACTCAACAGCTCGTAAAGAATGTTCTTCTAACTCCGGAAAGAACAATTTCTAGAAAATTGAAGGAAATAATTCTCTCGGTTCTAGTAGAAAACAAGTATTCCAAGGAACAGATATTGGAGTTGTATTTGAATAATATATCCTATGGAGGTACTTCATGGGGGATTGAGGCAGCGTCTCAGAAGTTTTTTAATAAGCATGTGTGGGAGATAGATCTTGCTGAAGCCAGTATGTTGGCTGGTTTACCTTCCGCACCTTCTGCGTATTCTCCGCTTAACACAAGTAGTTTTAGGGCAAAAACTAGGCAGGAGCAAGTTTTGGGCAGAATGGTCTCATTGGGGTATATTTCGGAAAGTGATTCAAAAGAAGCTTCCCAAAAGGAGCTAGAGTACGCTTCTCAAGAGCAGTTTATTAGAGCACCCCATTTTGTGTTTTATGTAAGGTCTATACTTGAAGAGAAATATGGGTCAAGATTTGTTACTTTTGGCGGTCTAACGGTAAAAACCAGTTTAGATCTGGATTTGCAGCAAAAAGTACAAGATATGGTTAGGGAGGGTGTTGAAGAGTACGGTTATTTAAATTTAAATAATGGAGCTGCAGTAGTTTTGGATGCAGAGACGGGAGAAATTCTAGCATATGTTGGTTCTGTGGATTTTTTTGAAGAGGAGTGGGGTGCTTATGATGTTGTAACGGCTAATAGACAGCCTGGCTCATCTATAAAACCCGTAACTTACGCATTAGCTTTATCTGATGGCATGACTCCTGCTACAGTAATTGATGATTCTCCAACCTCTTTTGAGATTCCAGGGCAAAAACCTTACAGACCCGTAAACTATGATGGTAAGTTTCGTGGAAAAGTAACTCTTAGAGAAGCCCTTGCTAGTTCTTACAATATTCCAGCGGTAAAAGTAGTTCGGCGTGTTGGACCCGACAGGATGGTTTCTTTGGCAAGAGATATGGGTTTGAATAGTTGGGACGTAGAAGATGTTTATGGTCTCTCAGTTACTCTAGGAGGTAAAGAAGTTAAATTAATTGAGCATGCAAATGTATTTGCAACTTTAGCCAGGCAAGGTACTTACAAGCCAGTACAGCCTTTTCTTAGTATAAAGGATTCTAAAGGCAGGGAAATTATTGAAGATAAACGTCAGCAGGATCAAAAAGTTTTAGATTCCGGGGTTGCTTATTTAATAACGAGTATTCTTTCGGATAACAATGCTAGAGCGCCGGCTTTTGGTTATAGGAGTCCTCTTTATATCCCGGGAGAGCCTGTGGCAGTTAAAACAGGTACCACTGATCATAAGCGGGATAATTGGACTTTAGGATACTCACCTTCTTTTGTGGTTGGTGTGTGGGTTGGCAACAATGACAATACCCCAATGAATAGATATTTAGCTTCGGGTTTAACTGGAGCCGCTCCTATCTGGAATAATATTATGACGGAGGTTTTAGAGGGGGAAACTCAGACTAAATTTAATGTCCCTGACAGCGTTTTTCTAAAAGTAGATGAGAAATGCAACCGAAGAGAGTATTTTTTAAAAGGCTCTCAGATTCCAGAGGACTTGTGTCCTAAAGAAGAAAAAGACGATAAGGATGATAATCAAAGCGAAAGCTAGGTCATTTGCAAACCCGAATAAATACCGTATAATTTTCACTTGTGATGACTGGTTCGGATCCCAATAAAATTAAAATTAAAGGTGCAAGGCAGCATAATTTAAAGAATATCGATCTGGAAATACCTAAAAATAAATTCGTTGTTTTTACAGGTGTTTCAGGATCGGGAAAGACTTCTCTTGCTCTAGACACTCTATATGCAGAAGGTCAAAGACGTTATGTTGAAAGTTTATCTTCATATGCGCGCCAGTTCCTGGGTGTAATGGATAAACCTGAAGTAGATAACATTGAAGGTTTATCTCCGGCTATAGCAATTGATCAGAAAGCAGCTTCGAGCAACCCAAGATCTACAGTAGGAACTGTAACAGAGATTTATGATTTTCTCCGCTTGCTATTTGCAAGAATAGGCCATCCCCATTGCCCAAGTTGCGGCCGTTTAGTTAAGAGGCAAAGCTTGGATCAAATTTTGGATTCTTTAATAGAGGTGTTAAAGGAGCAACCTGATTTTTCTAAGTCTAAAGGGGTGCGCTTTTTGCTTCTTGCTCCAATAGTCAAAAATCGCAAAGGAGATTATTCCACGCTACTTAAAAATTTGCAGAAACAAGGGATTATGAGAGCTCGTGTAGATGGTGAAATAATTCAGCTAGATTCAGATATAAACCTGTTAAAGAATAATAGGCATACTATTGAAGCAGTAATTTCGAGGCAGGTTTTGACTAAAAAGAAATTTCAAAAAGAGAAGGAACAAGTAGAGAGCTTGTTGTTTGGCTCAATAGAATCGGCTTTAACCTTAAGTAAAGGGAACGTTGTTTTAGGTATTGTTAGGGACTCTACTTTTGACTTTCCCGAAAGTCCTAAGTATATAGATGAGCATATTTTTTCTGAGAAGTTTGCATGTCCGCAGTGCAACATATCTTTGCCGGAGATAGAACCTAGAAATTTTTCTTTTAATTCTCCGCAGGGTGCTTGTGAGGAGTGTGGAGGTTTGGGAAGTAAACTAACCATAGATCCGGAATTAATTTTGAATCCGAAATTATCGGTGATTGATGGGGGTGTCCTTCCGTGGGCTAAATTAGTGGGGGGAAAGAGCTGGACTTTTCAAAAAATCAAAAAAGTAGCCCAGGTCAATAATATTTCATTGGACGTTTCCATAGAAAAACTGTCTTCGCGGGAAAAAGATTTATTGTTATACGGGACGGGAAATAAGGAATACAGTGTGAGTTATTACAAAAATGGTAGTAAGAAAACTTATCAAACCAGATTTGAAGGGGTAATACCAAATTTATCTAGAAGATATAGAGAGACAAAATCAGAATATAGCCGAAAACAGATTCAGAGTTACATGGTAAAAGAGGCTTGCTCTGTTTGTAATGGAGCTAGGTTAAAGAAAGAGTACTTAGGTGTCACAGTAGATGATAAGAATATATTTGAAGTTACGGAGATGCCTTTGGATGAAACTAAAGAATGGTTGGACAATCTTAGGGAAAAATTGGACGAAAAAGAAAAGACTATCGCAAAAATGATCCTAAGAGAAATTAATTACCGTTTGAAGTTTCTTTTAGACGTTGGTCTTGGTTATCTTAACTTAGCAAGAGCATCAGCTAACCTATCAGGTGGAGAATCTCAAAGGATAAGACTTGCTTCACAGATAGGCACAGGGTTGTCAGGTGTTTTGTACGTATTAGATGAGCCTTCCATTGGGCTGCATCAGCGGGATCAAAAACGGCTGATAGGTACTTTAAAACACCTTAGGAATATAGGTAATACCGTTATTGTGGTTGAGCACGATAAGGACACGATGCTGGAAAGTGATTATATTTTTGATTTTGGTCCCGGTGCAGGCGATGCCGGAGGAGAGGTAGTGGCAGTAGGATCTCCAGAAGATTTAGTGAAAAATCCGGAATCTCTAACAGGAGCATATCTTTCCGGAAGAAAAAAAGTGGGCCAAATTTTAGTTAAGGATGAGAATAAAAAGAAGAGCAAAACCAATAAGTGGTTGGAATTGAAAGAAGCTTCAGGTAGAAATTTAAAGAAATTAAATATTAAAATTCCGCTTGGAAAGTTTGTTACCGTGACGGGAGTTTCAGGCTCAGGGAAGTCCACGCTAGTTATGGATACATTACTGAGGAGTGTTAAAGAACATTTTGGACTTAAAGTGGAAGAGAGACCTTTAGATTTTAAGGGCTTAACCGGTGTAAGCCAGTTGGATAAAGTTGTAGATATTGACCAGGCTCCTATTGGGCGAACTCCTCGTTCTAATCCGGCAACATATACTAAAGCATTTGATGGTATTCGGGAGATATTTGCTCAGACTTCTCAGGCTAAAGTTCGGGGGTATAAAAAGGGTCGATTCAGTTTTAATGTTAAGGGCGGTCGATGCGAGGCCTGTCGGGGCCAAGGTCAGAATAAAATAGAAATGCAATTTATGCCTGACGTGTACGTAAAGTGTGACGTTTGTGGTGGAAAGAGATATAACAGTGAAGTATTGGAAGTGAAATACAAAGATAAAACAATTAGTGATGTTTTGGATATGACTGTTGATACTGCTCTGGATTTTTTCGGCAATATTCCCAAGATTAAACGAAAGTTGAAAACACTAAGTGATGTTGGGCTGGGGTATATAAAACTTGGACAGCCTGCGCCCACGCTATCAGGGGGAGAAGCACAACGCGTAAAACTTGCTTTGGAGCTTTCCAAACGTTCAAGAGGAAATACTTTATACATTTTAGATGAACCTACAACCGGACTTCATTTTGCTGATCTGGAAAAACTCATAAAGATAATTAAAAGGCTAGTAAATAAAGGCAATACGGTTATAATTATAGAACATAATTTAGATGTCATTGCAAATTCCGATTGGGTGATAGATTTAGGGCCAGAGGGAGGCAGTAAAGGGGGCGAAGTTGTCTTTTCAGGAAATATTAAGGACTTGGAAAATTCGAAGGACTCTTACACAGCAAAAGCATTAAAAGATTCAAAAAGTTAGTTTCTTTTCTAAGTTATTGTAATCCATGTAATTTATAGATTTTTGTTCTTTTGGTAGATATAAGATTTTTGATTGAAACGGTAAAAGATTTTTTTGAGTATTTGCCAACTTCATTAAGATAGGGCCTTCTTGATGAACCAGTTTATATCGCCGCTCTCCTCTTAAAAATCTAATGGGGTTAAATGTTAAGGTTCTTACTATCTTAATTTTTGGTTTAAAATCTCTTTCTGTTTCGGCAAAATCAACGTTTACCTGCTTTTCGTTTGGATCCAATCGGTAGGATCCTGCTGGAAAGGGATACTCTGAATTTTTTCCTTTTACAACAAAGGCAAAGTGGTTTGTGTCTAGTTTTGTAAAGTAATCAATTCCCGAAGTAGTGCCCCAGGTTGGGTCTACTGCTACCCATCCGAAATTGGGATCATAATATTCCGGCCAGGCATGAAGCATATCACCGCCCCTTAAATCTATGGAAACGGGTATGATATCTTCCGCAGCTGAAAAAGCATATCCATTCAGTTCTCTTGATGGAATTCCCATGGCTCTAGTTATAGCTATGAACAGATCAGTAAATTCCATACAAGCCCAGGGTTTATCTTCCGTTATGGCTTTGAGAGCTCCCTGCCTTTCTATGTAGTTCTCCTTTACTATGTCAAGGTTATATTCAAGGTTTTCTGTCACGTATTCATAGGCTTTTTGGGCGTTTTGACTCGCTGTTTTTTCGGGGTCGAAAAGATCGTCGGAAATTTCTTGGATTTTCTCAGAGTCTACTTCCCAGAATGGTTGATCTCCAGTGTATTTTCTAACCAGATTTGTAGGTATTTCCTGCATTTTCCCCCCATAAGAGGGCTTTATCTGCTTTCCTGATATTTTGGCTGCTCCGGTTAATTGGATTCTTTGCTCTGAATTTGGCATAAGCCTATATATGGCCATAATATTTCCGTCTTCGTCTTTATAGACTTTAGTGGGTTTGGGATCTAATTTCTCGTAATATACCTCTTGTTTTCCTTCTATTGTTGGAGGTAGTGCAATCTCTTGTTTGTCTGGCAATATTGTATTATTTTCCAAATGGTAGAAAAGTTGAAAATTAACAAGTTGATTTTTGCCGAAGGCTGCAGTAATAGATTCGTTTGAAAGTTCTTCTTTGGAAAATTTGAATATTTTGACTCCATCCTCCTCAGATTGTTCTTTTGGCGTAGGAGATATGAAATTTAAAGGCCCTAACGAATTTGGGATTTCTACTGTTACTTTATAGTCTTTAATTTCCCCTAAATTGGCGGTTCGAGGTAAATTAACATTCCATATGGATCCAACTTTATTAGCTAGATCTTTTGTTTTATACGTAATTTTTATTTTATTGGAACGATCCTTTCCTATAACTTTTTCATTAAGAACTGCATTAATTATGGAAGTACCCTTTTCAGAATTTCTTTGTACATCTATCTCCAGTTCTCCAGCAGTATCCTCCCCACTTATTTCATACATATCCATTTGTTTTACTGTTACTGAGTAGTTAGTTGCAAGAATGTCGTCTTCTTTATTTTTTACTTCAATATTCTGGGTTACAGTAGTAATTCCAGAGCGATCAATTTTGTAATTAATATCATAAGAGGTTTCAAATTGTGATTGAGAATTCGCTCTTTTTGAGGTTATTACGGCTAAGAAAACAAGTGAGAAAAGAGCAGTAATTTTTAGGAAAAGTTTGGTTTTTGGAATCATAAACAGTCCAATTATATCTTATTTGTTAAAATCAGATTATATTTTATGGGGTGGGATGGAATTCTAACCTAAGTTAGTGGTAGATTCAGCAATTGTAATTTTAGACTGGGGAGAGTCTAGTTTAGAGTTTTCTGCCCAAAGGAATTTGGAAATGCTTAAAAGTAAAATAAAAAATTTACCCCAGAGACCGGGAGTATATATATTCAAAAATGAGGAAGGTGATGTAATTTATATTGGTAAAGCTAAGAATTTAAAAGCCAGAGTTGGTTCATATTTTCATAAATCTTTAGATAAGGGATCCAAGACTCAGATTCTTGTGGATAACATTCATGAAATAGAGATAATTGAAGTTATTTCAGAGATTGAAGCTCTAATCTTAGAGGCCAGTCTTATACAAAAACACCAGCCTCGTTACAATATTCTTCTTAAAGATGATAAATCTTTTTTGTATATTGAAATCTGTGATGATTTTGTTGAGATCGATGGGAAGGAAGTTAACCTGCCAACTGTAAAAGTTTCACGTAAATCAGATCTTAAAGAGGAATCAAGATATTTTGGTCCCTTCCCCAGCTCCAGGTCAACAAGATTTGTGTTCAGAGCTTTAAGAAGGCATTTTCCATACAGAGATTGCAGCAAAAATAAGTTTAATCGCTACAAAAAATTGGATCGCCCTTGTCTATACGGGAAAATTAAGTTATGCCCCGCACCTTGTGTTTCTGCAGTTACTCCTAAGGAGTATAGAAAGAGCATTTCTGCCATATCGGCTTTCTTGGAAGGTGAGGCAAGTTTGGTTATGGAAGACTTAGAGAGAAAAATGGAGAAATACTCAAGGGAACAAGATTATGAAAGGGCTGCAGACTATCGGGATAGATTAGAGAAATTTAAATACATTAGAAAGAAAAAGGTTCCCGCATATCTTTATACGCAAAATCCGAGTCTCAGTGAAGATATTGCACAAGAGGCGCTACAGGAGCTGAAAGAACTCCTGCCAATGTTGAAGGATAAGCCGCATCGGATTGAATGTTATGACATTTCTGATTTAAGTGGAAAGGATGCTGTTGGTTCTATGACAGTAGCCATTAATGGTAAATTAGAGCGTTCCAAATATCGAAGATTTAAAATTAAAAGTGTAAAAGGAGCGGATGATTTTGCCAAGATGGCTGAGGTTTTGGAGCGCCGTACTGCCCGAATGAAGGAAAACTCGTTAGGTTGGGAAAAGCCAGATATGATAGTTTTGGATGGAGGCAAGGGCCAGCTATCATCTGTTAGAGAAGTTTTTGATAAATTTGAGGTTAATGATATTCCCATTATAGGATTGGCCAAGAAAGAGGAGGAAATTGTGTATTTTTGGGATGGTTCTTACAGGAAGATTGCGCTGCAAGAAAGTTTTGATCAAGGATTAAATCTATTGATTAAGTTAAGGGATGAAGCACATAGATTTGCACAGGCGTACCACCACAAGCTTCGACTCAAAAGCTTACTGGAGTGATATACTTAAATTATGAGGACACTTATTCGGAGTTTCTTGATTGCATTTGTTTCCGTCTATCTAAGTAAGGTTATTATCGGCGGTTTGGAATATGGGGAACTCTTTAGCAGCAGTCATCTTACTTTTATTGCTGCGCTGACTGTTGCACAACTAATTATTTTTCCAATGCTTAGGATCTTATCTTTACCTACTAAAGGTTTTAGTGGACTTTTTTTAAGAAGTTTATTAGTTGGATTAATTTTTTATATGAGTACCTCTGCCCTTCCAAATTTTGCAATAACTTCCACTTATCTGCCTGAAGTTAAAATTATGGATGTTACTCTCCCCTCTAAAAATCTAGGCCCCATAGAGACCTTGGTGGCAATATCTCTCTGCTATAGTATAATAAGTTCGTTCCTTATTTGGTTATATAAAGGCAAAAGATAAATATGTTAAAGACAATACGCATTTTTCAACTTATAGTAGCATTGGTTCTGACTGGATTGGTTCTTGTACAGGCTAAAGAAGGTGGTTTAAGTTCAGTGGTAAGTTCCGGTACTATGTATCGTTCGCGCAGGGGGTTAGAAAAAATAATTTTTGTTGCTACGGTTGTATTAGGAATTTTATTTTCCTTAAATTCACTTTTTCTTCTTTACTTAAGTTAGGACTTATGAAATCTATATCTATACAAGGAGGTTTTCCGCTTAATGGAGAAATAATCCCTTCAGGCTCTACCAAATCAGCTGCAAAGCTTATCTTGCTTTCTTTGTTTAGCACTGAGGAAGTTGTATTTTCTCACGTTCCTAGAGTTGGATTTATTGAGGATACTCTAGATTTGGTCAGATCCTTAGGGGCAGACGTTGAATGGAAAGGTGACAATAAACTTTTGATAAATTCATCAGGTGTATCAACTCCCAGAGTACCTTTTGAAAAGGGGGTTAAGCATGAGTATAGTGTTCTTTTGGTTCCCCCGCTTGTATTCAGATTTGGAAAAGCAATAATTCCAAGACCTGAGAATATAAGTGAATCCGCCCTGGAAAAGTGCATTTCTACATGGAAAAGTTTGGGGTTTGAAGTTAAGGAGAATCAGGAATGGTTGATGGTGGAAATAGGAAATCCAGTTTCAACTGGAATTAATTTCAAATCAATTGACCCGCTTAGAACTATTAATGCAATTGCCTCTTCAATATTTATTAAGGAAAAGACTGTTATTACGAGTGCCGCAGAAGAACCCGAGGTAGACGAGTTAATAGATTTTTTCTCTTTATTGGGAGCCTCTATAGATAGAGTTGAACCTCGACGGATTGAAGTGGAGGGAGAATCTTTGTTTAAAGGTGCTTCTTTTAAAGTTAGTCCTTCTGTAAATGAGATTGTATATTTCGCGGTAGCAGCGCTTGTTACAGGAGGTACAATAACAATCAAATCGGTGAATAAGGTGGCTCTTGCTCCCTTTATAAACATACTAAATAAAGTTGGAACTAATTTTGAATTTTTGGATAATAATTTAACGGTTTGGCATGGAGGAGAAGAGTTTAATCCCGTGGAAGTGGAGGTTAAACCAGCACCAGGCTTTATTTCAGATTGGCTGCCTCCTCTGGCCCTACTGCTTACTAAAGCTAGTGGAGAAAGCGTTCTTAAGGCAGATTTTGTTTCTGAGGAATGGGATTTTGTGAGTGATTTTAATCGTCTAGGAACAGATATTTCTTTTCAAGAATCAGACAACGAGGTTGAAGGGAGACAAACTGTGGAAGAAGTGAGTTCTAAAAGTGGTATCTTGATAAGCGGTCCAGTTGATTTAAAAGGAGCAACGCTTGATTTAACCAATCGTTTTTCTGGGCCTGCACTAGTTTTAGCTGCTCTTACCTCTGTAGGGAAATCACAGGTTAGAGGTGTTGAAGCCGTGGAGTACTTTTACGAAGATTTCTTAGAAAAGTTAATTCGTTTGGGTGCTCGTATTTCAATCTAAAATGCTATACTATCCCTATGTTTGATGATTTGCTTTATCTTTTTTTGGCTGTAATTCTTTCCACTATTCTCTATCCTTTTTGGATTAAATTTGTCTACGCTTTTCAGATGGGTGAGTCAATTAGGGAAGATGGACCTAAAACACATCTGAAGAAACAGGGTACACCAACAATGGGTGGTTTGGTATTTACTTTTGTTGCAGCTATCATTACTTTTATTTTCAATAGGTCCCGCACCCAAACCTTATTTCCCGTATTTGTTGCCTCTTTAGCGGGCCTTTTTGGTTTAATAGAGGATTTTACAAAAGTTTTTAGTAGTTCTTTATTTTCTTTTAAAAGGAGGGTTTTTGGTTTTTTTAACATATCTAAAGGTTTTTTAGTGAAATTTCGCGAGTCTTTTGTTGAGTTTTGGAGAGTAGTTGGAAGCAGGGATAGTGAAGGCCTTCAAACTTATCAAAAATTCTTCTTTCAACTTTCTATAGCGGGTTTCGCAGCCTATTGGACTTATTTTAAGTTAGGTTGGGATTACATTTGGTTTCCTCTTGTTGGCAACGTACACATAGGCCTTTTTTATCCAGTTTTTATAATAGTTTTATTTATAGTGATTCTGAATTCTGTTGCTTTTACTGATGGATTAGATGGTTTAGCTGGTGGGTTATCTTTGTTTAGTATTTGCGGTTATTGGGCTATTGCTTTGTTGTTGGGATATAATTCTTTAGCTAGTTTCTGTGCTACTCTAGTTGGTGCTTTAATTCCTTTCCTTTACTTTAATATCTTTCCAGCTAGATTATTTATGGGTAACGTAGGTTCTCATGTGTTGGGCGCGACTTTGGCAATGTTGGGTATAGTAATGCATCGAGAAGCGGCTTTGTTCTTCTTGGTTTTAATATTCCTTGTAGATGGTATTTCGAGCCCTCTTCAATCACTATCTGCAAAATTGACCGGAAAAAGAATATTTAGAATGGCTCCATTACACCATCACTTTGAGCTTTTAGGTTGGCACGAATCCAAAGTTACTATGCGTCTTTGGCTCTTTGGAATTCTCTTTACATTTGTGGGTATATTCATAGCTCTTCTATAATAAATAACAATGAAGGCTTCATATGGTTTTAAATCAAAACACACTGCACCGCTTTTAGTGAGTGTCTTTGTTCTTCTATTTATAGGGCTTTTGTTGGTTTATGATTCTACAATGTTTTATTCTCAGAATGTATATGGTAATCCTTACAGATTCGCCTATTTACAGCTTTCCTGGGTGGTGATGGGGTTGGTTGGATTCTTTATTTTTTTTAAAATACACTATAAAAGGTGGTTAAAGCTTAGTTTTTTCTTTTTTGTTGTAACTTTAATATTTCTAGGCATTTTAGCTCTTTTTGGTTTAATTACTTTTCAACTAAGATTTATTGAATGCTCTTCTTCTTTGCCATTTGTTCCCTGTATCAATGGAGCATATCGTTGGATTTATCTTAACTCATCACCTCTTCCTGAAATACCCTTTCTTGGTGTACTAAGTTTTCAGCCTGCGGAATTGGCAAAGTTTAGTATCGTACTTTATGTTTCTGCTTTATTAAGTCAAAAGAAGGATTTTAAGATTTTTATAATTCCATCAGTGTTAGTTTTTTCCTTAATTTTATTGCAGCCAAATATGTCGACTGCCTTTTTGATTCTCCTGATTTGTTTGAGTATTTATTTTGCAAGTGGGTTATCTTTGAAGCCGTTGGTAATTTCAGCACCGGTGTTCTTTATCTTACTGATAGGTGCTGTATTTTTATCCCCTTATAGAAGAGATAGATTTTCTACTCTATTTAGAAACGAGCAAACTCAAGAAGAATATCTTTCAACGGGGTATCACAAAAAGCAAATTTTAATCTCTTTAGGTTCTGGAGGTCTTCTTGGTCTTGGAATAGGGCAGTCGCGGCAAAAATATCAGTATCTTCCGGAGGTAGCTGCAGATTCCATATTTGCAATACTAGGAGAGGAAGTTGGTTTTATAGGTACTTCGGCTTTCTTACTTTTTTTTCTTTATTTAATTTTTAAGGGTTATATGATTGCTTTAGATGCGCCTGATTCCTTTTCTACTCTGGTAAGCGTGGGTATAACTACATGGTTGGGATTTCAGTTCTTAATAAATGTAGCTGCCATGACACAATTAATTCCTTTAACAGGAATTCCTATCCCTCTTATATCCTATGGAGGATCTTCAATGATTTTTACTCTATGTGGTCTGGGTGTATTGGCAAACATAAGTAATTATGCTGGATAGGTTACAATATTAGTATGAAACTAGCTATTACGGGCGGCCATCACAGCAGCGCTTTGCCTCTTATAGATTATATTAAAGAGGAAAAGTCTGATATTGATCTTCTTTGGTTTGGTCACAAGTTCAGCATGAAAGGTAATCGTAACCCCACACTGGAGTATCGTCAAATTACAGCTAGAGATATACCCTTTATTGAGGTAAACGCAGGAAAATTTTACAAAACTTATAACCCACTTCGATTAGCAAAGATACCTTTTGGTTTTTTCCAGGCTTTTTATTATTTACTCAAAATTCGTCCGGATGTAGTTTTATCCTTTGGAGGTTATTTAGCAGTACCGGTTGTTTTTGCTGCTTGGGTTCTCGGTATTCCTTCGATTACACATGAGCAAACCTTAGTAACAGGTTACGCAAATAAATTTATTTCTTATTTTGTCGACGAGATTTTAATCTCTCATGAAGAATCCAGGGAATTCTTTCCGAATGAGAGGGTTAGACATTCAGGACTACCATTACGGGAAGCCTTATTTGATATAAAAAGTAATTCCTTTAATTTTGATAATGATCTTCCGGTTTTGTATATCACTGCAGGGAAGACAGGATCTCATAAAATTAATGTTGTTATTCAAGAAGGTCTTGAATCGCTGCTTGCTGAATTTAACGTAATACATCAGTGTGGAGATCATTCAGTATATAAAGATTATGATGTTTTGAAGAAAAAGTATGAAATGATTTCAGAACACTCTGTTGGAAGGTATTTCCTTCGCAAATTTGTTCTGGATGATGAGATTGGGGAGGTTTTTAATAAAGCAGATGTTTACTTGTCTAGAGCTGGGGCCCATATTACTTATGAAATCAAGACTTTTAGAAAACCTTCTGTATTGGTTCCTATTCCCTGGGTGTCTCATAATGAGCAGTATAAAAATGCAGAATTACTAGTTGAATTGGGTCTGGGGATTATTCTCAAAGAAGAAAATCTTAACTGTGACAATCTACTTGATTCTCTAAAGCAAGTTTCTTCAAAAATTTCCGGAAATGAAAACTTTTCACCTAAATATACTCAAGAGCCAATAAGGATTATGTTGTCTTCTATCAATGCAGTCTATGAAAAAAAGATCTCGAAAAAGAAGAGTAAGAAAAAAAATAAATAGAAAGAAGATAGTTAGGGGAGTAAGAGTTTGGCTAAAAAGAATATTTACCGCAGTTTTGGTGGTAGGGGTTTTAGGCTCCACTTACTATTGGATTTTTAGATCTGATGTTTTCAGATTAAACAAATTTCAAGTGATTGGTACTGCTAAGTATGTTAATTCAGTTGATCTCAAAAATTTTCTAGATGCTAATTACATGGGAGAAAACTTGATTTTTTTGGAGACTTCTAAAGTTGAGCATCTTCTTGAGGACATTTTTTTAGGGGCCCAAGATATAGATGTTAAGAAAAAATGGCCCAATGAATTGATAGTTAAAGTAACGGAAAGAAAGCCCTTAGCAGTTTTATACAATGATACTTATTCAGACAACTACATGGTGGATCAAGAAGGTTATGTTTTAGGTATAGTAGATTCCTCTGCTGAAGATTTACCTGAAGTTAATTATATAGGTGAATTAAAGATCGGATCCTTTGTCCAAAGGGATTTAATTCCCGTATATACAGAGTTGATAAAGGCATTTGATGTTTCTGATGTAAAAGTTTCTAGTGTGAGTTTTCACCCTAGATATGTTTCCTTCTATTCAGAGGATGGAGTAAAAGTTCTTATTGACAACAAAAAAGACAAGTTCAACGCTTTAAATGTGCTATCTCGTCTTCTACATAAGCTAACTTTAGAAGGGAAAAGTCCTTCGACTATAGATTTACGATATGATAAAGTGGTAGTATCATACTAGTTAATTCTTATGCCCAGAGAAAAAATAATTACAGGAATAGATGTCGGTTCGAATAAAGTTAGCACCGCCATCGCAACAGTTCACGAAAACAAAGTTTCTATTATTGGTGTCTCAGGTGCTGTTCCCTCGAAAGGCATTAAGAGAGGTAGTGTAGTAGATATAGATAATGCTGTTGAGGCCATATCTACAAGCTTAGAGCGTGCAGAGAGAATGGCCGGTGTTTCAGTTTCTTCCGCATTTGTTACCTTAAACGGAAGCCATATTCAAACTCAAAATTCGCATGGAGTGGTTGCTGTCAGTCCTCAGGTTGGTGAGATTACCCGCGAGGACGTAATTAGAGTTACAGAGGCAGCTCAAGCGGTTTCTTTGCCCTCCTCTCGAAAAATTGTACATGTAATCCCTCGAGATTTTGTTGTTGACTCTCAGGAAGGTATAAAGGATCCAGTGGGTATGGCGGGAGTACGTTTGGAAGTAGAAACAAATATAATTCACGGCTCGGCCACTGCCATGAAAAATTTAGTTAAATGTATTGATCAAGTAGGGGTTGAAGTGGAGGAATTAATATATGTTGGGGTTGCAGCTGCTGAATCAGTTTTAACAGATACAGAAAGAGAGTTAGGTACTATTTTGGTAGATATAGGCGGCGGAACAACTTCTTTAATTGCTTTTTTGGAAGGCAGCCCCGTCTATTCTTCTGTTTTAGGAATTGGAGCAAAACATATTACAAGCGATTTAGCTATTGGACTGAGGACTCGCTTGGATGATGCTGAAAGAATAAAATTAAAATTAAGTACTGTAACTAGTGAAATGGAAAATCAGGGGCATACAATAAAAGAGGAAACCTTTGATGTTTCTGAGTTTGGACTTGATCAGGATGAGGTTCCCATTAGGTTTTTAAGAGAGATTGTAAATGCAAGAACCAAGGAAATTTTTAATATGGTTGCTTTAGAGCTGAATAAAGCGGGTCTTTTAGGTAAACTTCCTGCAGGGGTGGTTATTACAGGTGGAGGGGCTCAAACTTTTGCAATTGAAGCGGTAGCAAAAAACATTTTGAAAATGCCGGTTAGAATTGGGACTCCATCTGGTGTTACGGGATTGATTGATGAAATTCGAGGCCCCGCTTTTTCCGGAACAGTAGGGGCAGTTTTGTATGGTGTGGATATGGTTAGAAGCAACTCCCTATTGTTTTTAGACAAAAGTCACGGTAAGATTAGTCAAAGCTTCCACAGCTTTTTTGAAAAGATAAAGTCCTTCCTGCCCTAAATCAGTTATAATATTTAAACTATGCAAATAAAGCCTGAAATAGAAAGATTTGCTAAAATACGAGTCGTTGGTGTTGGCGGTGCTGGAGGTAATGCGATAAACACAATGATAGATTCCCAACAAATTGAAGGCGTTGAATTTTTGGCAGTGAATACCGATGCCCAAGCCCTTTCCATTAATAAAGCTTTTGTAAAAATACCTATAGGACAGGACATTACTCATGGTTTGGGTGCTGGAGCAAACCCGGAAATAGGGGAAAAAGCAGCAGAGGAAACCACTGAAGTTTTGAAAGAAAATTTGGAAGACTCTGACATGGTTTTTATCACGGCTGGAATGGGTGGAGGAACCGGCACGGGTGCTTCTCCAGTAATTGCCAGAATAGCTCGAGATTTAGGCGCTTTAACAATAGGTGTTGTTACTAAACCCTTTGATTTTGAAGGAACCCAAAGAATGAAAAATGCTGAGCGGGGTATTGAAAACTTGAAACGTGAAGTAGATGCCTTGATCACTATTCCCAACCAAAAACTTCTAGAAATTTCAGATGAAGACACAACTGTAATGGAAGCTTTTAAGGTTTCAGACAGTGTTTTAAACCAGGGAGTTCAGGGTATTTCCGACCTGATTGTTAAGCCGGGACTAATTAATGTAGACTTTGCAGATGTTCGTACAGTAATGAAAGATGCCGGTTCTGCCTTAATGGGAATTGGTATTGGAACCGGAGAAGATCGGGCAGAGATAGCTGCTCAAGGCGCAATATCCTCTCCACTTTTGGAAGTTTCAATCGAGGGAGCTACAGGTATTTTATTCAATATAATCGGTGGACCTGACTTGACCATGAAGGAAATCGACAAGGCTGCAAGGTTGATCAGTGAGAGCTCTAATCCCGATGCCAATATAATATACGGTACCACTATAGATCCCGATATGTCGGATCAAATTAAGATAACGGTTATAGCAACAGGATTTGATTCTGCTTATGCAGATCAATTTGGAATTCCTTCATCCAGGGACAAAAAGGAAGAAGCTTCTGAACCAAAGAAAGAAGAGGTTGACGGCGAGGATAAATGGATTGAGGATTTAGGAGATGAAGATGATCAGTTCGATATTCCGGCTTTCCTGCGAGGTAACTAATTAAAGTATGTGGTATATTTAAAGAGTATGAAAGACCTGCTCATTTCTATAAATTCAAATAACCTTAAGCTTTCCTACTGCGGTCCGGAAGGTTGTGGTGGTATAGCTTCTGATGTTTCAAAAGATGTACTCTCTGGATCAAAAATACTAGATAAAGAAAGATTTACGGAGGACTTAATCGAGTTATCCCATGAAATCGTTCCTAAAGGAAAGAAGCCCGATGGTTTAAACTATCTGATTTCTCCTGAAGATGCTTATGTATTCTTTGTTACTGTAAATAAAAAAGATGGTGAAACGGAAGAACAGATAATTGCCGAAATAAAGAATAAGGTTGAAATTCCTCTAGAAGAATTATATTTTTCTTACACTAAAATTGCTCCCTTTGTTTACCAATTTATAGGAGTTTCAAAGGATTATGTAGAAGATCTTCTTGAAGTGTCCAATCTTTGGGGTGTTCCAGTAAAGGCAATAGTTCCCTGGGTATTACTTTTGCCCAAAACTTTAAGGGATAACGATCCCGCTATCTTTGTGGCAAAGATAAACGATAAGCACGTTGTATCGCTTTCGGAGTTAAATGGTATTTACTTTGCTTCTTCTTATGATGAAGAGAAAGAAGAAGCTGAGCTAAAAGAATTAGTTCAAACTCTTTCTATATACAACAGGAAAAAACCAATAAAGAGAATATATACACTTGATTCAGATATCAAGTTGGAGGATGGATATAACACCTTGCCAGTTATTGCGGATATTGAATCCAATTTTCCGGAAGGATTTGAAGCTCATGAGCTTTATTTACATGTTTTAAGAACAAATTCTGATATTTTGAGATCTCAAGTGAATGTATTGAATTTACTGCCCCTGCCTGAACCCTCAACAGCATCTAAAATGGTTGTTCCCGCGGCTGCTGCAGTTTTTGTAATTAGTCTTTTGGTAGGAAGTTATTTCTTGTTTTTTAACGAACCGCCCGAAGATCCTAGTTCTGTAGCTGGAGTTCAATCTGATCCAGTGAACGAGACAACTGTCTCTGAGAATGAAGTTATTCAGGAAGCAGAAGAAAATGAAGTTGAGGAAGTTCAAGAAGTGCAAAAGGAAGATATGGAGATTCGTATTGAAAATGCTGCGGGGATAAATGGAGCAGCTGGAAGAACACAAGCCCTTTTAGAAGAAGCAGGATATACAGTAGTTTCAATAGACACTGCAGATAATATTCGAGAAACTACTCAGATATTGATTGATGAGCGGTTGGACAGTCTGAGAGATAACCTGGAAGAAGATTTGGGTGAGTTTTATCCGGATGTTGTCTTTGACGTTTTAGATGAATCCGAAGTTGATTACAATGTGCTGATTTTCTTGGGTAGAAACGTAGAAATTTAGTTTTTTTACCTTCAGTATTCCATGGATTTTTTTATATGTAAGAATTGTGGTGAAAAAGTTTCTTATCAAGCTTACGGTACAAGTCATAGAAATCATTGTCCCTTTTGCTTATATTCTTTGCACGTAGATGTTACAAAAGGGGATCGTGATTCGAAATGTGGCGGTTTAATGAAGCCAATCGGTAAGTTTTATAAAGAAGATGGAGAGGAGGTTTTGGTTCACAAATGTGAGAAGTGTGGTTTTGTTCGTTGGAACAGAGTAGCCGGAGATGATAGCTTTGAGGAAGTTGAGAAACTTCCGGAAGTTGAAGATCCTCGTTGATTTTGCTTTGGCATTAATTAGTTTGTTATTTCTCAGACTTTAAGCTGTCTTTGGTTAAAAGTTGCAACAAAATCCGCTTTATTGTAATATCCTTTTGTCATGAAGTATGCAATTATAGCCCTCGGAGGCAGACAATTTATAGTTGAGGAAGGTCTGGAGATACGCTTAGAGAGGCAGGATGAACCTAAAGCAGAGGTTCTTTTTTATAAAGATGAAAAGACTACCTTAATAGGCAAGCCTGTTATAGAGGAAATTAAAGTAGAGTTGAGCAAGGTTAAAGATTATAAAGTGAAGACTGATATATTGCGATTTAAGTCCAAATCCCGCTATAGGAGAAGACAGGGGCATAAACAACCCATGAGTGTTTTAAGAGTAGATTCGATTAGCAAGGTTGGAAAAGCAAATAGTAAGAAAAGTTCAAAGGAGGATAAATAAATGGCCCATAAAGTATCTGGAGGAGCGAAAGCCCGTCAGGGAGGAAATGTTAGAGGCAAGCGCCTTGGTATAAAGGTTTCTCATGGTTCTTTCGTAAAACCCGGGCAAATCATTGTAAGACAAAGAGGTAAAAGATTCCACTCAGGGATAAATACCGGTTTAGGCCGTGATTTTACCATTTATTCTAAGGTTGCCGGAGTGGTTAATTTTAGGAATAAAGCCAAGAATAAAAAAGAAATTCAAGTAATTGAGCAATCTTCTTAATTTAAAGGGCTTGGTAATTTTCTTATAAGTCTAAAATTTCCAAAAGGATAGTATACAAGTAAAGCTCTTGAAGTAATATTTTCCTTTGGCAGAAATCCCCAGGTTCTTCCGTCCATGCTTTCATTTCTGTTATCTCCTAGAAGTAAATAGTGGTTTTCAGGAATTGTATATTCCTTTCCTTCTGCTATAGCTTCCCCAGGTAGTGTGTCTACATTTTCTAGATAAGGTTCCCCTAAAATTTCTCCGTTTATAAAGATTTGATTATTTTCTATTCTTACTTTTTCCTCCGGTAAACCAATAATACGTTTTATTATTAGGATATTCTCGTAAGGATGTCTAAAGATCATTATTTCTCCTCTCTTTGGCTCTTTAAAGTTTAAAGATATCTTTTCGCCTATGATTTGTTCATTGTCTTTCAGAAAAGGGTGCATTGAATCTCCTGTAACTAGAAGGAGCTCTCCCAAAAAAATATTAGTGAGTACAAATAACACTATTCCAATAATTATTACTTGCAAAGAATCTACAACAAATTTCTTAAATATTCTAACCACAGAATAATGTTAGTAGTTTAGTGTCTTTAGGGCAAGTTTTTTGGTAATATTTGTTTGCTTGGGATGTTAGGTTGCCTGTTTATTTCAGATTTGGGTTCGTAGCTCAGTTGGTTAGAGCGCTGCATTCACATTGCAGAGGCCCCCCGTTCGAGTCGGGGCGAACCCACCATTCAAAAATCTACGAGAGTGGGAGGTAATTATCCTGATTTCCATTACGCCTCTCTAGGTTTTCAGAATTCTATCTCTAAAAGTTCCCAAAGTTCTGGCCTTTTTCCATCATATCCCAAGGCCCATATACCCACCCCGGACAAGTCAAATTCTTTAATTAGTCTATATTTCACAGTCAAGGATTTTTTGTTTTCAAAATAAACTTTTCTCGGTTTTTCTGCTTCTTCATCTTCATATTCATAATAGGGTACCTGTCCAAGTTCATCCCAATGAACCTCAAACTCATTTTCTTCTATGTTTTTCATTATTTCAGCGTAGCTTTGGGTTAAAGAGTCTTTAATAATCTCTATTGATTTTTCGTCTTCTCTATTCTCCTTATCCCCTTCATTTTCTTTATTATCGGAATCATCGGATTTTGTTTTCTCTTCATTATCTTCAACTTCTTCATCATTCTCTTCTTCGCTTTCATCTTCGCTTCTTTCAGTTTCTTCAAGTTCTAATTCATCATGAATAATAACTTCTCCTTCTCCCCAATTAAATCCATAGTAGGGAACTCCTAAAATTAATTTTTGTGGAGGTGCGTAAGAGAGATAGTCCCTGATCATAGTTCTAATGTCATACCCAGCATGAAAGCCTCTACCCCCGAGCGGAGACACCGGGGAGGCCTTATCAGCCTTAGTAACGTGAAAATCATATCCCATTATGAAAAGTCCGTCTGCCACTTTAGCCAAAGTGGGCACATCACTTACTCGATTATTTATAAGCGAATCTGCAAATGTAGTTACAACCACCTTGGGATTGTCAAAATCCTTTTGCAGGTTAGTTTTTACAAATTTAGTAAAATTTGTATATTTTAAAGCTGTTTGTTTGTCTACCAATTGGTAGTATTCAAAATTTAAATTCACATCTTCTATTTGATGCACATCCATTTCAATTTTTAGGTTTTTATAAAAGTTATCCCAACAGTCTCTACAATTTAAAAAGTCGGTAGATATGTCATCAACGTGAGAAATAACCGTAAGGGCTACTCTTACATCCTGTGATTTAGCCCTTTGAATGAAATTTGCAAGTCTTTGATTATTACGCCAGTTGCTGTATCCCGGATTGGGAATAGTTTCTTCGTCTGATTCTTCAGTTTTCTGAAAATTCCCTTCTTTGTCTATATGAAGGCCAAAATATGCGACGTCAGTAAGGTTATCAAGTTGGAAAGTAGCCACTTCATCTATAGTCCAATATGGTAAATAGCCATATACTGTGTAATTTTCACGTTTGCCCTTATTATCACTCACTCCTAGTGTATCTATTTGGAAAGAATCGCTAATAGGAGAAATTATTTCTGAACTAGCTGCTTTCCTCTCAAATAAGCCGGATCTCTTAAGTATATATGCGGCACCGGCTGAAGATAGAACAATTATTAAGATTAGTATTCCTCGTTTCATATTTTTATTATACCTTAGTGATAAAATGTGGTTATGTTTAAGCACTTGGATTTGTGGGAAAAATTACTAATGGTTTTTGTTATCTTGTCTGCTGTTTCAGCAGTTACATTGTATTTTTATTTTGTTAATCAAGATTATTCACCAAGTACCACAAGGAGTATATTTAAAAAACAAATTGTAACTCCACCACCCAAGAAAGATTGTGCAAGTTCAGATGTATTTGAATATCTTGCTTATAAAGAGGTACCTGAGGATGAGGCAAAAAACAATAAATTTGGCTTATATATTTATGCGGAGAGGAGGGATTTTATGGATTTAGCTGAGGAACTAGTGAACTCCAATGGAGGTGACTGGGGATACGTATTAATTCCTTATAATGTTAAAGATTCTGACTACGGTAAGTGGAGAGATGTTTTCTTGCGATTAAGAAGTAAACGTCTAATTCCTATTATTCAGCTATGGGATGTGGATCTTGATGACTATGAAAAGCAGACAGAACAGGCCGCTGAGTTTTTGGATTCTTTTGTTTGGCCAATTAGGCAACGTTATGTATCTGTCTACAATGAACCAAACGATGCAAAATTTTGGCGTGGTAAAGCCGATCCTGAGCAATATGCAAAAGTTTTGGATCAGACAATTGATGTTTTTAAAGCTCAAAACTCCAATTTTTTTATGATGAATGGGGCTTTGAATATAAGTGCTAGGTCGGGGAGAGGCTATATTGATGGTTTTGAATTTATGCGAAGAATGAACGATGAGGTTCCAGGGATTTTTACGCGCTTGGATGGTTGGGCTTCTCACCCCTATCCACAGCCTAACTTTAGCGGTAGTCCTCACGATTCCGGTAGAGATAGTATAAGGGCTTACGAAACAGAACTAGATTTTTTGAAAAATTCTTTAAGCGTAGAAAAGGAACTTCCGGTTTTTATTACAGAAACAGGATGGGCCCACAACGAGGGAATAGTTTACAATGCGTCCTATCCAAGTGTATCTGAGGTAGCGGAATATATGAAAATTGCGTTTGAAGATCATTGGTTGCCGGATGATAAAGTTCAAGCCGTGACTCCTTTTACAATTTGGTATGCTCCTCCCTATGATCATTTCTCTTGGATTGATAAAGATCATGAGCCATATGAACACTACAACGTAGTAAAATCTCTGGAGAAGGTCGCGGGGAGGCCCGAGAGCTTAGATATTGAGGAGTTTTCTATTCTAGAGTGTGAATAGGGAAGTTTAACCAGATATGTTTAATTTAACTACCATTAAAGTTGCAAAAAACACTATATACCAGCTAATCGGAAAGCTGGTGAGTATGTCGATTACTGTTCTAATTACCGTTTTAGTGACTCGGAATTATGGTCCAGAAGGTTATGGAAGATTCAGCTTAATGCAAAGCTTTCCTGCTTTATTTTTTATCATTGTGGATTTTGGCTTGAATGCAATCTCTGTCAGAGAGGCAGCAAAAGACGAAACAAAGATTTACTCCTATTTTGTAAACGTTCTAATTTTACGTCTTGCCCTAGCTGCGTTTTTTATGTCAATATTGGGGGTTTTGCTTCATTTTTTTCCCTATGATCCCGGATTGATTTTTGGTATTAGATTAAGTTTGTTTTTAATTTTTACCCAAGCTCTTTATTCAACAACAAACATAATTTTTCAGTACAAGCTGAGATATGATTTGTCTGCTTTAGGTATGTCAGGAGGTTATTTATTTATTTTGGGCACAGCTCTTTACTTAGTTTCAAGATCTTCAGCGGTAGTCTGGATTAATTTTACTTATGTTTTGGGGGGTATTCTAACCTTTCTGATTAATTTCTATTTAATTCATCGCTTGGATATTGATAAATCCTTTGAGTTTGATTTTGAGCTGATTAAGGAACTTTTTTATGCTTCTTTGCCCCTAGGGATTATGTTTGTTTTCAGCCAGATGAATTTCAAAGAAGATGCTTTGTTGATTTCTATTTTAAGAGTTCCTGAATGGCTAAATATGACAAAAACCGAGGCCGTAGGTGTTTATTCTTTACCATATAAAGTTTTTGAGGTTTCGTTAGTTATACCGACTTTTTTTATGAACGCGGTGTATCCCATTTTAGTTAGACATATGCAGCATGGAAAGGATCGTCTAAAGGGCACCTTCTCTAAGTCTATATTATTTCTTTTTGGAGGAGGTATCGTTGTTGGAATGCTAGGTATAGTTTTTGCTCCATGGATAATTGAGTTTCTAGGTGGAAGTGATTTTGCCCAGTCAGTCAGCGTTTTGAGGATATTAGTTGGAGGTGTGTTTATTTTTTATCTTACCCAACCTTTCTCTTGGCTGATAATAACTTTGGGGAAACAAAAATATCTTCCCTATATATATTTTTTTAGTGTGATCCTTAATCTTACTTTTAATTTAATCTTTATTCCAAGATATTCTTTTTATGCTGCTGCGGGGATTACTGTAATTTCCGAATTTTTTATATTATTGCTTCTATTTGTTTTTGCTCGTAAAGCATGGAGAGAAAAATATGCTCTTTAAATTGGTATTTTTTCTCTGGTTTTTGGCTTTAAATTTCGGCCAGTTTTCAGCTCTGTCTAAGAGTACCTTTGGAGGTATATATTTATTCGACATATTGGCTGTTGTTTGGGTTTTTATTGGTCTATCTTATCTGTTAATCAAGAAGAAAAGCTCTTTATTTATTCCAAAGGATTATTTTTTCCTATTTGCATTTATTTTTATTGCCTTCGTTTCTTTGGTTTTTTCTTTCAGCAGGTTTTCTTTTGTGGAAATGGCTCATTCTTCTTTTTACCTTTTCCGATTTGTTATTTACTTGGCTGGGGGGATTTTGTTTTATAATTTTATTCGAGAAGAGATCTTTTCTATGGATTTTTTGTACCTTCTTGTGGGTTTCTCGGTGGTTTTTGTATCCTTAGCCGGTTTAATTCAGCTTGTTGTTCTTCCAGATTTTACCGTTCTGGATTCTTCCTTGGGTTGGGATCCACATAAAAATCGATTAGCTTCAACTTTTTTTGATCCTAATTTTGTAGGTGCTTACCTAGTGCTTTGTTTTAGTGTTTTGCTGGCAGGAATGAAATATTTTGGTAAGTTTTTTGTCCCCCTGGTACTAATTTCTCTACTTTCAATCTTGTTAACTTTTTCAAGGAGTGCTTGGTTAATGCTAGCGATAAGTGTTTTTATTTGGGGACTTTTAAAATACCGTTTTTTGCTGTTTTTAGGGTTTTTTCTGGCGTTTTCCGCATACTTTGCCGTACCTAGAATTCAGACCAGAATTTCGGGAGTTACGGATCCGTCTGATTCAGCTCATTTTCGCTTAATTTCATGGAAAAATACGTGGGAAATAGCTAGCGATAATCTTTTTTTAGGGACAGGTTTTAATACTTTTAGATTTGTGCAAAAGGATTTTGGATTTCTAGGTGTTGATTGGGGAGGGCACGCGGGTGGTGGTTCCGATTCTAGTCTGCTTTTGGTATTGGCCACTACTGGAGTTCTAGGCCTTGTTGTTTTCATTGGTTTTTTTGCCTCTCTTTTTTTTAAAAGTCTCGCCAGCATTTCTTCTGGGTGGAGTGTTGCTTTTTTAGCTTCAATAACTGGGCTTATGGCGGAATCTTTTTTTATAAATTCGTTATTCTACCCTCAGATTCTTTTCATGTGGGGTCTGATTGTGGTGGGATTTCTGATTACTTTTTCCTGTAAAAAACCTTGATTGTTTCTTCTGTCTTATTTCCAGCAAGATCTGTTGCCTCAATTGTTATTTTAACTTCACCCTCTTTTACCCCAAGAAGAAGAGAGAAAGAATTATCTGGTTTTTGAATGGCAACTTTGTCGTTAATTCTTATATCAGCTTCCTCATTTACTTCTCCTTTGATTACAATTCTTTCATCTAAATTTTCAATTATTTCATCGTTTTTAGGAGTTTCAATTTCAATTTCAGGTTTTTCATCATCATATCTTATTGTTATGACATCGGATTTAGAGTTTTCGCTGTCTGCAACCTTAGCAAAAATTGTATTCTTTCCTTTATTTAGTACTACATCTGTAAATAAAAATTCTCCAGAGGTGTCTGTCAGAACTTCCTGCTTTTTAGGTCCGTTTACATAAAGTTCAATTTTGGTTTTTGGGCTGGAGAGGCCTCGTAAATTTATTTTTGTTTTGTTTACGGATCTGGGTATCTCAATAAATATAGGCGGTGGGGTGTTTGGTTTCGGTGTTGTAATTGTTGCATTTCTGTTAACAGAAATTCTGCCGAAAAGACTCCCGATTTTTGGAGCAAACCTGATCATAATAACAACGGATGTCCCTACAAGAATTGCTAAAATTAAAATTCTCTTAGCTAAAATTTGGTTGATGCTTTTTTTATTGCTCATATTTTGGTAGTTGCTCCTTTAAATAGCGGCTTAATTTGGGAGCTAGATCTTTTCTTTCCATGGCAAATCTAAAAGTGGCTTTAAGGTAGCGCAGCGGATCGCCGGTAGTGAGCCATTCTCCTTCTATAGGCGGGGCAATGACTGTGTTTCCTGCGTCAACAAGATTGTTCAAAATATCTGCGACCCACAACTCTCCATCTTTGCCTGTATCTGACTCTATAGCTGCATTTATTACCTCATAAGAAAAAACAAATCTTCCGAATTGCGCCATATTTGAAGGTGCCTCTTCTGAAGGAAGTTTTTCGTGGATATGTTTTACTTCATATTTGTAAGAGGTGTTGTTTTTGTACTCTACTGACCCGTATCTGCTGATTTCTTCCTGGGGAACTTCCTGAACTGCTAGGGTGGCAGTAGCGCCATGAGTAAGGTGTTGATCTATAAGTTGTTTCGCAACTGGTTTTCCGTTGCTAGTTAGGGTTAGATCATCTCCAAACATATAAACAAAGGATTCATTGTCATCAATTAAATTTTTAACGCAAAGCAGGGGAGTGCCGTTCCCGTAGGGAAGATCTTTCTTCTGCCGAACGTAAATAAAATTTGCCATATTTGCTACTTCTTGGATCTTTTCCAGACGCTCATACTTTCCAGTTTCTTCCAATTTATGTTCTAGTTCTAAATTATTATCAAAATAGTCTTCCATGATGTGTTGTCCGAAACGGGTAACGAGGATTATATCTTTAATTCCCGATTTGACAGCTTCCTCCACTAATTCGTGAATTATGGGGCGATCTATGATAGGAAGCATTTCCTTTGGTTGGGTTTTCGTTGCGGGAAGGAAGCGTGTGCCATAACCTGCTACTGCAATTACCGCCTTTGTTATTTGAGTGTGATTTTTCATAGCCTTGGTATTATAGCATTTTTCAAGTGTAGTTAGATTGTTATTGTATTTTTCTAGCTAGGGGTGAAGGCAATGTCTGTTTAGATAACTCAGCTTTTTTAGAAAATTTAACTGGAGCCGATGGTCGGGGTTGAACCGACGACCTATCCCTTACGAAGGGATTGCTCTACCAACTGAGCTACATCGGCACGAAATTCTTTAATTGAGTTTTTCAATTTTAGCCCCAAGACTTCTGAGGTTTTCAAAGAAATTGGGATGAGCTCTATATATTGTATCAATATTTGATAATTTAGTTTTACCGGGAGCTGCCATAGCAGTCATTGTAAGCGCAACTGTTGCCCTAATTATATAAGGACAATCAATTTCCCCACCAGAATGGAGTCTACAGGGTCCCAAAACGATTATTCTATGAGGGTCGCTCATTTCAATTTTTGCTCCAAACTTCAATAATTCCTGTACCCAAAATAGCCCGCCTTCATAAACTTTATTCCAAAAGCGCGTGGGTCCCTTTGTTTTAAGGGATAAGGATATCATAAGAGGAAGTAAATCCGCAGGGAAATAAGGCCAGGGCGCTGCTTGGATACGCGGTATGAAATTTTCAGTAAAAGATTTTTGTGGTTCAAAAGATTGGTCTTTTTCGACTATTGCGGTTGTTCCTTCGTAGTCAATTTTTACGCCTAGCTTTTCAAATTCTTTTATAATTAATGGAAAATGTTTCGGTTCGGCATTTTTAACTTCTATCCTACCGCCTGTCATTGCACCCAATGCGAGAAAGGTTGTAATTTCATGATGGTCTGAAGATATTACAAATTCTGTTCCATGTAGATTTTTTACGCCCTGGATTTTTAGCTTGCTTGATCCTATACCTGAGATATTAGCTCCCATCCTATTTAGTAGATTACATAAATCCTGTACATGCGGCTCTGCGGCTGCATTATTAATAACAGTAGTACCTTCCGCTAGGACTGCTGCCATTATAATATTTTCTGTTGCAGTTACGCTTGCATAATCGGGCCACAAATTTGCTGCTTTATAACTATTTTGTAATGATAGGCTTAAAGTTGAGTTATGCTTTTCAATTCTAGCTCCTAAATCTTTAAGCAACGAAATATGTTGGTCGATTTCTCTAATTCCCAAAGTACAGCCTCCTATCTCTGTATCAATAGTTATTTTTTTAAATCTAGAAAGGATGGGTGATATAAGTAATAGAGAAGCTCGCATACCAAGAGGGAGGCTTTGTTTATCGCCCTTTAGGCATAGATTTTTATTGTTTAATGAAATGGTATTTTTTTCTTTATCCCATTCGATCTTTGAACCCAGACTCTCCAGTAGTTCCACAATTTTTCTAACATCTAAAAGTTCCGGAACGTTTTTTAAAGTTACTGTTTCTTTGGTTAATATGCTGGCACAAAGAGCGGGTAATACTGAATTTTTGTTTCCCGAAGGAGTTATTGTTCCGTCTAGAGGTATGCCCCCAGTTATTTCGATCGTTTTCATTATCTGATTATAGGATGTATTACCAGTTAGTTCAAAACTTAAATCTGAGCTTGGAGCGGGCGACGGGACTCGAACCCGCGACCTTCTCCTTGGGAAGGAGACGCTCTACCAACTGAGCCACGCCCGCAGGATACCTTCTAATTATAAATAATTTGCACAAATAACAAAACCCCGACGATTCGGGGTTTTATTAATATTGAGAGTGCAGGCAATAACTACACTCTTTAAATTTATAACAAAAAATATTCATTTTTTTATTGAGCAGCTTTTAGGCAGGTATAGTTATGGTTTGACCTGCGTATATCAGAGCTTGCTGTCCATTAGGTAAATAATCAACACTTCCGCTATTTGCGTCCCTAATTCTTGTCCACATGGCACCGTCTCCGTAAACAGCTTCGGCTATCTCCCAAAGTGTATCTCCTTCTTGTACAGTATAATCTCCTGCTTCTACATCACCTTCTTGATAATCATTTGCAGTCCAAGTTGTAGTTGTAGTACCGGCTACGTCTCCGGTGTCCTCTACCTGGGCTTCATCATTATTATCGATAATCTCTTCTTCAACATCTTCCTCTTCAGTTGTACTTGCTGATAAGGTTTCCTTAAGTTTTTCTAGACTTAATCTGCTTTCTTGATTGCCGTCGGAGTCTCTATTTCCTTCGGTTTTGAAGTAGTTGTAGGTAGCAAATACTAGGCCGAGAATGAAAATCCCGCCTATAATGAATGCTAACGTATCGTTTTTACTTTCTGTTGTATGGTTTTCTGGCATCTATTGGTGCACCCCCTTTATTATTAAATTTTTATTGTGGGCAGAATTATTAGAATTTTGGCGGGATCGACGGGACTCGAACCCGCGGCCTCTTCCGTGACAGGGAAGCGCTCTAACCAACTGAGCTACGACCCCCCGCTCCAGATAGTGTTATGTTATGAGATTTTATGGGGAAAGTCAATTGTGAAACCGGTTATTACCCGCTGAATTATTAATCGATGGATTAAAAAACAATAAAAGTACGTTATCATAGATATAACACTATGTCTGGAAAAACGCCTAAAAAAAGAATGACAAACCAAGAAGTTGTAGATGTTCTAAAAGAAGCATTGGCGGCGATGCAAGTTAAAGAATTAAACCGTTTCCGCATTAGAGCCTATCAGAATGCTATACAAGCAATAGAGACTTCCACTTTCTCTGTTTACGATCTTTGGAAGTCTGGGAGAGTACATGAAATTCCCGGCGTTGGTTCAAGCTTATCCCAGCACATAAACGATCTATTTGAGAAAGGAAAAGTACCTGAGTTTGAAAACTTACGAAAAGATCTTCCGAATGGAATGTTCGAATTAATAGGCATTCAAGGAATTGGTCCTAAAAGAGCATTTAAATTGGCCTCCGCCTTTGATCTGAATGACAGAGAATCAGCCTTAGAAGAAGTAATGGAGGCTGCTGAAGAAGGTAAAATCCGCGACCTCTCGGGTTTTGGGGAGAAAACAGAACAGCAAATTTTGGAGGCTATCTCGGAATTAAAAAAGACAAAAAATGAGAAACCGCGCTTATTATGGGTGCAAGCAGATAAAATTGTTCAGCGGGTATACAAGTATATGCAAAAAATGGATGAAGTTTTAGAAATCAAAGCTCTAGGCTCATATAGGCGGAGAAAAGAGACTGTTGGTGATGTAGACTTTGCAGTTTCGACAGAAGCAGAAGAGAAAGTGATGGAATATATTTTAGATTTTCCCGAGATAGTAGAGGTTTTAGTAGAGGGAGATAAAAAGGCCAGTGTAGTTATTGGAAACGATTTCCAGCTAGATTTTAGAGTAGTGTCCCCAAAGCAGTATGGATCAATGGTGCAATATTTTACTGGATCTAAGTATCATAATATTTCTTTGCGTACTTACTCTCTGGAGGAGGGTTTTTCTGTATCTGAATACGGGATTAAGGATCTTAAAACAAAAAAATTGCATGAGTTTTCTAATGAGCCGGATTTTTATGATTTCCTGGATTTGCAATTAATTCCACCTGAAATTCGTCAAGGTAAAGAAGAAGTTGAATTGGCCTCAAAAAATGAGCTTCCTAATTTAATAAAGCGGTCTGATATAAAAGGTGATTTGCATATGCACACTGATTTATCGGATGGGGTTAATACCTTGGAGCAGATGGTAGAAGCTTGTAGAGATCTTGGATATGAGTATATGGGGACTGCAGACCATGCCCCAAGTGTGGACAGCAGAGGTTATGCCAGTGTAGAAAAAATAATTAATAAGAAGCGTAAGGAATACGATGAGGTTAACGAGAAATATCCGGATATCGAGGTCTTATATGGCTATGAAGTAAATTTATTGGCGGATGCAACAATCTCTCTTCCTGATAAATTTTTGGAAAAACTTGACTTTGTAATTGTGGGTTTGCATACAGCTTTTGATCAAGAGCGAGGTAAAATAATGAAGCGTTATATGGCGGCAATTGAGAATCCCTTGGTAGATATTATTGCTCATCCAACTGCCCGCCTAATTAATAGTAGAGAAGGGGTTGATCTAAATTGGATGGAACTTTTTGAGGCTATAAAGGAGCGAGATAAAATTTTGGAGATTAACTCCTTTCCTGACAGGTTGGATCTCCCGTACGACTTAGTTACGGAGGCTAAAAATAAAGGAATAAAATTGATTATAAATACAGATTCTCATGCAACAAGTGCTTTA
>CAZWYL010000003.1:46386-63336 GCA_964638225.1 uncultured Candidatus Saccharibacteria bacterium
AAATAAAGGAATAAAATTGATTATAAATACAGATTCTCATGCAACAAGTGCTTTAGAATATATGGAATTTGGTGTTTCGGTTGCCCGTAGAGGTTGGTGTGAGGCTAAAGACATACTAAATACACTTCCAAAGGAAGAGTTTAGAAAAATAGTAGGATAAAAGTTCCCCCAAAGTGTATAATGGGTTTAGTAATTTTTTATTTGAAATTTAAAAGGAGGAAAAAATGATAGGAATTTATATATTAATAGGTATTTTGCTTATTTCCGCAATGTTTCTTGTTGGAATTTATAACAAGCTCGCAAAGCTAAAAGTTCGTATAGAGGAGGCATGGAGCCAGATTGATGTACAACTCAAAAGGCGTGCGGATTTGATCCCTAACCTAGTAGAAACCGTTAAAGGATACGCTTCTCATGAAAAGGAAGTATTTCAGAGAGTAACCGAAGCTAGATCAGCTTTAATGAACGCTTCAAATCCTAAGGAAGCCGGTCTTGCAGACCAACAACTTCAAGGGGCCTTGAAATCCCTTTTTGCCGTGGCAGAAGCTTATCCAGAATTGAAAGCTCAGGAAGGTTTTATCAATCTTCAAAAAGAACTTTCGGACACAGAAGATAAGGTTGCCTATTCCAGACAATTTTACAACTCAGTAGTTCGTGATTTTAACTCTATGCTGGCAGTTTTTCCAACTAATATAGTGGGAAATATGCTTGGTTATTCTAAGCACGAGTTCTTTGAGGCTAGTGAGGAAGACCGAGAGAGTGTTGAAGTCAGCTTCTAGTTTTCATGTCTACGCCTTATAGTCATATAGAAAAGAATAAGCGCCAGAGCTACGTGATCATTGCTTGTTTTATAGTGGTAGTTTCTTTTATTGGTTATTTTATGGATCTTTATTACGGCGATGGTGGAATGTTCTTCACTGGTTTAGCTTTCTTATTCTCCGGTATTATGGCTTTTTTTAGTTACTACAACTCGGATAAGATTGTTTTAGCAGTTTCCAGGGCTCATAAAGTAACCCAAGAAGATAATCAGTATCTCCATTCTTTGGTAGAAAATATGTCTATTGCCTCCGGCATACAAAAACCCAGAATTTACATGATAGATGATACAGCCATGAACGCCTTTGCAACTGGAAGGAATCCTGAAAATGCTGTTGTTTGTTTCACTTCAGGAATAGTTAATTCTTTGGAGAAACGTGAACTTGAGGGAGTAATTGCTCACGAGATGGCTCATATAGGCAACAGAGACATTTTATTTATGTCCATTGTTAGCGTTTTAGTTGGTTCTATTACATTAATTTCAGATTTTTTTACTCGAGGACGGTTGTATGGGTCAAGAAGAAGCAGTAAAAGCTCTTCAATGCCTCCGGTATTCTTTTTAATAGGATTGATTTTGGTTTTACTGAGTCCTTTGATAGCGCAGTTGATCAAACTGGCTTTAGGAAGAAGACGGGAATTTTTAGCTGATTCCACCGCAGCTTTAATAACTAGATATCCTAAGGGATTAGCGGACGCACTTAGGAAGTTAGGTCAAGACAGGGAAATTCTTGAAGCCGCAAATGGAGCGACAGCCCATCTTTACATTACAAGTCCTTTAAGATCAAGAAGGCATGCAAGAAGCCGCTTTGCAAAACTATTCAATACTCATCCTCCTGTTGAGGAGAGAATTGCACGTCTTGAGGCAATGTAATTTTGGTATCCGGCTTTTACCCAATGTCCTCTTCTGTTAATATGTAGAGTATATGGAGGATCGTATAACAATAAAAGATACAAGCCATGTAGCCAAATTAAGTAACTTGGATCTATCTGATAATGAACTAGAGAAGTTGACAGATATGTTTTCTGACACCTTGGATTATATTAAAGTGTTAGAGGAATTGGACACTTCAGAGGTTTCCGCGACTTTTCAAGTAACGGGATTGAAAAATATTTATCAAGAAGCTGATTTGAATAGAGAATTACTAAGCCAAAGCGAGGCCTTGGAAAATGCCCCTAAAGTTAAAGAGGGAAAATTCAGCACGGACGCAGTTTTTGATCGCTAATTTTTTATGAGTGAATTAAATAAATTAACAATTAAACAGGCATTAGAAGGTATGAAATCCCGGGAGTTCACGAGTCTAGAAATAACGACATCCTGCCTGGATGAAATTGAAAAAAAAGATCCTAATATTCAAGCCTTCATTTCCGTTACAAAAGAAGAAGCTCTAAAATCTGCTAAAGAAGCGGATAAATTAATTGATTCCAAAGGTATAGAAGCTTTTCGGGAAAAACCTCTACTGGGTATTCCTTATGCGTCAAAAGATAATTTTTGCACTGAAGGAATTAAAACTACTGCGGGTTCAAAAGTTTTAGAAGATTTTGTTCCTCCTTATGAATCCACTGTTACTAAAAGGTTGAAAGAATCCGGAGCAGTATTATTGGGTAAGACAAACATGGATGCTTTTGCTCATGGGGCTTCCACAGAAGAATCAGATTTTTTTACCACTAGAAATCCCTGGGATATTAATAGAGTTCCCGGCGGTTCTTCAGGGGGTTCTGCTGCAGCTGTAATTTCCGATATGTGCATTTTTGCGATTGGAAGTGAAACTGGAGGAAGCATTAGAGGTCCGGCTTCTTGGTGTGGGGTAACAGGTTTAAAACCAACTTATGGAAGAGTCAGCCGATACGGTGTAATTGCTATGGCTTCTTCTACAGATTCTCCGGGACCATTAACCAAAACCGCAGCTGACTCCGCATATGTTCTACAGCTACTAGCGGGTAAGGATTCTTTAGATGCAACTACTTCATCAAATCCAGTGCCTAATTATCCCAAGGGGATAAAGAGAGATCCCAATATCTTCAGAGGTCTAAAAGTAGGGAAACCTCGTTCGTACTTTGAAATAGATCTAGAACCCGCCGTAATAAATGCCGCTGAAGATTTCCTAGAATTTTTAGAAAACAAAGGAGCTGAAATTATAGACGTTGACCTTCTAGATCCAAAATATTCTATAGCTGTTTATACTATTCTACAAAGATCTGAAGTTTCCTCTAACTTAGCCAGATTTGATGGAATTAGGTATGGAAACAACAGATACGCATTTGGTTTCGAGGCAAAGAAACGAATGATGTTGGGAGCCTACGCTCTAAGTGCAGGCTATTACGATGAGTATTATGCCAAAGCACAGAAAGTGCGAACCCTAATTGTGGATGATTTTAATAAAGCTTTTGAAAAAATTGATGTGTTGGTAGGCCCAACAATGCCGGGAGCGGCTCCTAAATTAGGTGAAAGCAGCAAAAGTCCCATGTTTGGTGAGTTAATGGATGTACTCACAGAACCAAGTACTATTGCAGGCCTTTGTGGGATAACATTTCCTGCAGGAAAACCAGATCCTCTTCCAGTTGGAGTCCAAATTATTGGGGATCGCTTTGAAGAAGACAAAATTTTAAGTGTGGCAAGTGAATATCAAAAAGAAACAGGTAAATTAACTCTAAAGCACGGTTTTCAAAAATTAAGAAAATTTTCAAAAGAGAAAGGCAAGAAAGATCAATGAGTTTAATCGGGGATCTATTTAGATTTTTATTTGGAAGTGCATTATTGAGTCGCAAGCATGTCTCTCCGCAAGTTTCTCGTAAAATCAAAGAAAGATGGGAAAATAATGTGAAAGTGGGACTGGAAAGCAGAAAACCAAGCCAATTGAGACAATCTCTCATAATGGCAGATAAGCTCTTGGACGCCGCATTAAAGGAAGTTTCAGAGGGAGAAAAAATGGGCGAGCGCTTAAAAAATTCAAGAGATTTATTTGAGTGGGAAGTCTACGATAAGCTATGGAAGGCGCACAAAGTAAGAAACTCATTGGTGCATGATTTGGATTATGAGCCCACTTATTTTGTTCTTGAAGAGGCTATAGACGATCTCAAGACAGGTCTTACAGAACTAGGAGTATATATATGACTTATCTAAAAAATAGATATGAAGAGAAATTAGCTGAGGAAAAGAAATTACTGGGGGATTATCGATTGGTTTTAGGCCTAGAGATTCATATGCATGTCAAAACAGGCAGAAAAATGTTTTGCACTTGTTCCATGGAAGATATTTACGACGCGGAGCCAAACACCAGAACCTGTCCGGTTTGTTTAGGACTCCCCGGAGCCCTGCCGGTTCCTAACAAAGAGGCTATAGAAAAAACTCATATGTTAGGACTGGCTTTAAACTGCAAAATCAATAAAGACTCTCGTTTCGACCGTAAACATTACTTTTATCCGGATTTGCCAAAAGGTTATCAGATCAGCCAATATAAGCAGCCTCTTTGCGGTAATGGTTTTTTAGAACTTCCTAGCGGAGTAAAAATAGATATTGAAAGAATTCATTTGGAAGAAGACACTGCTAAATCTTTTCATCACGGTTCAGAGACTTTAATAGATTTTAATAAATCAGGTATACCTCTAATTGAGATGGTTACAAAGCCCACTATCTATAATGTTGCTGATGCTGTTGGATATGCCAGAGAGGTTCAAGAAATTGTAAGGTACCTTGATATTAGTGATGCAAATATGGAAATGGGCCAGCTCCGTATTGAGCCTAACATTTCCTTGCGCTCCTGGGCAGACCATAAAGAAGGGAGGCTTGCTGATTATAAAGTTGAGATCAAAAATATTAATTCCTTTAAATTTTTAGAAAAAGCTATTAAAGCAGAAATTCTTAGACAAAAAGCTATTCTTGATGCGGGGAAAAAACCAATTCAAGAAAACCGTGGGTTTGATGAATCCTCAGGGAAAACAGTTTCCCAGAGAAGTAAGGAAGAGGCAAAAGACTACCGTTATTTCCCGGAACCGGACATACCTCCCATGGAATTTAGTAATTCTTACGTTTCAGAATTGAGAAAAGATCTCCCCAATCTCCCGGAAAAAGTTAAGCAAGAACTTATAGAAGAATATGAACTGTCACGTCAGGAGGTGGAAGTAATTTTAAGTGAAAATTTAGCAGATTTACTAAAAGAAGTGGTAGAGAAGGACGTACCTAAAGAAAAAGCAGTCAATCTTTTAGTGAATAGACCGGAATATAGAGACTTATCTGCAGATGAATTTATAAAGCTTTGGGAGAAAGAAGAAGATAAAATTGAAGATACTTCAGAAATCAAGCAAGTCGTTTCATCTGTAATAGAAGAAAATCCAAAAGTAGTTGAGCAAATTCGTGAAGGAAAAGACTCCGCAAGGGAATATTTATTGGGACAGGTAATGAGAAAAACTAAAGGGAAAGCAGAACCTACTATAGCTAGAGGAATGATAGACAAGTTAATCTAGGGGTTACACTTCAGCTTGAGAAACTACACTAAACCCAATAAGATAAGACTGTGGATTTAAAATTTGATCCAAACAACCCTGAATATGTACATGTCAAAACTTCAAAACAGGTAGAGGAAGCGTTAACGGAGTTGGAAAAGTCTCCCGTTATTGGCATAGATATTGAAGGTACCGGATTGGATCCTTATACAACTGAGATGCTTTTACTGCAGATAGGAACAGAGGAGGTAAGCTATATTTTTGATGCCCGCGAGCTGGATTTGAAAGCAATTCCAAGATTAAAAGCACTTCTAGAAAACCCCAAAAAAATTAAACTTCTCCATAATGCAAAATTTGACTACAAGTTTATAAAGCTTCAGGCCGGGGCGAAACTCAACAATGTCTATGATTCCATGTTGGCAGGCGCGGTCTTAACCGCAGGTTTGACCGGCAAAAATCCATCGCTTAAGGAGCTTACTTTAAAATACTGTGGCTTTGATATGGATAAGGGTGTACGAAAGAGTTTTCAAAATCATGTTGGAAGGATTACAGAAGCTCAGTTAAAATACTCCGCGCTTGACACCTTAGCCTTGTTTCCCATTTTTAAAGAACAGTTGAAGAGATTGAAACAAGAAAATCTTGTCAAAGTTGCTAAATTGGAGTTTGCAGCCACAGTAGTGGTGGGAGAAATGGAGCTAAGGGGGATTTTTATAGATGTTGAAAGGTGGAAAGAGGTTATAAGAAATTTAGAGGAAAAACGCGACGCTTACGCCAAAAAATTTCAAGAAGCAATTAAGCCCTATTACAATAGAAGATCTCAGGATTTATTCGGTAACTCTGTAGATATGATGAATATGAATTCACAGGTTCAGCTTATGGATTTGTTTAACAACCGTCTTAAACTTGATTTACCTTCGACTGGTGAAGGAATATTAAGAACTGTAGACCATCCGGTAGTGGAAATTTTACGTGACTACAGAAAATACGAGAAGTTAATTTCTGCTTTTGGAGAATCGCTCTTAGAGCAAGTCAATCCAGTTACCGGCAGATTACATCCCGATTTTGACCAGATGGGGACAGCTACGGGAAGATTTTCTTGTAGAAATCCAAATCTACAACAAATACCTCGTAATTCAAAAGAGGCTCCTTTCAGAGAATTGTTTAATCCAGCTCCTGGATATAAATTAATCACGGCAGATTATTCCTCTTTCGAGATGCGCATTTTGGCTGATCTTTCAGGAGATGAGAAAATGATAAAGGCCTTAAAAGAAGGTCTAGACATTCATTCTTATACAGCTTCTCTAATGTTTGATGTTGACTACTATCCCAAGGAAGAATTTAAGAAAAAGAATCCAGGTTTAAGGCAAATTGCCAAGCCTATTGGTTTCGGCTTGATGTATGGGATGAGTTCGCGAGGACTTGCAGGACAATTAGGAGTATCTCCCGAAAAGGGTGAGGAGTATATGGAGTTATATTTCAAGAGTTATCCGAGCGTACGTGAGTTTCTAGATGGACTTTCTGACAATGCTGTTAAGAATGGATGGAGTCAGACCCCGATGGGAAGAAAACGCTGGTATAAAAAGCTTTCACCCTCGGATCCAGATTATCGTCGAAAGATAGGTAGTATTAGAAGACAAGCCAAGAATCACCCCATTCAGGGAACAAATGCAGATGCAATAAAATTTGCTTTTGTTTTTATTCAAAAGCATTTTGATAAAGGAGAATTTGATGGAGGGATAACGCATACAGTACATGACGAGATTGTTTGTGAAGTACGAGAGGATCAGGCCGAGGAGTGGGCAAAAATTCAATCTCAAGAAATGGTTAGAGCCGCTGAGCTTTTTATAAAAAAGGTTCCTATTGCCTCCGAACCCTTTATTGGTGACCTTTGGGAACACTAACAAATAGCTGTATTTAAAATTTACCCTTGCTATTATAGGATTATGTTAATTGGAGAGATAATAGAGGCAATAGTTGGTTCCATTGTTGGCAGCATGCTCGCGATTTTAGAGGCCTTTAACTAGGTTATCGGTCAAAAAATAAGCACAATACTCCTGAATTTTAATTTGACCTGTTTCTGTTATGTCGACTTTTGTTTTCCCACAATTTCTAGATTTTACTTTCCTCTTTATTTAAAGGCTCTGTTACTTGGGGATTATCACACAACTTGCTTAACTGCTAAAAGATGATAAAATTTACTCATGGTAGTTTGTCAGAAATGCGGTCAAAGACCCGCAGTTATTTCAACAACAAAAATAGTCAATGGTAAACCGGTTTACATGGCTTTATGCGAGGTTTGCTTCAAGAAACTTCAAAAAGAAACCACTTCCACTTCTATATTAGACAAGTTTGGCCAGGATTTAACCGAAATGGCCAAGGAAGATAAGTTGGATCCGGTTATTGGACGCAGACAGGAGATTGAAAGGGTAATTCACGTACTATCCCGCAGAACAAAAAATAATCCTGTATTAATAGGTGATCCTGGAGTAGGGAAAACCGCAATAGCTGAAGGGCTAGCTCAGATGATTGTGGGTGGTAAAGTTCCGGAACCCTTAAGAGGCAAAAGAGTTTTTGCTTTGGATTTAGCTTCAATAGTAGCGGGAACGACCCATCGAGGTATGTTTGAAAAAAGATTAAAAGACGTTATCGACGAGATAATAAAAGCTCAAGGTCAAATAATTCTTTTTGTTGATGAGTTGCATACAGTAGTTGGTACGGGTTCATCTGCCGACGGCTCCATGGATGCTGCAAATATCTTAAAGCCTGCATTAGCAAGAGGTGAACTTCAGATGGTGGGGGCTACAACTATTGATGAATACAGAAAGTATATAGAAAAAGATGCAGCTCTCGAGCGAAGATTTCAGCCTATTATGGTGGAGGAGCCAACAATTGACGACACCACTCAAATTTTAAGAGGATTAAGAGAGCGTTACGAAGAACATCATAAAGTTAAAATAACCGACAATGCTCTTGAGACAGCCTCCAGAATGTCAGACCGCTACATTAGTGATCGATTTTTGCCAGACAAGGCTATTGATCTTATGGATGAAGCGGGTGCCTTAGTTCGTCTATCCCAGGTTAAAGAGCCGGATAATTTAAAACAGGTAAATGAGAGTTTAACAAACATTAAAAGAGCTTTACGGGATGAAGATCTTTCGGATGATAAAAGGACCGAATTAGAGGCTGAGGAAGAGGAGCTGTCTAAAGTTAAAGACGAGCTGGTTGAGATATGGACTAAGACCAAGTTAGAAGAAATTCCAAATGTTACCGAAGAAGATATTATGAAAATAGTCTCTAGGAGTACCGGTATTCCTTTAGAGCGCCTGAGCATAGAAGAGAAGGAGAAACTTATGAATCTGGAGAATTTGATTCATGAGCGATTGGTTAATCAAGATGAGGCGGTTGGTGTAATTTCTGAGGCTATTCGCAGAGCGCGTGCTGGATTAAAAGACCCTAACAGGCCTATTGGAGCGTTTTTGTTTTTGGGGCCAACTGGTGTAGGAAAAACTGAGTTGTGTAAAGCGTTGGCTGAGGTTCTATATGGAGATGAGGATATGATGGTTCGTTTGGATATGAGTGAATATATGGAGAGACATTCAGTAAGCAAGATGCTGGGAGCGCCTCCAGGATATGTGGGCTATGATCAAGGTGGGAACTTAACAGAAATTGTACGCAGGAAACCTTTCTCTATAATTTTACTAGACGAGGTTGAAAAGGCTCATCCTGATGTGTTTAATGCACTGCTTCAAATAATGGAAGACGGTAGATTGACAGATAGTAAAGGCAGAACTGTAGATTTTAAAAATACTATATTGATTATGACTTCAAATGCTGGTTCAGAGGTTTTAAAGCGATCTATTATAGGTTTTGATCAAAAGGGTACAGATAAAAGTAAAAATATGCATGATTATAAGGCTCGGGTGGAGAAAATACTGAAAGATACTTTTAAGCCGGAATTCTTAAACAGAATAGATGAAACGGTAATTTTCACTACTTTGGATGAGCATGATATTAAGAAAATTTCTTATAAATTGCTTGAAAACACTCAAGAGCTTCTAGATGAGCATAATATCGAGATGTCCTTAGATGAAGCAGCAATAGATTATCTGGTAAAGGAAGGTACTAGCGAGGAATATGGCGCACGCCCATTAAGAAGGCTTATACAGAAGGAATTGGAGAACGTTTTATCCGGAAAAATTATATCCGGCGAGTTAAAGGATGGGGGTAGTGTTACTGTTACCGCGGATAAAGAGGGTTTGGTTATTAAGGTTAAATCCCGAGTAAAAGTCTAAGGAGAAAGGACAGAGAATCGGAAAAATTGAAATTTTTTCAAAATTCTGATAATCTTCTAAGGCGTTATGGCAATGAAATTTGATGCATCAAAATTAGATCATATGGAAACCTTTCACGTAGGAGACACTGTTCGTGTTCATTATAAGATCAGAGAAGGGGAGAAAACTAGAATCCAGCCTTATGAAGGTATAGTGATTTCTATTAAGGGTTCGGATATTTCCAGGACTTTTACTGTGAGAAGGATCGGAGCCCATTCGGTGCCTGTGGAAAGAATTTTCCCAGTACATTCTCCAAATATTTCTAAATTGGAAGTAGTGAAATCCGGTAAGGTGAGAAGAGCCAAGCTTTATTACTTGAGAGATAAAACCGGAAGAGCTGCTACCAGAATAAAACGACGTTCAGAATAAATCGGTATAAGTTTTACTTTAACTTTTTACGAGTTCCTCCATTCCTAATTCTTGTGCTACAATCAGATTATTCCTATGAAAATGGATAATTTAGATAATGTTTTTAGAGCTTATGATATTCGAGGTAAATGTCCCGAGGAATTAGATAAGGAATTTTTCTACTTGCTTGGAAAAGCTTATGCAACAAAATTTAAGCCCACTTCGGTTGTTGTGGGAAATGACATGCGTCCTGAGAGTTTTAATTTCAAGCAAAGTCTCACCAGAGGGCTAATTGAGTCGGGGTGTAATGTTACCGATATCGATGAGATAGGAACAGAGATGCTTTATTTTACTGTTGGGGAGTATTCGGCACTCTATGATGGGGGTTTAGTTATAACTGCTTCACATAATCCGATCGGTTGGAATGGGTGTAAGTTGGTAGCTCGAAATAGTAAGCCTATTGGCAAAGCCTCCGGTCTTTGGGATCTTAAGGAAATTATCAAGAGCAGCGCTTATGAGAAGGTTTCGGATAGTCCCGGCGATCTTTCTGATTATTATGTGTATCCCGATTTTAAAAAGAAGGTGCTGTCTTTTTTGAATTCAGATGAAGCACGTGATTTAAAAATTGTGGTCGATGCAGGAAATGGCATGGGAGGTAAAATTTTTGATTATGTTTTTGGAGACTTGGATTTAAGTGTTACGCGAATGTATTTTGTTCCCAATGGCCTTTTCCCTAATCATATTCCCGATCCAATGAAAGAAGAGAATGTGAGGGAGCTTAGAAAACGTGTTTTGGAGGAGAAGGCGGATTTTGGAATTGCCATAGATGGGGATGCCGACCGAGTATTTTTTATTGATAAAAAGGGCAGAAAGCCCAATGGAGTTTATTTGGGTGTTTTGTTGGCAAGATATTTGTTGAAAAACAGCGAAAATAAAAAGATAATACATGACCCCAGAATTACCTGGCCTTTTGAAAAAGAGGCTGAGAAATTGGGCGCGCAGACTTTTAAAGCTGTGGCAGGCCATTCGTATTTTAAGGAGAAGATGGCTGAGAAGAAAGCTTTATTCGGGGCAGAGGCCAGTTCTCATTTTTATTATAAAAAATTTTATAATTGTGACAGTGGAATGGTAACTATTGCTTTGGTGCTGCAGATGTATTTTGAAGGTTTTGAGTTAACGGAAGCTGTTGATGAGCTTTTTGAGAAGTATCCTAATTCAGGTGAGGTTAATTATCAGGTGAGTGATCCGGATAGGATTTTTAGGGAGATTGAACATTATTATAAGGACTTAGGCGCAGAAATTAGCCATATTGATGGTCTTTCCGTAGGTTTTAAGGATTGGCGTTCTAATTTGAGAAGATCTAACACTCAACCTTTGGTTAGGTTAAATTTGGAGGGAATAAGCAGAGAGATTGTGGTCGAAAAGTTCAAGGAAGTTGAGTCTTTAATTGACAGCCCAAGAGATAATTCTCCATCTTTACCTGAGTTGAGTTAAGTTGGACGGGTAGTGTATCCAGTTTTATTGCGAGTTTTAGAAATAATTAATCCTTATGAGCTTTATGAAGAAAACAAAGTAAAGAGATTAAGATAGGGGTGGTAAATAAGACTAAAGGTTGGTGAGGGTGGAGGCAGTTGCTCACTTTGTTCGCACTGCATCCAAAACCACTAAGCTCTTCTTCACTTCGTTCAGAATAGCTAGTGTATTGTAGGATCGAACCAAGGTTCGATTTTCCACTTTCATAATAAAAAAGCACTCCACCTGAGGTGAACTGCTTTTTTATGGTGAGGGTGGAGGGAATCGAACCCACGACACACTGGTTAAAAGCCAGTTGCTCTACCACTGAGCTACACCCCCAAGCAAATCAAGTAAACACCGTTACCAAAAGTAACTGAGATATTATACAATATCCTTATGTTTTCATCCAAAAGACAACATAGGGAAAGTAAAATCTACCTGTTTTGGCTTGGAGTCTTAATTTTAGTTGCCCTTTTGGTGGTTTTTATTCTCATCTACAGGGCAAGGGAAACAGATCTCTACTTTTCTTTTTCTCAACAAAACACATCTTTATTTTATTATACCTATAAAGTTTGTTAATATATCCAACATATATGTCTGCTAAGTTTACATTACCTGAAAACAAAAAAATCCCGGAATTGGAAAAAGAAGTCTTAGAATTTTGGAATGAAAATAAAATATTTGAAAAGTCTGTTGAAGAGCGTCCAAAAGACAATTCCTACATATTTTATGACGGACCTCCTTTTATTTCCGGTTTACCACATCCCGGCCATCTACTTGGCTCTGTTGCTAAAGATTTAATTCCACGTTATTGGACAATGAAAGGAAAAAGAGTTGAGCGAGTTTGGGGTTGGGATGCACATGGTTTAACGGTGGAAAATAAAGTTCAGGATAGATTAGATATAAAACATCGCAGGGATATAGAAAATTATGGTTTAGAAGAATTTACAGAAGCCTGTTACGACTATACATCTGAAATTTCCTCCGAATGGGATTGGTATATCGATCGGATAGGTAGATGGGCTGATCTAGAAAACGCATACCGAACCACCGACCAAACTTACATGGAATCCGTTTTTTGGGCCTTTAAACAGCTTTATGAAAAAGGTTTGATCTACAAAGGCATTAGGACTTCCTTGTATTGCACTGTTTGTGGAACACCTGTTTCAGACTTTGAAATAGCAATGGATAATTCTTATAAAGAAGTAGAAGATCCTGCAGTTATAGTGAAATTTAAGATAAAAGATGCCGGAAGATTTGAAGGTGTAAATATGCTAGCTTGGACTACAACCCCCTGGACAATCCCCTCCAACAGAGCTCTAGTAGTAGATCCCGGACAAATGTATTCCTTAGTTGAATATGCCAGCGATGATTATGTAACTGCGTCTCCACTTGTAGAGACTGTTTTTGAAGATAGAGACTACAAGGTAAGGGATGAGTTTTTGGGGATAGAGCTTATCGGTCTCTCTTACCAACCTCCGTACGATTTTTATGGCTCTAACGAAAAAGATTTCAAAGTTTATTCTTACGAAGAAATGGTAAATATGGAAGAGGGTACAGGTGTAGTACACTCAGCCCCAGGATTTGGAGATGTTGATACAGAGATGGGAAGACATTACGATCTCACTTTAATGTTAACTCTTAATTCTGAAGGTCATTTTAAACCAGGCGACGCAGGAGAAAATCCATTTGAAGGTGATTTTTATAAAAAGGCAAATAAATTAATCCGAAAAGATTTAAAACATAGAGACCTTTTATTTAGTGACAAAACATTAACTCACCGAGTACCTTACCACGACCGATGTGACACCGTATTAATTCACAGAGCTCAGTCCTCATGGTTTATGGATATTCAGGAAATTAAAGAGGATATGCTGGAAAATGCCAAAAATATAAACTGGGTTCCATCCGATATAAAAGAAGGTCGGTTTAAACACATTATAGAAACAGCCCCGGACTGGTGCATATCCAGAAATCGTTTCTGGGCTACACCCATGCCGGTTTGGGAATCAGAAGGAGGAGAAAGAATTATTGTTGGTTCAATCGAAGAACTTGAAGATCTGTCCGGTCAAAAGGTTAAAAATTTACATCGCCCTTATATAGATGAAATTACAATTGAAAAAGACGGAAAAGTTTACAAGAGAATTCCTGAAGTTTTAGATAGCTGGTTTGAAGCTGGTTCTATGCCTTATGCTCAATTTCATTATCCTTTCGAGAACAAAGAAAAATTTGAGCAGAACTTTCCGGCTGATTATGTCGTGGAGTACGTTGCCCAGGTAAGAGCTTGGTTTAATGTCATGCACCGCTTGTCCACCGCTATATTTGATAGTCATGCGTTTAAAAACGCCATCTGCAATGGAGTAATGGCTGGCAGTGACGGAAGAAAAATGAGTAAAACCTACGGTAATTACACGGATCCAAAAAAACTGCTTAAAACTTTGGGTGGAGATGCTTTCCGTTTATGGTTAATGAATTCTCCATTGATGGTGGGTGGAAATGCAGGTTTTGAAGAAAGTGAAATTAAGGTTAAACAAAAAAATGTATTAAACCTTCTGTGGAATAGTCTCCGATATTTTGTTATGTATGCAAATAAATTTGAATGGGAACTTTCACAAAAAGAAGAAGACTCCAGCCACATAATGGACATATGGATAAAGACCCGTTTAGAAGATACCAAGAAAACTGTTTCGCAAAATATAGAAAAATATATTGTCCCCCCTGCAGTGCAGGCTCTGGAAGACTTTGTTTCTGATCTTTCCAGGTGGTATATACGTCGTTCGCGGAATAGAATTTCTAATGGTGATAATGAAGCACTCTCAACTCTTTATGAGGTTCTTTTACAGTTTGCAAAAATAGCAGCACCAACAATTCCTTTCATGACAGAGTCAATTTATCAGGTTTTGAAAGATCCCAAGGATCCAATTTCTATACACCTTTGCATGTTTCCGGAATTTGACAATACTTTTTTTGAGAAAAACAAGGATGTGCTGATTAAAATGGAATCAGATAGAGAAGTGGTGTCCAAAGTTTTAGCTGTTAGGGATAAAGAAGGTATTGGGTTAAGACAGCCTCTAAGTGACTTCGTGACTAAAAAATCAGTTAACTATCCTGAGGTTGTTAAAAAAGAACTTAATATTAAGGAGATTATTCGTCAGGAAGTAGACAATTCATTATCTGCGAACTACATTGTGGGTGAAGATGAGCTGGTAGCATTGAATACAGAAATCACCGAGGAACTCGAAATTGAAGGTGAGAAAAGAAATGTGATTAGAAACTTACAAAAAGAGCGTAAAAAAGCCGGTCTGGGCCTAAGTCAAAAGATAACAGCTACAATTCCCGATACAGAACTACACGCTAAACTTCTGGATAGATATAACGACGAAATAAGTAAAGATGTTGCAGCTGTTGAAATAAAGTTAGGAGCTGCCTATGGTGTGGAAGAAATTTAACCCGATTCTTGTCCTTTTTCCCTTCTTAATTTTTTTGTTGGGCTTCATTACTTTATATTCAGTAAATCCTTCCAATGCACAAAGTCAATTTTTATATTTTCTGTTTGGGTTTTTGATTTATTTATTAATTTCTTTGCTTGATTATTCTGTTCTAGCCTCTTTTTGGAAGCAATTCTATTTTTTAAACTTATTTTTATTGGTATTGGTATTTGTTTTAGGTAGAACTGCCTTTGGTTCCACTAGATGGCTTACGCTTTTTGGATTTTCCATTCAACCATCTGAATTTGCAAAGTTCACTTTAATTTTAATGTTAGGGGCCTTAATATCTCAAAAGCCTTCTAGACTCCATAACATAAAAGGCTTGTTTCAGCTGCTAGTTCCTTTTATAGCTTTCTTTGTGGCTGTAGTGATTCAGCCTGATTTAGGCACGTCTCTAATACTCTTCGCAACTTTTTTTGGAGTTCTTTTCTACATGGGTTTGAGTAAGATTTGGTTTTTAGCTGGTTTATCTTTGATTGGTATTTTGTCATCGCCAATTTGGAGTTTTCTAAAGGATTATCAGAGGGAGCGGATTTTAGTTTTTTTAAATCCTCAGTTGGATAATTTAGGTTCCGGATATAATGTTGTGCAATCTCTTATTGCGGCAGGATCCGGTGGAATTTTCGGGAAGGGTTTTGGTCAGGGAAGCCAATCTCATTTAGAATTTTTGCCCGCTTATTGGACCGACTTTATATTCGCTTCTTTTTCCGAGGAGTGGGGATTTCTAGGATTGTCCGTCTTGCTCTTATTTTTTACGATCCTTTTAGGTTCTATACTTTTCGTCAGCAGGAAATCTGAAAATACTCTGGGAGTGGCTTTGTGTGTAGGTGTTTTTATCACTTTATTTTTTCAGTTTTTTATTAATGTTGGAATGAATCTAGGAATCATGCCGGTAACTGGAATTCCTTTACCTTTGATGACTTACGGTGGATCCTCTCTTATAACTAACATGGCTATGCTTGGTTTGGTTCAATCGGTTTGGATCCATACATCTCAATAGGTTTTAACATGTTTTACTCTTTGAACTTTAGGTAGAATTTTAAATGTCTAAAAATGCAGTTTTGACCTCTTGAAGCTATTAGAAAATTTGCTTAGAATCATTAAGCAAGATTACAAAATTAACATGGAGATTGGATTGTGAGCTGGCATTCTTAAACGGCAGTGCAAGGGTGCTAATTTACAATTCATTATTAGATAATGAGTTTGCTAGAAAATTTTAATTTATATACTGGTTCTACCCCCCGTAAAAATAAGGATATAGACTTTACCGATAATTCTATAAAGATTCTAGAGAGGCGTTATTTACTAAAAAATTCGGATGGAAAAGTTGTTGAAACCCCCAAAGAAATGTTTGAAAGAATTGCTTCCGTAGTTGCAGCACCCGATTCCGAATATACAAGTATCAAAAAATCTACTAATGAATTCTTTAACATGCTCTCAAAGAAGGATTTCTTCCCAAATTCTCCTACATTTACAGGTGCTGGAACTCCTCTTGGGCAGTTAGCTGCTTGCTTTGTACTTCCTGTAGAGGATGATTTAGGAAAAAAGGAGGATGGAATTTTTTCCATACTTAGAAAAGCTGCTTTAATACAACAGTCTGGGGGCGGCAATGGTTTCTCTTTCTCCAGATTAAGACCTTCAGGAAGCAGGGTATCCAGCAGTAATGGAGTTGCTACTGGTCCTATTGGTTTTATGCGAGTTTATGATAATGCTTTTGGCGAAGTCGCTCAAGGAGGAGTGAGAAGAGGCGCTAATATGGGTGTTTTGAGAGTAGACCATCCAGATATTCGAGATTTTATTAAATGTAAATCTTCAGAAGGCGAAATTGCAAATTTTAATATTTCCGTAGCGGTAACAGATGGATTTATGCAGGCCGTTAAGGAAGACAAGACGTACGATCTAATTAATCCGCATGATGGTGAAGTTGCAGAATCTCCAAAAGCCAGAGAAATCTTTGAGATGATAGTTGAACATGCTTATAAAAATGGAGAGCCGGGAATTTTATTTATAGATGA
>CAZWYL010000003.1:63436-67567 GCA_964638225.1 uncultured Candidatus Saccharibacteria bacterium
ATAACAGAATTTATTCGTTTCCATTCTATGAAAACTTCTATTTATCTAGCTAAAGAGCGAGAAGCTTTTCCTTCAATAGAGGGAAGTATTTACGATCCTGAGGACATCTCATGGGAGCCCCCAACTCCTCTTAAAGAATACAAGCATGATTTCAACCGCCCTGAATTGGATTGGGATTTGATTATTGAAGGAATAAAAGAACATGGAATTCGCAATGCAGCCCAAATGACAATTGCTCCAACAGGAACTAGGTCAACGGTTGCCGGCGTTGAAGGGTATGGTTGTGAGCCTGTTTTTGCATTGGCTTATAAAAGGAATGTTTATCAAGCCGCAGGTGATGATGAAAAGTTGACTTTAAATTATGTAAGTCCCTTGTTTCAAAAAGCCTTGGACGAATCAGATCTATCGGAAGAGGAAAAAGAAGAAGTGATTGAAAAAGTGGCTGCTACAGGTTCCTGTCAGAAAGTAGATCTTTTACCTAAAGAAATTAGAGATACTTTCGTTGTTTCTTCAGATATAACTCCTGAAGAACACATCTTGACTCAGGCGGCATTGCAGCGCTTTATAGACAATTCCATATCTAAAACGTGCAATCTTCCCGCTACAGCAAAACCGAAGGATGTAGCTTCTGTTTACATGCAAGGCTGGGAATTAGGTTTAAAGGGTTTAACAGTGTATGTTGCCGGACAGCGGGCGGAAGAAGTTCTCGAAACTAAAGAGACTTCAGATAGAAAGAAGGGAGAAGATGCACCACAGCCAGTTATTTCAGAGAGAGGGCATAGATTAGAAGGTAACACGTATAAAATGAAAACTCCTCAGGGAAATGCCTACATTGTCATTAACAGAAATGAAGATAACAATCCCTTTGAGGTATTTGTTAACGTTGGAAAAGCCGGAAGTGATGTAGCAGCTCTTTCAGAAGCTTTGGGAAGGCTTATTTCCGGGTGGTTACGTTCTTCAAGGGCTCCTAAGGAAACCGTAAAAGAAATAGTGGTTCAACTGATTGGAATCGGCGGAGCCACTTCGGTGGGGTTTGGTAAAAACAAGGTAAGTTCTATTCCGGATGCGGTTGCTAAAGTCCTCTCGGAAGATCTTGATATTAGGGTTCGTGCAAATGGAACCAATATAGTAGAAGAAGGAAATAATGAAGTCTCGGTTTTTTCTTACGCGGATGTGTGCCCCGAGTGCGGGAATACAACTTTTATTAAAGAGGAAGGTTGTACTAAATGCTACACCTGCGGATATAGTATTTGTTAATTTTTTTAAGGAGTTAATATGGCACTTTATACAGGCAACGGGGATTCAGGTTATTCTTCTTTGATAGCGGGTGAGAAGAAATCTAAAGATAGTTTAGAATTTACTGTTTTAGGAAAGCTGGATGAGCTGCAGGCTTTCTTGTATAAATGTTTGCTTTATGTTCCTGAGGGAAATTCAGTAATAAAGGCTGTAATAAAGGATATCGTGATGGTTAACTCCCGTATTGCTGGCGCAGACATAACATCTTTATTGGAGGATCTAAACTCTAGAATCCACGAAATGGAAAGATATATGGACGCAAATGAGAACAAAATTCAATCTTTGGAAGGTTTTGTTGGCCCGAATTTAGCGGATTTGTCTACACAAATTAATTTAGCTCGAGTTAAAGCACGAGAAGTTGAAAGAGTTTTAGTAAATTACTTTTCACATAAAGGGAATAAAGAGGAAAAGGTTATTTTAACTTATTTTAACAGACTATCAGACTATCTTTTTGTACTAATGCTAGAGGATTAAACCGCAACTAGTATCCATTATTGTAAGCTCTTTTTACGTACTCATTAATCATTCTGCTTGCATTAAAGAAAGATCCGTTAAGCATAATGGTTTTTCTCATTAAGTTTTTCCAACCCTCTGGGTTTTTATAAAACAAGGGAAGCACTTTCTTATCTAAAACATCATATAAATCTTCCGGTGTAGGGAAAGACCATCCGGTCTCGCCTTCTATGCAGCCTTCAATCCACCAACCGTCTCTCACACTTAAATGAGGTACTCCATTTAGTGCACATTTCATTCCACTAGTTCCTGAGGCTTCGTGGGGAGGCTTCGGAGTATTAAGCCAAGTATCCACTCCGGAGGTTATTAATTTACCTAAATACATATCGTAATTCGTTAGATAGGCCAACTTTATGTTTTCTTCCAATTCATGTCCCATTTTCAATATTTTTGAAACAAGCTCTTTACCCCCTGAATCTTTCGGATGAGCTTTGCCACCAAAGATAATCTGTATAGGCCCATGTTTATTTGCAATTTCTATAAGTCTATCCGTGTTTTCAAAGAGGAAATCCGGTCTTTTGTATGCGGTGAATCTTCTTGCCCAGCCTAATGTGAAGAAATCATAATCCATTCCGGCATTAGTATTTGCATTTGTATAGTCAATTATTCTTTTTTTGGCCTCGAAATGTGCTTCCCATAGTTCTTTTGAGCTAATGCTTGACACATATCTCAGTGAATAAGGGTCTTCCTGCCAATGATGAATGTGTTTGTCGTAGAGTTCAGCAAATGGGGCAGATACCCAAGTTCTGGCATGTACACCATTTGTTATAGAGTGTATTGGATAGTTTGGAAACATTGTTTTTGAAATTTCGGCATGTTTTTGAGCAACTCCATTAATATAGTTGCTTGAACTTAAGGCTAAAAGGGTCATGTTTAATTCTTTCTCTATTTTGTAATCTTCTTCTAAGATTTGGTAATAAGGTTCATCTAAAATCTCTTTGACCGTTTCCATATCAAATTTATCGTGTCCTGCGGGGACGGGAGTATGAGTTGTGAAAAGGCACTGATTTCTTACTTTATCAAGTTCTTTATATTTCTTCTTTAGTTCTAAGGCGAGGAAAGCTGAGTGGCCTTCGTTCATGTGATACCTGTTGACATTTGTAAAACCTAGCTTTTCAAGGATTTTAATGCCTCCAATACCTAGGATTATCTCTTGACCAAGCCTATATTCCGGACCATCCCCATAAAGATTATCTGACAGTGCAACCATCTCATCTGAGTTTTCTTTGAAATTTGTGTGTAAAAAGAATAGAGGTACTTTATGTCCATGAAAACCTTCGACTTCATACTTCCAACATCCGACTGATACACTTTGACCTTTTATTTTAACTTTTACTTTAACATCCATCTCCTTCAAAAAGTCATCCACACTCCATGAAGTGGGCTCTTCGATCTGTTTGTTATTCTCAATCCTCTGGAAGAAATAACCCTTATTTGTTAACAAAGTTATACCTACTAGTGGAAGATGATTATCAGCCGCAGCTTTTAGGGTATCGCCGGCCAATATACCTAATCCTCCTGAATAAGTGGGGATTTTTGCGGATAAACCAACTTCCATTGAAAAATAGGCATACTTACGTTCTTCATTGGTCATATATTTTTAAGTATAGCAAAGTTGAACTATAAGGAAAGTGTTGAAGATGAAAATTTTAAAACAGTAAGAAGTCTATTACCTTAAAACTTTTCCGTATTTAGATAGAACAATGCTGTTATCTATTGTATTGTGTTGGAAAATTAAACAGACTGGGGTTACTTCACAACGTAACTGCGCCCCGCTGTTTTTTGAGTAAGCACTTCTTTAGTTGTAGGATTCTCTATTAAAACGGTGACTTCAACTCTTAATTTTCCTACATTTTTTATAAAAGTAGAAGTAAAACCACACGATTCTCTTGCAATGTTTGTTTCCATTTCTTCATACAATATTTCTTCGTTGTTTTCGTTTAGAAAGAATTTCCACTCACATCTTCCTGAAGCGTTTTTAGGAAAGTTTGTTATTTCTGCCTTATAATATCTTGCTTGGCCTGGTAAAAAACTTTTTTCTTCTGGACTTATAATTTCAACTTCAAGGGGCTCCTTAATTTCAACAGTTGGATCTAATGCCTCTAATGCCTCTTCAGGAGTTAGTTCAGCTGATGGGGTCTCTTCATTACCATTCCTATTTAGCGAGCCGGCGGCAGAATCACCTGATATTTCTGAATAGTCTGTATTCTTTCTTCTCCCCCTTGTAAAAACAAATGCTATTGCAAATAAAACAACTAATAAGATTATAAAATAAATTGGTTTTCTGTCTTTTTTATTCATTTTTCTATTTTAGCAGTTTTT
>CAZWYL010000004.1:0-8305 GCA_964638225.1 uncultured Candidatus Saccharibacteria bacterium
TATTTCATCTTCCCTGTATTCACCCGCAGATCCAACTCCTTATCGTACTTCCATTTTTGCTTAGAACTGGGATGATAGTAGCGAAGAATATACATTCTGTAAAAAACTGCCAGAGTGTCTTGAAGCATTTTTCTAATATAAGGACTCAAAAAAAGAAACCTATTAAAGTTAGATTTGCTCTCATCAAAATTCACACTAACAGGCGCTTCATAAATTTTTCCAAAACCCAAATACTTTGCCACCGCTAAAAGTTCTATATCAAAAGCAAATTGCTTAACCACAAGTCTGGGCAGAACAACTTCCAATACCTTCCTCCTAAAAACCTTTAAACCAGTCTGAGTGTCTCTCAATGGAAGCCGAAAGAAAATCGACACAAGCAAATGGTAGCCAAAACTATACAATTTTCGAGTAAATGAATATCCTTTTACTTGTGAAACGGGATGACCCTTGCTTCCCACGATAATATCGGCACCGTACCATTCCATATGCTCCAAAATCATTGAAATTCCATTGGGATCAATATCCATTCCCGAATCAATAAAAGCAATGTAATCCCCCTCAGCACGTGCCATTCCATAACGTATAGCGTGGCCCTTCCCTTTGTTGGTTTTATAACCAACTTTTTTTACTTTCCTTTTCCGAAACTTCTTCATCTCTGAAAAAGTATCATCGGTAGAACCATCATCTACAACAATAAGCTCAAAATCCCAGCGGGTTTCCTCCATAACCTCATATATACGCTTGATATCCTTAAGAATAGTTTTCTCTTGGTTATAGGTGGGAATTATTATGGAGACCAACATTTACCAAAATTTTAGCATAATAAAAATTTTGATTAGAGAATTTGAGGACAATACTAAAAAACAGGCCACCAGAAAGTTCTTTTCAAAAAATTAATCCGGCAACTCCGGCAACTGATCCGATTCTGCACCTGAAACCTCTGGAATCTCTGGCGCAGCTCTGTAAGGAACTAGCTTGTAATACAAAATTAGTAAAAACAAAACGAATCCAGTAACTCCAACATTAATATTTACAACAGTAGAAATTGAATCGTGATAAAACCAAATTAAAACTCCCTGCAAAATAACACCAAGAATCAAAAAAACAGTTGCGAGATACTTCTCTATGGCAATAAAAAACAAAATGAAAAAATTAATCAGGACATAAAAACCCATAAAAACGGAGAAGATGGGTAAATATTCTACAACAGGTAAAAATTTCTCCCCAAATAAAATGAGCGTGATAAGTCTTGGAAATAAAGCAAATGCTGCCGTCCCTGCAACAATCAATAATAGCTGAAGTAAGAGAAAGGGTTTTAATTTTTCCCTTGGATTAGTTCCCGCGGCAACCACAGCTGAAATCTGGGGAAACATTACAGTGGCAACCGATCCGGCTCCAAACAATAAAATTTTTCCTACTGTCACTAAACCGGCATAAACCCCCGCCTGCTCCCCTGAAAAAAATCGTTTGACTAAAATTATATCCACATTATTCAAAAGGGTAAGACCTACGCGCATAAAAATGAGAGGACCAATGAAAGAAAGCATGTTCATATAGTGGGAATTCAGAGGACAAGCCTCATCAGGAGAGTTGAAGTTCTTTTTTAATAATAAAATACCTAAAATAATGGTCAGAATTGAAGCCGCGGTCATCCCAAGAAAAATCTCAGATAACGAGTAGCCAATGAAAACCACAACGACAGGAAATAGCATTCTCAAAAAAGTTAAAACGGTGCTAAGAAAAGCCAAGCTCTTAAACCTAAGCAACCCTTGTAGATAGGCAGTCGGAAGATTTGATATAAAGGACAAACTTAGAAAGACGGCAAAAGAAATGAGAACATGTGTATCCGATATATTCAAAAAACGACCGGCCTCAAATCTTAAAAAGTAAAAAAGCAGAGAAATTAAAACACCAAGTAGAAGTGATATAACACTTAAACCTTTAAAAAGTTTAGTTAAGACTTCAAAATTGTTTTTTGCACATAAAGTTGAAACTTTCTTGACCACCGAAGTACTAAAAGCCCCGCTAAAAACCCCAATAATTGTTGAAAAAGAAAGAAGCACCGTGAAAATTCCAAAATCTTCAACGGTTAGGGTCCTTGCCATATACAACTGAAGAATATAACTAAAAATACTGGCAATAAAAGTTCCTACCGTTAGTATTATGGTTCCGGAAAAAGCCGAATTGTCTAAAAGTTTCTTTATCATTATTTAATATTTTATTCAGGAATACGCAGATAAATATTCCAAACAGGAACCCCTCTCAAGTAAACAGTCTCCGCATATTCTATGTCAAACCGTTTCTCTTGATAGGATTCATCTTCCCAAACCGGGTAAGCAAAATAAGTTGCGTGTTTAGCTTCAGGTGTTAAATCCTTTATTGCCGCTCTATAACCCATTTCCTTTACCCACGGCCAAACCTGAGTATAGTATTTTTCTGGAAAAGCCACGAGTACTTCATCCTCGTTTATTTCTTCCAATAAAGGCTGTCTGTTTAGAAAATTTACTACCTGGTGGTGGCCAATAATCCATTTTGGCTCCAAAACTCTTATACCAGTTTCCAAACCTCCCATCAAAGGATTAAAATAAGAAAAATAATCTTTCTCCAAACGTAAAATATTAAATATCCCCAGAGTTAAAAACAAAGTCAAAAGAGCAATTCTAAGACGTTTTTCCACACCCCCAATCACATAAGCAAAGAAAAAGGAAGCAATTAAACCCAACGACAATATTGCCGGCAGAATGTAACGATCCAATTTTTTTGAAGGTATTGTAAGTTGGATCACATAAAAAAGAGTAAATAAAAAGGCGTAAAGCAAGAATCTTTTTTCCCTTTTGTCTGCAAATTTTAGGGAGAAAAGACTGCCAAATAATCCCAAGAACAAAAAAACAGAACCCCTTAAACCTAGAACCACGGGGTAAAACAACGCCCCCGGATCTTCTACCATCTCGCCAAAATAGAGCTGTATGTGCCCGCGCTCCATTCCTATCGTAAATATTCCTCTATAAACAGTGGATAGTGCTTTTCCGGGAACAGTCCACATGGCTGGCCAGAAGAGAAAAAACCCTAATATTGAAAATAACAGCCAAATACCAAAAGATTTAACCCAGGATAATCTCTTTAGGGAAAACTTTTCCGCCTTGGAGACCCGTTTTTCCTTCTGAAAAAGAAAATTGAGAAAATAGACAGGCGAGTCTGATTGCAAAAAAGCCACCAAACCCACAAAAGGAATCAGAAAAAATGCCGAGGTCTTGGTAAGAAAAGCCAAAGAAGCAAACAAAGCTGACAACCCAAGCCGAATGGTTTTCTTATCCTGCAAATAATGATAAAACCATAGAAAAGAAGCAATCATCAAAGTGGACATAAGCCCCTCCAAATGAAAAACCCTGGTCAAAGCATAATAAAAAGGCTCAAGCGCCATTAGAACTCCAAAAACCAAGGCAACCCTCTTACCAAAATTCTTTCTTAAAACATAAACACAAAAACCTAGGACAATACTGATAAAAAGTACAAGCAGAAATTTTTGTACGGTGTGCAAACCAAAAATCGTGCTAACGTCGTTATCTATAGGCGGGCGGCCGAGCAAAATTCTGCTATATAAATTATGAACCTTTACGGCGGCTGTACCAATCCACATCAGAGTCACGCCTGGGTGATATTTCTGGATAGTTTTTACAAAATCGAGTGTAACCAGCCCTTGCCCAAAATCATAGGTCCTAGCCTTCCATTTCCAAACATCAGTGTTAAACATTTCATAACCAAGTCCCGGTAAATGCGACAAAATAAAAAACAAAGAAACAAAAATCTCTATTAAAAAATTATTAAAAAATCTCTTTAATTTATTCATTTTAAATTTTTGTATCCTCTAGCTAAAAAAAGCCGACTAAACCCCTTCCCTATTCACCATTAAGCTCAAAAATACAGACGTTTGGCCCTCGCCTTAAATAATTATTTACATGGTAAATTATATTTTCCGGAAGATCCTCTGAAAAATCATCAACAACAAGACCTTCACATTCATTTATGTATAGATATGGATCTTCCGTTTCTATGGACTTATCTGCTTTTGAAGCTCTCTCAGGAAGAGAATCCTCAAAGTGGCTGGTAGAATAATAAATTTGGTAATTTCCTTCCTCTAACCAATCTTCATTCTCCTTATACCAATGGTAAAGAGATACTCGGGTATCCTCTCGTGCATATATTGCTGCGGTCTTTCCGGATAGGAACAATGGTACAGAAAAGATAATCAGAAAAAGAAAAATACCGATCTTTTTTGAAAACTGTTTTTGAAGCTTTTCCCAAAACCAACCGATACCCAAAACCACAAAAGGATAAGCAATTATGTAATAGTGGCTTCTATTTTTAGAAAAACCGGAAATATAAAAAAGAAAAGCTAGTGCAGGCACAAAAACAATTATTAAATTTAGAATTTGCTCCTTTGGTTTAATTTTTCCTCGAACAATAAGATAAACCGCATAGAAAAAACCAAAAACAAAAAGCATAATAAAAACAGGACTCCAATCATCCAAAAATTGGTGAGTCATGGCAGAAAGAAACTGCTGAATCTGTTCCGGAAAAGAAACACTGCCTACATTTTTGAACTGCCAAAAAGCTCCTTTAGGACCATCTGTTCTGCTAAAAGTCTTCCAATCCAAAAGTGCAAAAGGAGTACCTACCAAAAAAGCTAACAGAGCGGAACACGCAGACAGGAAAGGCTTCCAAATATTATCAAAAGCAGCCTTAAAATCTCTGGACAGCAGGTGCTTTCCAAAATATACCAGCACTATAACCAAAGCAGAAAGTCCTCCATGATATTTTGTGGAAGCAGCCAATCCCACAAACACACCAACCAAGATATAAAATAATAATTTGTCTTTTTTCACTATCAAAGCAGCGAAATATACAACCCAAGATATTAAAAAAGCAGTGGGAACATCGGTCAAACCGTAGTGAGAATGCAAAACATGAAATGGAAATATGGCTATAGCCAAGGCGGAAATTAGCCCAACTTTCTCACTAAACATTTTCTTGCCTGCCATATAAATCGGAACAGCGGTAAAAGCACCAAGAAGCGCGGAAAAAATTCTAGTAATAAGATAGAAAATAAAAGGCTCCAGCCACACCAAAGGAAAAATAGAACCTACAAAATCCTTAAGACCTGCTATCTCAAAGAATTTCCTTATAGCTGCAAACCCCATGTAAATAAAGTAATTTAGGTAAATGTAAAGGTGAGGCCAATCAAAATGCTTGGGGTTAGGGAAGAATCTTACTCCCAAAGCAGATCGAACAATAGTGGGTGTATCGGGGTGCAGTGTAAAAGGAAATCCATGCATAATACCCACTAAGCGAAGCAAACAAGCCAAGAAGATTATTCCCAGCAAATATTTATTGATTTTCTGAAGTTTCTTTAACATATATTCTCCAATAATCCAATCCGTTGATTCTCATTATATAGTCTAGATTAAATTCGTGATCAGATTCCAAAACTTTCTGGGGAATTTCCTCATCAGGTCCTATTACCAGTAAATCATAGCGGTCTGTTCCGTAGACTCTAACATCTGAAATTTGAGACGATTTATAAATTGTTCTCATGGGCTTAACATCATAAAATCCTAAAGAAGGATAATCTCCATAGCGCTCGAAGATTGCTTCCTTAAGAGCCGGAATACCTATTCCAAAAGGTTTTTGAGCAACTATTTCGTGTGCATTTTTTGTACTCCCTAAAACAGGAGTTGTGTAAGTAAATTGATAAGGATGATATAAAAAATTTAATCCTAAAAGAAACACCAGAAGAAAACCCACGTACAAAAACTTTACTGATTTCAAGACTTTTTCAAATCCCCAGACTGCAATCAAACTAAAATAAGGAAACATTGGAATTAAGTAGCGGTCGAGTTTTTTAGAGGAAGCAGTCATTACTACCAAATAGCCGGTAAAAAATATTGTCAAAAACCCCAGAAAAGAAAGCTCTTTTGCCTTGGGAATTTTTTTATTTTTCACGTAATCAAACAAACCTACAAAAAAAGCTATAAATCCAGCTAAAATAACAGGCGAAGTCTTTAAAAACCCTACAATCGGATAAAAAAGAAGACCCGGATCAAGTGTATATTCTCCAAAAAAGATTTGTCCGTGTCCTTTTCTAATACCAACTCTCTCCGCCTCATCAAAAATACGAATAATGGTTCCTATAGGAGAGACCCACATTGCGGGAAAGAACAAAAGAATATTCACAAAAAAGGGAACCAGAAAATAAGCCCCGTACTTTAAAAGTTTTCTCGGTTCTTTATAAAAAACCAGCAAAATCATGCCTAAAACAAAAAGAGGAGCACCAATAGCTATACTCTTTGTTAAAAAAGAACACCCCAAAAACATCCCGCTTAGAGCCATATTTAGAGGCTTGCTCAGCCCGCCTTCTTTATTTTCCGAAAATAATCCCAGATAAGCAAAGCCCAACCCCAGTGCCAAAAACAAAGTTAAGAGAACATCCATATGAAGCATTCGAGAATTTCCTATAAAAAACGGCTCTAAAGTAAAAAGAAGTGTAACCAAATATCCCCTATCAAAACCCAAAATTTTTGAAAAAACATACAGAACTCCCATTGTGAGAATAAGCTGAACTCCTACCAAAACATACTTTGAAAGCGTATGTAAGTACAAAAAATTGGTATGATCATAAACTCTATATTCCGGGTTAATCTGCCGCGCAATCTCCACTGTAGGGCCCATTATCCACATTAAAGTAACGCCGGGGTGATAGTGTTGATAAGTTCTTTCCCAAAGTTGATTCTTTAAACCTACAACAAACTGCTCTGATCTAAAATGCCAATTAACAGCGTCAGGGTTAATTGCATCGTTTCCCAAAGAAGGAAACCGAGTTAAAGAAAAAAGAAATATTAAAAGAGCGATTAAAAAATATTTGTGTGTAAAAAGTCTATTCACCTTTTCCCATGGCATATAATACCCCACCGATCAAACTTACTAAAAGCCTTGAAATATGATAAATAATTGAAGCACTTAAAGCTAAATGCTCCGGAACTCCGACCATCCCAAGAAAACTAATGTAAAGGGCATCCTGAACTCCCAAGCCATTCAAAGAAGGAATAAAAAACCCGGCAAAAGTAATCACTGGCAAAACAAAAAATGCGTAGAATAAAGGAACTTCCAACCCTAAGGCCAAGAAGACAAAATATTGAGTGAAAATAGAAAGAGCCTGAATAATAAAAGAAATTAGAAAAGCATCAAAAAGCGCTTTTTTTGCATCTTTATAGACCAACAGAGAATCTCTAATTTTACGGAAAAAAACAATTTTGGTTGCCAAAAAATTAAGTGATGCAAAGCCAAGTGCTGCAGCAACCCAAAATCCAAGGAATAAAGCCAGCTTAAATAACAGGACTAAAAGCGAGTTGGCTTGAATTTCCGGTGGAAGAAGATCCACCCAAAAAGACATGGTCCTTACTAAACCAACATAAGAAATAAAAACCAGCGAAATCATACCGGTAAAACGATCCATAAAAGTAGATGAAAATCCAACAGCTTTATTTTTGATCTTCTGCCCTAACTGATACATTTTGTAAACATCGCCTCCTACACTTGTAGGCATAAAATTATTGAAAAAAGAACCAATGAAATAAAGATTAATTAAGTATTTAACGGGAACATCTTTAGCATCTTCCGAGATAAGAAGTTTTTTCCACCGAAAGCCCCCTACAAAATAGTGGATAATGATAAATGTGGGTACAAAAATCGCATACCTGTAATCCAGAAGGCGGATATTTTCCAAAATTTCGGAGACATTAACACGAGAAAAGATGATAAAGAGTAGGAACGCACTAATAGCTACTTTTAAGAGAGTTTTTTTCCACGACTTGTTTTTTCCATCCATAACAAAGAAATTATACACCAGTAACAAAATATCTGTTGTACTTGTCACCCTTCTGACCGGATTTGAAAGTCTCCTTTATCTTTAAAAGAGATTCCCTGCAAAGTTTTTTAACTTCCTTATCAGTAAAGTAATGACAATAACGCAGGGCTTCTTCGCCTTTTTTCCAATCCAAAAGATAATCATCTTCCTCTACTTTTTCTTCTTCAAGATCTAAAAGCGACCAGGGTTGAATTCTTCTTTTCAAGGAGGGGGAATCCAGGAAATTCCAGGTGGAAAAAATCAGATGGCCTTCAGGTTTTAATTTCTTCATCAATTTTTTTAAAAGATCGACCCTAGTTTTAAAACCAGGAATGTGATGTAAAACCCCAAACAAAACAATCAAATTAAATATCTGATCTTCCGGAAAAATAGAATCAAAATCAG
>CAZWYL010000004.1:8405-12468 GCA_964638225.1 uncultured Candidatus Saccharibacteria bacterium
TAATTTTGGAAAATTTTAGGCTATCGCCTTAATAAAAGTTAAAGCTTATTTTATATCGGAAGTGGTTCCTGATAGAATACGGCTGTGTATAAAACTCAAAAATATCGATTTAATGCAGAAAAATACGAAAATCAACTGATAGATATTTTGACTGACATAAAAAATGAGGAAGATTGGGATGAGGAAAGTTTAAGAAAAATCCAAACCGAATATCCCAAAGACAAAAAATTTATGTTCAGCAAAAACGATCTACTCAGAGGTTATAAATACCTTGTTAAAAGAGGATTAATCGATAAAGATAAAAAAATAATTAAAAGAATCCGGATGAAACCGGTAAGAACCCAATCCGGCGTTGCTCCCGTTACTGTACTTACAAAACCTTGGGCTTGCCCGGGAGAATGTATCTATTGCCCCAACGAACCCGGAATGCCAAAAAGCTATCTTGAAAGCGAGCCCGGCGCTCAAAGAGCTGCTGCCCTAAATTTTGATCCCTATCTTCAAGTGCAAAGACGGATAGCTGCACTTCAGAATATTGGCCATAATACAGAGAAAATAGAATTAATTGTGTTAGGCGGTTCTTGGTCGCACTATTCCAAAAATTATCAGCGCTGGTTTATAAAAAGATGTTTTGAAGCTATGAACAGTCCTCAAATAAACCAGCAGAAAGACAAGATTAGAAAAGGAGAAAAAGAAAAGGAAACTTCCTGGGAAAATCTGGAAAAAGAGCAAAAAATTAATGAAACGGCAAAACACAGATGCGTGGGACTATCGCTGGAAACCCGCCCTGATCTCATAACAAAAGAAGAAACTGTAAGAATGAGAAAGCTGGGTTGTACCAAAGTGCAGATAGGTGTGCAAAGCCTAGATAATGAAATTTTAAAATTAAACCGTCGCACTCACACCACAAAAGAAACCAAAAAAGCATTTGAACTGCTTAGATTAGCTGGATTTAAGATTCAGGCCCACTGGATGGTAAATCTTCATGGAGCCACGCCTAAAAAAGATCTGGAGGACTTTAAAAAATTGTGGGGGCGTGATTTCCAACCCGATGAATTAAAAATCTACCCTACTGCCATAATAAAAAACACTAAACTTTATGAACTTTACAAAGAAGGGAGATACGAACCCTATTCCGAAAAGACTTTGACAGAGTTGGTAGCTAAATTAAAATTAGAAGTTCCTGAATTCTGTAGGATAACCAGGGTTATAAGAGATATTCCCGCACAAGAAATAGTAGCCGGAAGCAAAAAATCTAATTTACGGCAGATAGTGCAGAGGTATTTGCGGGAGCGGGAAAAAGAATGCCAGTGTATTAGGTGCAGAGAAATTAAAAAACAGGAAGTCAGCGAAAAAGATCTAAAACTAAAGGTGCAAGAGTACAAAACAAGTATCTCAAAAGAGTATTTTCTCTCTTTTGTAACCGAACAAAATAAAATAGCAGGTTTTTTAAGACTATCCGTTCCCTTAAAGAGACAAAGAGAAAATCACTTTATAAAAGAATTGCAAAAATCCTCAATTATTAGGGAAATACATGTTTACGGAAGGGTTGTAGGTATAGGAAAAGAGCTGGAGGGGAAGGCGCAGCACCTGGGCTTGGGAAAAAGATTAATTGAAAAAGCTGAAGAGATAACCGAAGAACAGAGTATTAATAAAATAAATGTAATATCCGCTGTTGGAACCAGAGAATACTACAAAAAAGAGGGCTATAAAATAAAAGGCTTGTACATGAAAAAAGACCTAGCCTAAGAAATAAAGCACGCTCTAGATTACCCGGACTTCATGCCCGGTTTCATCCAAAAACTTTTTAAACATATCTCTTTTGATTTCTATTGAAGCGGTGTTTCTGTTTGGATGAAAACTTGTTATGGGAGCCTCGTAAACTTCAGAATCCACAAAAACTTCAATTTGCTTATCCTTATCATTTATTAAACCAAAAGGAGAAACTGCTCCGGGATTTACACCCAAAATTTCACTAAGCTCTCTCTCGTTTGCAAAAGTTACCTTCTTCTCTCCAACTATCTCACAGAATCTACTTAGATCAGCTCTCTTATCTGCCGGAAGAACCAACAAGAAAAAACGCCTGCCTTTAACGTCTTTTAACATCAGATTTTTTGAAGACAATCCGGGAATATCACTGCAGTGCTCTTCAGCATCTTCACACGTAAAAACCGCAGGATGCTCATGCAAAACATATTCAATTCCTTTGGAATCCAAAAACTCCAGCACCTTTTCCTTGCCCATAAAAACTATGATACCACTCCGGAAAAACCGGCTGAAACTAGAATATACTCCCTTCCCTATTCCCTTTTACCCACTCAAAAACATACATGAGCTTAGATATAAACATCTTTTTAAAGGTGAGGAGGTGATCCTTGGTTAAAAATCCGGTCTGGGAAACTGACCACCAATACAATGAAATCAAAACCAAAAATAAAACGGCCTTGAGCCCGAGATTAGTTATTGTATATGTCATAGCCATTGCCAGTACCTGAATAAGCAAAAGAAGGTGCTTCCAGCCAAAAACTCTAAAACCCATAACATTCTTGGACATTACAGACATAAAGAAAAATCCGGAAAAACTGCCTAAAGCCAGGAAATAAGACATAGCGAGCGAAGGAACTATAATATTTCTGGTTAGAAAAAAACCTGCCACACTAACTATAATCATAAGCGCAAAACTAGAAATCATGACCACTACTTTCTTAGCCGGTATTAAAATGCTTGAATTCACTATATTCACAAAGGAATAAAATATAAAGGCAAACATTAAAGGTAAAACCATGGGCAAAGATGGATCATATTTTCTTCCTCCAACTAATACATAAAAAATTTCCCTAGCCCAAAATATTGCAAAAAAACCCGAACCTAAAATGAATACATAAAGTTTGTTAAAGTTGCTTACAAACAAAGTTTTGAATTGTTCTAGGTCTTCAGTAAACTTCTCCGACAGAACAGGAAGATTTACGGTAGTAACAGAATCCGAAATCAACATTAACTTTTTTCCATAAAGTAAAGCAAAAGAAAAGAAAGCCACCACTTCTGCAGATAAATCTAAACCCAACAAAAGAGCTCCGGATTTTTCCCACCAAGTGTAGATAATCTTAACTACATAAATTGCCAAACTTATAGAAAGGAGTTCTTTAAATAACCGAACAAAATCTCCCTTTGTTGGAAGTTTGAGCTTATCTAAGTAAGGCCTAAATGCCAATATCACTAGAACCAAAGACCCAATTAAATTGTACAAAAACAGGGCGTAAAAATACCCATTCACATTAAAGAAATAGACTAAAGGAACATAAATACAAACACTAGTAAGCGCTATCAAAGCTTGATATATAAAAAGCTGCTTAAAACGCTTGGTCCCCGATATTACAGCATTTAAAATACTCTGCACACTTTCCACCAGGAGAACAACCGAATAAATTTTTATCGGCAGGATTAGAGCTTCGTTGGAATATTGATTTAAAGCAATTTTTTCTGCAGAAAAGAAAAGAAAAGCAGCTATAGGTATTGTCACAAGATAACGAATAATCACACTTGTCAAAAAGATTTGGAAAATGTCTTCATCGTCTTTTGCTGCAGAAATTTCCCTAGTGGAACCGGAAGCTAATCCCAGATGTTGATAAATTCCAAAAGCTCCTCCAACAGAAGCTGCAAGCTGCACTACACCCCACTCAGATACGGTAAGTACACGAACAATCACAAAAGTCTGCACCATACCCAAGAGCATAGCGGTCATCCGAGAAAAGAAACTAAAAGCTTGTAGTTTAACTAAGTCTTTCACAGAACCTCCACATCACCCAGATAAAGATTGCGCGTGTTAATAATATTGGTAATTCCCAGGAAAACTTTGTAATCACCGGAATCTAAAAATGCAGGCAATACAATTTCTAAATCTTCAATATAATATCTGTTTTTTGTCCATTCCTGAAGCTCCAGGAGATTATAAGAAGGAAGATTAGCTACCTGATACATCTCCTCCGTTTCGACGTTAACAAAAGTAGTGTAAAGAAAATGGCTGTGTAAAGAATCGTTGCTCCTCTTAGTATAAGTGATTTCAATA
>CAZWYL010000004.1:12568-14926 GCA_964638225.1 uncultured Candidatus Saccharibacteria bacterium
GGAAATATAGCATAAGTCTCACGCATAGAGAGATGGGCTCCCAAATAATCAGGGCCGGAAATTGAAGCTCTTTCAGACTCACCCTTTTCTTCTAAACGAATTGCATCCACTATTTTTTGAGCACACTCACGATCTTTATTATTTAGGTGGGAAAACTTAACAACATCCCCAACTTCTAAACTCTTCATATCAACATCTTCATCCATACTTTTAGCAAAGGCAAAATTTACGACTCTTTTTCTAATTGCCTGATCTAACCAAAGATATACCGGATTATTAAAAGCAAAACTTGTATGAATGTTCAAACCTAAAATCACCAATGAGAGGCATACAAGAACCTGTTTAAATTTTAATTTGTAATGACGATCAGAAATAAATTTTGACAAAAAGCGAATTGCAAAAATTACTGAAATAAAAACTATCGGAACAATCATAGAAACTCTGTGGTTATAAATTTCAGCCGTACCTATACCTCCCGAAGTGGTGAGATAATTTATTGCAAAATCAGGTAAAGCCATAACAAAAATCGCAGGATAGACAAAAGGAAGATAACCTACAGGCAACAACGTTTCTTTAAAGTTTTCAAGATTATCTCCGTCGAAAAAGACCCTGATTACCTGTCCAGGATGTAAAAGCATGTTAAGCATTATCTCAGTGTAAGTGTCTCCAAAATCATCGTAGCGGCTGAGAAAATAATTGGAGCTGGTTACATCTGTTACACCGCCGCTAATATCAAGATTCTGAGCAAACCTTTCATAACCATCAATCCTATAATGGGAAAATGCAGGGATTATGATAAAAAATGCCGCAACAAACCAAACAAAAGAGATTCCAGTAACCGATAAACCGATTTTCTTTTTTCCCCTATAAAGCCAAATAAACAGTCCATAAAAAACAGTGTAGAGAGGGATTTGCTCTTTTCCAGTCAGGGTGATAATTAGAAAAATCCAAAATAAAATTAAATTCCTTTTACTGAATTCCTGTTTTTCATACATCAGCTCAAATACATAAAAGGCTGCAACAAAGAAGAAGATTGCTGAAGTTACTCCGTGAAATCCGGTGCGAGCCGTAAGGTAACCAACAGCAGGATAAAAAAGATAAGATAAAGCAATTAAAAAAGCTGCTAGTGAGGATTTGAGTTTTAATTCTGCAAGTTTATAAATCAAAATGCTGGTGGCCGTTACTAACACAAGCTGAGAAAATACCAATGTCATGGGTGACTGAAAGAAAAAGAAAATGGGAACAAACAATAATAAAATTGGATCTACATGACTCATTCCCCAGCGAGGCATGTTCGTACCAAAATAATCCGTTAAATAAAGAACTCTTCCGTGAAGCGTATTCCATACCATCTGAGTCATATTTCCCAAATCAAATTTCCCAAAATCAAAGTTATTGTACGAGAAAAGATTCATTTTAACGTTTAGAGCAATAAAGCCAATAGAGTAAATCACCAAAGCGATAAGGAAGAAATGCTTTCTTACGAAACTGTAAATTTTTGACTTAAATATCTTTTCCATCATAAAGTCTAAAGGAAAATCAATTAACTATCCTAAATTTTATTAAGGTTGTAAAAGCGGAAATTCCATCTCTCCAGGTTATTTTCTTACCCTCATCAAAAGTACGGCCTTTGTAAGAAATGGGAACCTCTACAATCTTCATTCCCGATTTCAAGATTTTTGCTGTAATCTCAGGCTCAAAATTAAACCTATTTGACTTAATTTTTAAATTTCTAACAAACTCACCGGGCAAAAGCTTATAACAGGTTTCCATATCCGTCAACATAACTCCATAGAGCAAATTTGTAAGCATTGTTAAAGCTTTGTTGCCTATATAATGTAAGCCGGTCATATCTTCATAGCTTCCTGAAAAACGAGAGCCATAAACTACATCCACATTTTCCTCATCTAAAGCGCGAAGGAGCTTCTTATAATCGTTGGGGTCATACTCTAAATCAGCATCCTGCACTATTACATAATCTCCTGTAGTAAGTTGGAAACCGTCTCTGAGACTGGCTCCTTTTCCTTGATTTACCAGATGATAGTATACTTTGTAGTCAGGATTTTCTTTCTCTATTTCCTTAAGAATCTCTGTAGAACCATCAGTAGAAGCGTCATCCACTAAAACGAATTCCTTTTCTATTCCCTTCAGTTCAACTTCTTCCACCTTATTTAATAATTTTCTTAATGTGTCTTTTTCGTTATAAACCGGAATAATAATTGATAATTTCATAGAGGAATTGTATCAGTTTTTAACTTTTACTACTTTTGTGAAGAACATTCTACCGTTTATTTCTTCCTCAAACGTCTTCAAAACTTCTAGATAAGGCCTTTTCTCAAAGTCAATTTCTAGATTGGG
>CAZWYL010000004.1:15026-49858 GCA_964638225.1 uncultured Candidatus Saccharibacteria bacterium
ACCGGAACTAAAAACTGAAGGTTAATCAAACGCTGCCCCAAGATATATAAACTTAAAAATCCTAAAGAATATAAGCTCATCCAGAGAGGTGAAAAAATAGCTTTTTGATTTTCCACCTTAATAAAATAAGAACTTATCCCTTTTGAAAGAAGAATAGTGAGAAATGGAATTACCGGTACAAACAAACGCGGCACCGCAGCCGGCCAAGCTAAAACTAACAGCAAACCAAGAACTAAAAATATTGCCATAAATTTATGCTCTCTCAAAATTTTCCGGATATCCTTCATCCCGGAAAAAAAGAAAATCGGCGCAGATGTAAATCCAAAGAGAAATAGCAAAGATAAACCATAAATAACAATAACCCTTAAATCATAAGCCATTCCTGAAGTCTCCGAAAAATAACTGGAATCCAAAGGATTTCTCCAAGTCCAGTAAGGTAGGATAAATAAAAGCGAAAAACCCCCGTATACTAAAGATTTGAAAATACTAATCGAAAACTTGTTCCCAAACAAAGAATTAATTTTGTCCTGAATTTGTTCAAAAAAACTACACGTAAAAACGGAGGAGTCCGAGAGCAGCAAAGCTAATCCTAAAGATGCAATAACCAAATAACCTTCAAAACGGGTCAGAGCAGTCAAAACAGAAAGAAACGCTAGAACCCCCAGACGAAACACATTCATTTTTCCTTTCCAATTTAAATACAGATAGGTTATAAGCAACACACCTAAAGCAAAAAACACATCGGCATATATGCGAAGCGACCAATAAAAATAAGTTGGGTTGAAAGTAAAAATCAGCAGCGAAATCGTTACAGAAAGCGAATCACCTTTAAAAATCTTTCTGCTTACTAAAAAGAATAAATATAAAGACGAAATACTAACAAAAAGCATAAAAACCCTGCCCCACAAAACAGGGTCAATCTCAGCAGCAGGACGAAGCGCTAAAAATACAGAGTACAAGGGGGGCCTTTTTTCATCTTCCGGATAAGAAAAATCTCTAGCATATTCAGAAGCTCGCAAAATCCGATATGAATCCCCCCATTCGGCTCTATTAACATTAAATAAACCAAGATGCAAAAAGAGAAATAAAGCAAAAACTAGAATATGAGGCCTAGCTCTTATTTTTTCTAGCAAAGTCATAAATTTCTTCTACTCTTTTAGATCTTATATCCCAAGAAAATAAATGATGCACTTTCCCTCGATCTACCATCGGATTTTCCTCAAGAACCTCTTCTATTTGGTCTGCTATCCTTTCTGGATTAGTGTCCTTTAAATAATAAAGTCCACTTATGTCTTCCGAAAGTTTAAACCCCGAGGCTAAGGTCGGTATCCCACAGGATAAACTTTCCATCACCACTTTGGGCGTACCTTCAAAACTGGACGGCAAAACAAATATATCAGCGGCTTGTATTGCCATGGGAATCTGCGGATACGGGGTATAGCCTCCTTGAATTACTCTGTTTGAAAGCTTTTCGTCGTTTATAAGCTGAGTTAAACTATTTAGATACTCGGCATCCCCCGGACCCAGTAAAAGCAGCTTGTATTTTTCTGGAAGATGCTTCAAAGAAAGAATCAATTTATCAATGTTTTTACGTTCAACCATCATGCCATAATTAATTATCACTTTATCGTAATTATCCAAATCCAAATCATGGCGGGTCTTATTTTTTTCTTCCTCTCCAACCGGACTAAACAAAGAAGGATTAACTCCCGATTCTATAACAAAACTTTTGCCCTCGGGAACACCGTAATATTTTTTAGCCTCCCTTTTTAGCTCTTCACCAACAAATATGCAAGCATCAGCTGCTTTTGCAGCCCACATATCAGATCGTTTTGCTAAAGGCCAAGAAAGAAATTTGGAAATCGGATCTATTGATACGCCCTCACTTATAAGTTTTTCCTTCCTGCCTTCCACGGTGTTGTGAAAATGAACTACTAAAGGTATTTTTAATTCCGGAGAGTTTTCAAAAAATTTCTTTAGGAAAATACGATACAGATAGATCCAAATTCCGAAATGCCCATGCGCGTGAACTACATCAGGAGTATTCCTTTTGCGCCATTTTCTGTAATAGCGAAACAAAGCTATAGAAGTAGTAATATTTAAAGTACCCTTCAATGGCTCCCGCATAAAGCCTTTAACCTGCACTCCCTCGGGTTCTAAAATTCTACCTGTTTTAGGCCACATACCGGAAAAAACCGTAATTTCATGACCCATCTTTGCCTGGGAAACCGAAAGCTCGTAGGGATGTGGGGACAGCCCCGCCCAAGGCTCTGGCCAATCATAAACTATGCGTAATATTTTCATTTCTTTATAGTGACTTTCTTAAAAACTTTTTCGTATCTGTCTAGCATTATCTCTAACGTAAAATTCTTGTGAGCGTATTCTCGGGCTTTCCTACCCATTTTCTCCTGCAAGGTTTCATCCTCAAGAAGCTGTAAGCACTTTTGCTTAAACTTTTGATATTTGTTAGCTTTTACTAAAAATCCAGTCTCACCATCCACAATTGCATCTGAAACGCCTCCTACATCATAGGACACTATAGGGAGACCTGCAAACAAAGACTCGACCAAAACCATAGGAAATCCTTCTTCTCTTTCAGTAGGAAAGGCAAAAAGACTCACATCGGGAGATTTAAAAGCAGATAGAACTTCTCCATAAGGCATTTTTCCATAAAGATTGAACTGCCCCTCCAGGCCTTCCTTCTGAACTTGATTCCTTAATTCATCCAAATCCGAACCTCCTCCCATCACCTCAAAGCCAATCTTTTCATCTTCTAATTCTTTTGCCAGTTTTAAGAGAGTAAAAACCCCCTTGGATCTTTGAATTTGTCCAACGTATAGGACAGATTTATCTCCTCTTGCTCCAGGTAAGCTCCTGGGGTTTGCATTTTCGATTTTAGAGGGGTCTATTCCATTATTTATTACCTCTACTTTGTCTTCCGAAACAAAGGTTTCCTCTACTAAAGATTTTTTAACTGCATTGGATACAGCAACTACCACATCCGAACCATGTACAAACCTTCTCTGCCTGCCAAAAAACACCCTCAAAACAAAAAAAGTATCTCTAATAAGTCTCAAATAATCCTTCATTGCTTTTGAACTCTGAATAAGTGTTTTTAACTCGCCGATTATGGTTCCGTGGGAAATGGATACTACCGGAACTTCAAATTCCTTCTTTCTTAGAATTACTCCTGCGCCGGCAGAGCTTTGACTAATAATAAGGTCAAATTTTTTCTCCTGATGGAATTTGTTAAAAGCTTCTGCAGACTTATGAAACCAATTTTTCTTGCTTGCTCGAGTAAGCCTGTATACAGAAGGTATAAAATGATATTTAACGCCTTTATCATATTTGGTTTCAAACTTAAGCTCTCGTTGAGGTGAAAAAACTAAGACATCGTGGCCTCTTCTAGCCAAACCGTCACACAAAGCTTTGTTTTGTGTTTCTAGACCTCCGTATCCCTCGTGAAATGTTGTGGACTTTATAAAAAGGGCTATTCTCATTAACTTATTTTAACAAAGGAAAGTTCTTACTCCAAAAGAAACTTTGAGCTTAAATAAAGGGAAATATTAAAAAATTCAAGAATGGGCAGTTTTGACAGATTCAATTAAAAGAGCCTCCAATTCCTTAACGTTTTTTTCCAAATCAAACATTTCTTCGGCACGATCTCTAGCTTTCTCTCCTAATTCGCGTGCTAAGTCGGGATTTTCTATTAAACGTTTAATTCCTTCCGCCAACTCGTGAGGATTCTTCTGTGAAACAACCAAACCCGTGTCCTCATGCCTGATTAAATCCGTAATACTCCCCGCACCTGTTGTTACAATAGGCATTCCCATGAGAGCCGATTCAATAACAAAAGTAGGAACACCATCGGCATCGCCGGAACCCAAATTTATATTTGATTGGACTACTATATCGGAAACCTTCAAATAGGAAACAACTTCCTCAAAAGGAACTCCTTTACCTTCTCCATGAATAAAAACTGTCTCTTCTAAATTCAGCTCTTCAATCTGATTAATCAATTCTTCATAAAGAGGGCCGGGTCCAGCAATGTGAACTTCAAAATCATAACCTTCATCTTTCAATATTTTTGCTGCTTCAATTAAATATCTCTGTCCTTTCTTTTCAACCAAACGAGAGCCTCCGTTAAAAAGGACAAACCGTTCAGGTTTCTCTAGTGTGGTTTCTATTTCAAAAGCTTTTTTAAAATCAATCCCATGATACTGAAGCAAAACATTTTCAGGATTCTCAACTCCTGATTGATCAATACAAGACTGATAAGCAAACTTATTGCAAATGGAAATGAATTTCGCTGTTTTTACTTTAGAAGGAATGTACTCTCCCTCAACCATAACATCTTTGGCATGTGCAGAGATACTGTAGGGTATATCAAGAAGCGTGGAGATCAACATAGCCATAGTAGAGGGCCAGGACATAAAATTAGCATGAATATGGTCCGGCTCTTCAAGCAAAAATAAATAGGCATAGCCACAACTTTTCAGAAAAAAATAGGTTTTTTTAAGGAAGTTACGCTCCGGGTGCTTGACAAAAAACGTGTAAGCTTTCCAAAGCCTTTTCGGATGATTAAAAATAAAATGAAATAGGGCCTTTAGAATTAAAAATAAACTCACCCTTTTATAAACCACACGATCTCGAACGTTATCAAATAACGTGCCGGTAGCCCTCTCAAGAGAAAAAACGGTAATATCAAGATTACCAAGTTCGATAAGCTTTGATATTTCTCTTTGAATAAAAGTTTCCGTTAATCGAGGAAACTCAGGTACGAATATTAAAACTCTTCTTGAGGGGCTACTCTTTGGCGTCTTCATCTTCTAGAATAGCGGAAAGACCTTCAAAACGGCCATATTCTCCCCCGTTGGTCCTTTTTCCTATAGCAAAATAGGTAAAACCTGCTTTTTGAATAGTTTCCTCGTCTAGAAGATTTCTTCCATCAAATATAACCCGGCCATCCATTGCATCCTTAACTCTCTCCAAATCTAATTCGCCAAATTGACTCCACTCGGTAAGGAGGCAGACGGCATCTACCCCTTCCATAGATTCATAGATACCCTTAGAATAAGTTATATTAGAATTTCCCAGCTCCTTCTTAGCATTTTCCATAGCCTTGGGATCATAGGCTTGAATTTTTGCTCCCATCCCTCTCAAGCGTCTCACTATCTTAATGGAAACGGATTCTCTAACATCATCTGTGTTGGGTTTGAAAGATAAGCCAAGACAAGCAATTTTTTTGCCGTCCATATTTTTACCAAAGTAATCCGTTACTTTATTTAGAAAATATTCACGCTGATTCTCATTTACCTCCATTACAGAACGAAGCAGCTTAAAATCATACGCCTGATCGGCAGAAGTTTTATACAAAGCAGCTACGTCTTTAGGAAAACAGCTACCCCCATAACCAATTCCTGCCCGCAAAAAGTACTTACCAACTCTCTTGTCAAGACCCATGCCAAAAGCAACTTCTTGTACATCTGCACCGGCCCGCTCGCAGATTTGAGCCATTTCGTTAACAAAAGAAATCTTTGTGGCAAGAAATGAATTTGAGGCATACTTAATCATTTCGGAAGAACGGAGAGTCGTTTCAACAATTATCGTATTTAAGTGGTCATATAAACTTCGTAGCTTCTTAAGGGCTTTTTGGGAATCAGATCCTATCACAACTCGATCGGTTTCTTTCATATCTTCCACGGATGAACCTTCCCTTAAAAATTCAGGGTTTGAGGCAACATCAAAACGGGCCCCTTTCTTGGCTTTTTCTCTAACTATTTTCTTTACCCGTTCATTTGTTCCAACTGGAACGGTACTTTTTGTTACCACAACAGTGTAACCATCGATGTTCTCACCAATTTCTTCCGCCACTTTCCAAACAGCCGAAAGGTCAGCAGCACCAGTTTTTTCATCCTGGGGAGTTCCTACACAAATAAAAACTATCTCAGCGTCTTTCATACCTTTCGCCAAAGAACTAGTAAAATTTAAACGTTCATGTTCAATATTTTCCAAAACAATCTCCGATAACCCGGGCTCGTAAATAGGCATATTACCCTTCTCGATCTCTTTAATTTTGTCCTTATCTATATCAACTCCCGTAACATCATTGCCCCAGTCTGCAAAAACCGCAGCTCCTACCAAACCAACATATCCTGTACCTACAACACAGATCTTCATAAATTATAAACTCCTTTTAAATTATTTAAACGTACTTTTAGAACATCCAAAGCCATATTTATAGAATCGGAAATTGGGTTCAATCTTGTGGTCTCAACATATACCCACTTAACAGGAACTTCCTTTATTTTATATCCAGATTTTAAAGCTACAAATAAGACTTCTACATCAAAAGCGCCCAAATAAGCTTTTTCTCTCTCTGGAGCCTGATCACCGTAAACAGTCAATTTCGAGAAAACATCCTTAGCCACCTCTTTTTTGAATAACTTAAACCCACATTGGGAATCGCTGATACCCGGTAGAGCAACTAATTGAACCCAAAAATTAAAAACCCGCCCCATCAAATGCCGGTAAAAAGGCTCATCTATTCTTTGCGCACCGTGTCCCTCTCTTGAGGCAATAACCACATCATAATCATGATCTTTAATCCAAGTCGATAGTTTTTTTAACTCCTCCATCGGGCTGGATAAATCAGCATCTGCAAGATATATATACTCTCCTTTAGCCTCCATAATACCTTTCCATACTGCAGGTCCTTTGCCCTTATGGGGATTTTCTATTATTCTAACTCTGGGATGATCCTTTTGATAATCTTTTACTTTAGCAACAGTATCATCCTCACTTCCATCATCTACAACAACAACTTCATAGGAATCATTGTAAGAGTCCATAAAACTGACAATCTGAGTTAAAGTCGCGTTTATTTTTCCCGACTCATTATAAGCGGGTATAACTATTGAATAATCAATCATCTTTTTCGCCAGATAATTTTACTATAAAAGGTAAAATTCCAAATGAGACCTATTGTAATCCCTAATAGTAAAGCCAAATTAGCAATAAACCACGTGTCCGCAATGTTTCTAGTTGCAAAATCTATTATGAAACTTCTAAAAATTATGGGCGTGTAGGAAATGATGTAATAAAGAGGTACTTTCTTGAGTATATTCTTGGTTTTTGTCATTTTGGAATCTCCAAATGACCAATAATTATTTAGAATAAAAGTAACATTCATGGCTACAAAGCCAGAAAGACCGCTCGCATATTTTCCCGAAAGCGTTGATACCAAAATTAATAAATTAAATAAACCAAGATCCGTAAAAAGACCTATAAAACCAACTACCACAAATTTTAAAAAGCTTTGCAGTTCTCTTGCACGCAAAGTCAAAACTACTCTTAGAGAATCAAGCATGTTATTGCTCTCCATTTTTGAGTCCCCAACCTCGCGGAGACCAAAATCAATAGGCACTTCTTTGATTTTTGCTCCCAATCGGTGCATTCTAAAAAGAAGATCTATTTTATAAGCAAATCCTTTAGACAAAATGTTATCCAAGTTCAGATTTTCTGCGTAACCTTCAACTCGAGAGGCTTTAAAACCAGAAGTAAAATCATTAACATTAAAAATCCCTAGAACAAGCTTAGAAAAGATATTTCCCCCCCAACTTAGAAACTTTCTGTAAAGTGCCCAGTCGTCCGGAATGCTGCCTCCTTCCACAAACCTTGAACCAATAACATAATCGGCTCCTTCGTCCAAGGCTTTTACTAAACGAGGAATATCATTGGGATCGTGTTGAAAATCCGCATCCATTTCAATTAGAACATCAGCATCCAATTCTTCCATTGCATATTTAAAGCCATAAGCATAAGCTGCACCTAGGCCTTTTTTCTCAGATTCCATTAATAAATGTACATTTGAAAAACTCTCTACGAAATCTTGAACTACTTCAGCAGTGCCATCCGGAGAATTGCCCTCTACAACAAGAATTGAAAAGTTATGTTCAGGTACTTTTTTAAAAACTTCCTGTAGCTGCGGTATTAAACGCTGAATATTCTCCCGCTCGTTATAAGTGGGAATAACAATAACTATTTTCATATTTATATGATTACAAAAAGAACCATTAGAATGAAAGCCAGCGAGCCAAATGAAATATACTCAAATAATATCAGTTTGGTCACTCTTTCTTCCAAAGCATGATGAAATATACCCCAAAGTATGTAAAAAATACAGCCTATTGCTCCCACGATGATTTGTAAAACTTCGTTGAAGCGAAACAACATAAACAGAAAACCCAGTATACCTAAGCCGGAAACCAATATTAGATAATGTGTTAAATGCTTCTCTTGACTGGTCATAAAATTTTACCCGGCGAAAGAGCGAACCACATACCTACTAAAGCAAAGATTAGAAACAAAAAATGTGCTAAAGCATGTCCAGAAATCTTACGAATACCTTTCTTTCTTGAATACCAGACATCGAGCATCAAAAGACTTCCTAAAAATAAACCGAAGCCAACGTTGATCAAACGAGAGGCACTAACTACATCTATAGCTGGTAAAACTAAATTATCCTGAGGTAAAGGTGCTGGTAAGTCTACCGTTACAGAAGCAGTCTTTTCTTCTATCAGTTCTACCGGCGATTCCTCAACTGCTTCTACTTTTTCTTCTATCGGTTCATTAGAAGCAGAGGTTAAATATGTGGGAGTTCTTGATTTCCCGAAAGTCTGAACTACCAATGTTGTCTCATACCCATCCAACACCCCGTCTACAACAGCAAAGCCAATATCTTCATAATTTTCATTTAACAAATTGGCTCTATGTGAATCAGATCTGTACCAAGCTTCAACCACTTCCTTTGAACCATTAAAATTCTTAGCTAAGTTCTCCCCTGCATGAGTATAATCATAGCCGGCTCCAAGAATAAAATCCCAAGGCTGGGTTCCGTCCGGGGCAACATGAGCCCAGTAATCTTTTTCAAACATATCTTCTGCCTTGGCATAGGCAGCCTTAGATAAGTCATTATTAAGTTTCAATGGTTTTAAACCTGACTCCGCTCTTCTTTCATTTGTATATTCCAGAAGATTTTCCACGTGAATATCTGAAGCATATCCTAAAACTCCGGGCGCTACCGAAGGAATAAATTTAAAAGCAAACAAAACTAAAACCAGAAAAAGAGTGTAGAGAAATAGAGCCTTTGGAGAAAGTAAACCTGCCCGCTTCTTCTTTCCAGGATGAGGAATAAAAGCATATAAAAATTCGTATTTCTTTATAGACTTGGGATTATTTCGCCAATTAGGAACTATGTTTTCTTCAGGCAGCTTTGTAACCATTATTTCAATTATAGTGGATTTTAATCTATGTAAAAAGGGGAAAAATTTTCGGATAACAAAGACAGAAAACAAAGTTACAGGAAAAAGGAAACCTAACTAAATAGGAGTAAATCAGGAGCAAAGATCTGTACTTCAAAAGTGCCAAACAGCACACTTTTTAGATCTTTGCTCCTATCTGCTTAAACCCCTCTGGCGAAGAAGTTTAACTACACGCTTTTGGCCAGTACCGGGTCGGCGAAGCTTTAAACCGCCAGAAACAACCTCAAAGATCGCCATACTCCCTGAACTGCGGAACAGCCGAGGAAACAGATACCGCTGCCAACGACAGCTGACAACCAGACGACCCTGGTACCAGCTATCCATTTCTTGAAGATACTTCTCTACCTGAGTCAACCTTGTTGCCGAGGGGAAACCCGACACGTTGAAAGAAGTAGCAAGGAAGTATTTCCCTTCGAAGAAACGAACTAGGCGAAGCACTTTTCGATCTAACGGCTGCATGATCTGATGCTTCCCGTGCAAAGAGCACTTATAAGGTGCCTTCCTTACGGGAAACCTCAAAAAGACATCCCGAAAGATTTTGAGATTTTCTGGCGTAAAGAGGTCATGTGTTTCTTCCGAAACACAGGAAAGATCTACTTGTCGAAGTATATCTTCCTCCGTTCCAAGCGAACCGTAAACCTTGGAAAGAGGCCTCTTTTTAATTGCTGTCAGAAGCCGCTGAGGCTCAGTTCTACCCGGCTCCGTAACCGCGCATAAGCCAAAGACGGATCCTGCATCCAAGACAACGGGCTCTCCTCTATCAAGAGCTTCCCTCATCAAGGAACCTGCTACCACGAACGTCCGTCGAACCTTCACTTCTCCTCTCCTTTCACTAGTTGAGGTCCAGACTATATTTTCAAAAAGCACCTATAGTATATCATGGATTGGCTTGAAAAGTTTATATGGCGCATTGGTTTGATAAACTTCAAACGCAGTTGACATTAAAAAACCTTGGTGTTAGCCTTATAATGCTATGAAAAGCTTAAAACTTGAGGATCTTATACATGATTGGAGCAAGCCTAAAAAAAGAACTGCCGAAACACTAGATACCTCGTTGCGCGACGGCCTTCAAGATCCCTCGATAAAACAACCTTCCCTGGAAGAAAAATTAAAACTAGTAAATTTAATGAGTAAAATCGGTATTGAAGCTGCAGATATAGGATTTCCCATAAACTCAAAAGAGCACAAAAGCGAAATCATAGAAATTGCTAAACACATACGTAAAAACAAGTTAGGTATAAAAATCTCCGTACTCGCCAGAACCCAGATACCGGACATAAAGGCAGCCATAGATGTATCTCAAAAAGCGGGCGTTCCTATAGAAGCTATGATTATGGTTGGAAGCAGTAAAGTAAGACATTTTGTTGAAGAGTGGAATTTAAAAGAAATAGATAAGTGGATGAAAGATTCAATTGATTTTGCTGTCAAAAACGATATAGAGGTCAACTTCGCAACAGAAGATAGCACAAGAACCGATCCCGAAACGCTAAAAACTCTATTTTCCAAGGCTCTTGAACATGGTGCAAAAAGGGTTATTTTAGCAGATACTGTAGGTGCATCAACACCTGAAGCAACAAAAAATATTGTTAAATATTTAAAGAAGGAAGTTATCAAAAACACTGGAGTGCCTGTAGATTGGCACGGACACAACGATAGAGATTTAGCTACCGCTAACTCTTTAGCCGCAATAAAGGCAGGCGCCTCCCGTTGCCACGTAACTGCCTTGGGAATAGGAGAAAGAGCAGGAAATTCACCTACCGAATCTTATGCTTTGAACATACATATGAAAGGATGGGGAAATTACAATTTGGAATACTTACAGGAATACTCAGAACAAGCCGCAGAAATGTTCCGATATCCTATTCCGGAAAACACTCCTGTGGTAGGAAAGTACGCACACACAACCTCTGTGGGTATACATGCAGCGGCCGTAGTAAAAGCAAGAGACATGGCTAGAGAAGATCTAGCTAATACCGTATATTCCGGAGTAGATCCTCAATTATTGGGGAGAAGAACCGAAATTTTTGTGGGACCATTGAGCGGTAAGGCCAACGTCAACTATATTTTACAAAAGCATAAAATCGAGGTAACCGAAGAAAAGATCAAAAAAATCCTATCTTACGCACGAAAAGAAAGTGTTATTCTAAAGGATGAAACTGTTATAAAAATCACAAAAGATATTTCCTAGGGTCCGTAATTTTACCCTCCAAAACAGAAGCTGTAACTGTGGCTGGAGAAGCCAAAAAAATCTTGCTTCCTTTTGATCCCATTCTTCCAATAAAATTTCTATTTGAAGATGAAATAATCTGTGATTGACTACCTAACACACCCTTATGCCTACCATAACAAGGTCCGCAAGTAGATGATTCAATATTTGCCCCGGCTTCAGCAAAAATCTCTAGAACTCCTTCTTTTAAAAGTTGGTTATAAATTTTCCTTGAAGCTGGAATTACTACAAAGTCTACATTTTCCGGAACTTTATGCCCTTTTATAATTTTGGCTGCCTCAACAAAATCTTCATATTTACCGTTGGTACAAGCTCCTAAAAATCCGTGAGTAATTTTCAGGGAATTAATAGCAGGAAAGCTAACTGAATCTATCGCTCGACTTTCTTCCATATACTCCTCTATTTGAGAAATAAAAGTAACATTATCAGGCTTATGGGGAAAGGCTACACAAGGCTCTAAATCCGATAGATCAATGTCTATAATTTCACTGTAATTACACCCCTCATCCGGATTGAAATGTTTATGCCTAACCTTTGCTCTATCTTTTAAATAAGATTCTGTAACAACATCGTATTCAAAAAGTGAACCCCTAGCACCCATCTCAACGGTCATGTTAGATATTGTGGCACGCGACTCAACAGAGAGATTAGAGATCCCCTCTCCACCAAATTCCAAAATCTTTCCTGTTGCACCTCTTACACTAAGAGATCCAAGAAGATACAATATAAAATCTTTAGCATAAACTCCTTTTTGAAGTTGCCCAGACAAATTAATTCGAATAGTTTCCGGAACCGTAAAATAATGCAAAAAACCTGTTGATAAAGTATAAGTAGCTTCTGTAGTTCCTATTCCAAAAGATAGCGCATTTAGAGCACCATTCGTACAGGTATGAGAGTCTGTTGCTACAACAATGGATCCTGGGGCTATGTATCCATCTTCCATCAAAACAACGTGCTCAATTCCATCTCCAGGTTTGTAAAACTTCAAATCTTGCTCCTTTGAAAAATCACGCATAATCCTTATCCCCTCACAGCTTTTTGGACTGCTTGGAGGAGAGTCATGATCAACAATAAGGAAAACCCTTTCAGAATCAAAAACCTTATTAGACACATCATATTCCTCATAAACATCATCAAAATTGTTTTGAAATTCCTCTATAACTGCGGGACCAAAAGCATCACTTACATAAAGTGTATCAATTGGAACATCCTCTAAATTATCTCCAACTGAAACTTCCTTATGAAGATGAGAAGATACAATTTTCTCAACAATTGTTTTGGGATTTTGAATCTGAGAAGAGAACTCAATGTAGTGCTTAGGGCGTTCTTTCTCTCCCAGTAAAAGACTGTGAAGATAATTCTTAACTAAAGATGTTTTTCCTCCCGCCGAGAAAATTTTTCGATCTGTCTCACGCATTTCAAAAACATGTTCGAAATCTCTATAAATTAGTTTTTTCGAATAAAGATCAATGGTAACTTCACTGCCAACTTTAAAATGACTGGTGGATTCCAACGAGATCAAGATAAGTCCATTATTCAAAGCATTTCTGTAAAATATATCCGGAAAGGACTCTGCGATTACTGCTCTCACGCCATTCTCCTGTATTGCATAAACAGCTTGCTCTCTGGAAGAACCAGTACCAAAATTTTTTCCGGCTATTATAGCGCTGGACTCAAAATTGGTTACCTTTTCAACAAAATCCGGGGCATAAACTGAGAAAGCCTTTTCTGCGAAAAATTTTCTTTTTGTGGATTCGTGCGTGTGAGGAGCCGGTATTATATCATCAGTATTAATATCTGAACCAAATTCATAGGATATAGGAAGACTTATTTTTAGGCTCATGTACTTAAATTAACCGAATCTAGTTAAATGCTTTCAAAGCATTCTCGGCACATTCCAAATCTTCGGAAACATTCATGGATCCGCCTACGCCTATTCCACCTATTATTTCACTACCCTTCTTAACAGGAACCCCTCCAGGTAACGTAATCAGCTCCTGTGCAAAAGCTTCCTGAACACCGTAGAAGGGCTTACCCTCACCTGCATAAGCCGCTATTTCCCCTGACGGAATTCTAAGCATGGCAGAGGTATATGCCTTTTTTTGAGCAAATTTCGGGCTAATGTTGAAAGCCCCATCCATTTTACTCAATGCAACTGGTACGCCGTGTTCGTCAACAACCGCAGTTGTAACCTTAATACCAAGCTCACGTGCTTTTTCTTCTGAGAGTTCTAATGCTTTTTTGGCTTTTTCTAAAGAAATCATTTTTTATCCTCCTTGCCTTAAATGAACTAAAATATATAATTTATATAGTATGCTTGAATAGTACCCTACAAAAAGCAACCGTTCAAGTGAATATGAAAAAAAACAAACTGACCCAGACAGAAAGACAAGAACTTAAGGATCTAAGAGAAGAAAATAGAGCTTTAAATGCTACTTACAGACTTTTTGAGCTAATTCTCGAATCTTTAGAATTTAAAGAGATAACTCAGAAGATTGCGGATGTAATTCCACAATATCTGAACTATGAGACGGGTGTTCTAGCGCTAATAAATAAAGAAAAAGGTATTTTGGAAAGAACCGCGATATCCGAAACCAGGGGAGGTGTCGCAGCTTTAAAAACAACGGAGGTACCCTTCAGAAATGTGAATATACCTCTGGATTATGAAAAAAATCTCTGCATAAAGGCGATAAAAAATAGAAAGCAGTATGTCACGGATAATCTCTACGATCTGATCTGTCCCGCAATTTCCAAAGAAAACGCTGAAACCATTCAAAACAAAATGGGTACTTCCATTAGTATCGTCACCCCCATTATCAAACAGAAAAAAGCTTTGGGAGTACTTATAATCAGTACCTCCAAAAAGTTGGATAGGGTCACTAAATTTGAAAAAGAAATAATAAGGAAATTTACTGAGGAGGTCGGGGTAGCTATACAGAACTCAATTCTGTATACAAATCTTGAAAAAGCAAAAGAGGATTTGCGAATAGCGTACGAAAAACTTGAGCTACTGGACAAAAGAAAAGATGAATTTATATCGGTAGCATCTCATGAACTAAGAACTCCCATGACAATAATCAAAAGCTATCTATGGTTATTAAAAGAGGAAAAAGACGGTAAATTGAACAGGAAACAAAAAGAATATATTGACCTGATAATTAAAAGCACAGAACGACTGCTTCACTTGGTAAATGACATGTTAAATATCTCCAGAATGGAAGAAGGAAGGCTTGACTTTCAAACAGAAAAACTCAATTTAACCAGCTTCATAGATTCCGTAGGAAAAGAATTTAAAGTTAAGGCTGAGGAAAACAATATATACCTTAAAATCGAAAAACCGAAAAAACTTCCCCCTGTTAAAGCAAATGAGCAAAGACTTAATGAAATACTTATAAACCTTCTAGGTAACGCCATAAAATTTACAGAAAAAGGAGGCATCACACTTAAAGTGGAACCAAATGAAGAAAAAATTAAGGTTTCTGTAATTGATACAGGTAAAGGCATAGAAAAGAAGGACAAGAACAGGCTGTTTAAAAAGTTTTCAAGGTTAGATAATACCTATACAACTGTAGCGGAAAAGAAGGGAACAGGTCTAGGACTTTATATAACTAAAAAGTACGTAGAGAAGATGGGAGGAGAAATCGGTTTTTATTCCAAAGGGAAAAGTAAAGGAAGCACCTTTTGGTTTACACTGCCAATCTGGAAAGAAAAAGAAACAAAGAACAAAGAAGAAATAAAGTCACTTGTGTTAAAGGAAAAACACGGAAACAAAGAAAAAATTTATTCACTAGCTCAGCCGAGTTAAAAGTAAAACCTTATATAAAAAGATGAATAGAACCCAAATATAAGCGGAATAGACACTCACGTAAATCTATGGTATAAAATTTATGCAAATGACTAAAGAACAAGATATTCTAAAAAATTCAACGGTACTAATAGTAGAGGACGAAGCCGTGCTAATGGAACTGTATAAAATGGTTTTTGAAGACGCGGGATCAAAGACCATAACTGCAGTCGACGGGGATTTAGCGATGGAAGCCATAAAAAATAATGAATGGGATCTGCTTCTTTTGGATATTATGCTTCCCAATACCGATGGAATAAATATAGTAAAAAAGCTTAACAAAGAATATGAAGGAGAGCGTTGGAAAAAGGGTAAAGTAATCATGCTCACAAACCTAAGTAATGAAGATATTATAAAAACTTCATTTAAACTTGGAATCGACGGCTATCTGATTAAGTCTGAAATTCAACCCGATGAATTATTAAATGAGGCTAGAGCATATCTTGAAAATAAACCTCTAACTAAGGAGTAAATCTACTTTTCCAAAACCTTCAACGTCTTCCTTGCAGTACCTACCCAGGAATACTCTCTAGCTTTGTTAGAAGCCTTTTCAATAAAATCGGAGGGGTAATTCACTAAAGCTTTAATAATACCCTTAGATATACTCTCAGGCTGCAAAGGATCTACAAATAAGACGCTATCTTTTGCCAAATTTTTATAACTCGGTATATTAGATACTACACAAGGAACCTCGCTAGACATTGCCTCCAACAAAGGTAGTCCAAAACCCTCCTCAAACGACACGCTTACATACGCCTTAGATCCTGCCAATAAGTAGGGTAAGTATTCATCAGGCACCCGCCCTAAAAATCTCACATTTTCTTCTACATCATACTCCTGGGGAGCCTCAAAACTTTCCTCAAAATCCCAGCCTTTTTTTCCTGCCAACACCAATTTTGTTTCTGGAAAAATTTTTCCTGTCTTGAGAGCCTTTGAAAATCCTTCTATCAGTCCAGGCACGTTCTTTCTGGGTTGAATAGTTGAAATAAACATAAGGTAAGGAACATTTTTTAGATCATATCGTTCTTGTACTTCCGACACAACTTCCTGATTATATTTCTTAAATTGATCGCCTACTCCTTCAGGAATTACAAATATCTTTTCCGTATCTTGAAACCACCTCTTTTCAAGTTTTTTCTTAGTATGTTCAGAGGGAATAATTAATCTATCAGAAAATAAAATTGTATAACTTAAGGGCAAAGACTGCCAAAAACGTTTAAAAAATGATTTATGCTCATACAGAAAGTCCAGTCCGTGAATCATACTTACCCATTTAACTTTTCTTAACCTAAATGGCTCCAAAGTAGCAAAAATAGGAAGTGTATGAAAAGGTGTAAAAAACACGTCGGGGGGATCTTTTCTCAATTCTCGCATTAAAGCACATTGAGTCCATGAGATTTTTGAAGAAAGCACCTTACACTCAACATTCTCCGAAAAACCAATAAGCTTCTTTAAAAAGTTATCGGTGGGGTCGGCATTAAAATACAAAACATATTCATTTTCTGAGTCTATACTCAAAAGAGAAGACACTAAATTAATCGTGTATTTCTCCGGTCCGGCAGCTACATTCGTTAATAAATATTGACAATCTATTCCTATTTTCATAATAAAATTATACAGCGAAATGATTCTTGATATCGATGGAACAAGAACCCTCACCTTCTTCTACAATACAAAAACCCCGCGAAAAGCGGGGTTTTGTAAAAGCTTATTAAATTAAGCTAAATCTCTTATTCCTTAACAGCGTCCTTGAGGCCTTTACCTGCTCTGAATGCGGGGGTTTTAGTTGCAGGAATTCTCATTGGTGCTCCTGTTTGGGGATTTCTACCCATCCGGGCTGCACGAGATCGTACCTCAAAAGTACCGAATCCTGTCCAAGTTACTTTCTCTCCGCGTGATAAATTGTCTCCAATTACCCCGCTAACTGCGTCAACTGCTTTCTTTGCATCTACCTTGGTCAATCCGGCCTTGTCGGCAACTGCGTCTACTAAATCTGTTTTTGTCATGTTAGGTTAGTACACCCCCTTTCAACTGCCTGGCATTAATTACTTCAAAATATCTAATCTTTTAATCTGATTAGATTGTATATCTAATAATACACTCCTAAAGGCTTTTGTACCAGTACTTGGCCAATCAAACTTCTGAAAACGTGCGGATAAGAAAAGTTTTATTATGATTTCTTCATCGACTCCTAAGACTGTATCGATATTCCCGGTCATACCTACATCAGTTACGTACATTGTACCTAAAGGAAGAACCCTTGTATCACAGGTGGGTATATGGGTATGTGTTCCTACTACTGCATCAACCCTTCCATCCAAATAAAATGCAAGAGCATTTTTCTCACTTGTTGCTTCCGCATGAAAATCTACAAGCGTAACAAGATCATCTTTTTCAGAAAATTCTTTTAAAATTTCATCAGCTGTTCTGAATGGATCATCTAAATATGTTAATGGACCTCCAAAAGAAGTCCTGCCCAATAGACTAATTAATAAAAGCGATCCTTTTTCTCCAAGATCTATCACTGCATAACCTTTTCCGGGGACATCTCCGGGATAGTTTGCAGCTCTCAAAACAGGCAAATCCTCAATATCTTCTTCAAAATCTTTATAATGAAAGATATGATCGCCTCCTGTAAAAAAATCTACTCCCGCATCCCTCATTTCATTAATTGTCCCCTTAGTAGCGCCTCTTCCGCCGGCTAAATTATCAGCACTTGAAATGACAATGTCTAATTCATGTTCTTCTCTTAATGCAGGAAGAACTTCGGCAACAGTTTCCCTTCCTGCTCTTCCTACTACATCTCCAATAAATAAAATCTTCATCAATCTTCAACCTTTCTAACAGAAAAATCTTCTACAACATACAAATCAAATATATTAACCGGACGTGTGCTTGAAGTTATGAAAATATAAGCTAAAACCGCAAGCAAGGCCAAACCCAAAATTACTGCACAACCTTTTACCAAAGAACTGACAAGTTTGGTGACTAAAGAATAGGCTAATGTTAAAGCTATAAATGCTAATATGTAATACATACTATTTTAGTCTTCCTAACGAGCTAACGGGCTGTTTCCGATTTTCTAGTTTCTCTTATAACGGTTACGTTCACAACACCCGGATATGTATGCTCTAACTCTATTTTACGCGCAATTTCTCTAGCTAACAAGGCCGTCGAGGCGTCGTCTACGATTTCAGGCTCAACAAAAACGCGAACTTCTCTCCCGGATGAAATTGCATATGCTTTCTCTACACCATCAAAAGCGGTGGCCGCTTCTTCCAAATCCTGTAGTCTCTTTGCAAACGCTTCATAATCTTCAGATCTTGCTCCAGGTCGAGCTCCGCTAATATGATCAGCTAGAGCAACGATAGCTGATTCTATGGAACTGTAGTTATCCTTGTGATGCTCTTTTATACAAGTGGTTACTTCCTCTGAAATGCCGTGATTCTCTAAAAATTCAACACCAGCCTCTACATGACTTCCCTTACCGTCAACCAAGACCTTGCCCACATCATGAAGAAGACAACCTAGTTTCACTGTTTCAACGTCGGCGTTTAATTGCTGTGCCAAAGAAATTCCAATGTTCGCTACTTCCAAAGTGTGCTTAATCATGTTCTGACCATAGGAAAAACGATATTTAAATTTCCCCAATGTCTTGACTATTTCTTTATCTAAATCATAAACTCCAAGCTTATGACAGAGCTTATCTCCTTCTTTATAAATTATGTGTTCTATATCTTTTTGTGTCTGTTTAACTATGTCCTCAATACGTGCGGGCTGAATTCTTCCATCAGCAATCAAGCGCTCCAAGGCTATTTTCCCAACCTCTCTACGTACAGAGTCAAAACAAGAAACAATTATTTCTCCTGATGAAGCATCCAAATCAAGCTCAACCCCAGTTAGCTTCTCAAAGGCTCTAATATTTCTACCCTCTTTTCCAATAATACGACCCTTTAATTCAGGGTCCGGTAATTTAACTTTAGAAGTTGTGTGCTCGACAACATAATCCGTAGAGCCATGGCTTAAAGCCTCCATTAGTATTTCTTGAGATTTTACATCCGCTTTTTCCTTTATCTCTTTTTCAAGTAATCTGATTCGTTTACTTTTCTCATCCGACAAGTCTTTGTCAAAACGATTTAACAATATTTCTCTGGCTTCTTCTTTGGTTAAAGAAGAGATCTGCTGCAACTTCTTTTTTTGCTGTTCATAAAGACTGTCAATTTCTTCTTGACGCTTCTCGATCTTTTTTCTTAAATTCTTGATTTCCTGACTTCGCTCAGATAGATCTTCCTTTTGAGAATCTATTTTGGCCTCTCTAACTGCTATATCCTTCTCCAAATCGGATATTTCACTTTTTATTGAATGCGCCTTTTCCTCAGCCTCAGCCACTGTTTTTAACGCTTTATCTTTTGCTTCCAATAATATTTCCTTCGCACGATTTTTTGCCTCTCTAATCATGTGCTCTCGAGCTAGATCCATCTTTGCATTTTCTGCACTCTCACTAACCTCGAGTTTTTCTGAAACTTGCTCCTTTAATTCATCGGAACGCTCTGACTCAACAGGAACTTCTGAATCCTTTCCCTTTAAAAATAGATACACTCCGCCTCCGCTAACTAACGCTGAAATTGCAACTCCTAATATCCATATAGGCATAACATACTCCTTTCCTTCTCTTACAAAGGCTTAAACTTAATATAAAGGAGGAATTAGAAATACAACCAATAGCTGAATTATAAGCAGGTATACGCTCTATCTAAAGGCTGCAGATGTGTTTTAATGGCTATTATCATAACTTATCATTCTAGTTTAATTCTAAATTCCTCAACTACATGAATTCTAATGATTTATGCCCTTGCTGTCAACAAGATCGTAAACAAGGTGTTTGCTAAACCCCCTTCGCAGTAAATAATTCACCAGTTTGTCACGAGTTTTATCTCCCTTCTTAGAGATTAATTTCTTAATACAAATTCTTTCTTCCTCAGCTGTATAATTTTTGTCTAGAGATCTCTTAATTACATTTTGAACAACCCCCTTATTCTTTAGAAATTTAGAAACATAAAAAGGTCCCCGCGGCAAAGTTCTCTCTTTTTGTTCTAAAATATATGACTTGGCATAATCTTCATCATCAACATAGCCTGCCTCTTTTAAAGGCGTTAAAACTTCCTGAATTAGTTCCTTTTTTTCTGAAGAATTTAAGCTATAGCTGCTCAGGTACTTGGCAGCGGCTGTATTACATTCATAGGAAGTCCTGGATTTGTAACTTATATACCTTAGAATTTTAGAAGATAGTTCCTCTTTTGCTTTATTTCTTTCCCTCTTCTTGCTTTTCTTCTTTTGGTTTTTCATTGTCCTCTGCTGATTTTTCATCATCACTGCCTAGCTCGAGGGGAATTCCCGATTCTTCTGACACCTTTTCTTTTATCTCTTTCTCTATTTTTTTAGCCAACTTCTCATTCTCTTTCAATGTAATGATGGAATTAGCTCTCCCCTGGCCTAACTGTTCATCACCGTAACTATACCAAGCTCCTGCACGCTCAATAATGTCAAACTCAACTCCAACATCCAGCAAATTCCCTTCTGCACTTATACCCTCGTTAAACATTATGTCAAACTCCGCAGTCCTAAAAGGTGGAGCAACCTTATTTTTAACGACTTTAACTCTCACCCGATTACCTTCAAATTGACCCTCTTCCTTTAAAGACTGTATTCTCCTTATATCCATTCTTACACTTGCATAGAATCTCAAAGCACGCCCCCCGGAAGTTGTCTCTGGATTCCCAAACATTACCCCAATTTTCATTCTAAGCTGATTCGTAAAAATTACAGTTGTCTTAGAACGATTAACTGCACTCGTTATTCTTCTCAATGCCTTACTCATCAGTCTAGCTTGTAATGCAATGGTTGAATCTCCTATTTCCCCTTCAATCTCTGCTCGAGGTACTAAAGCAGCAACAGAGTCTATTGCAATAACATCCAAGGCATTGGAGCGGATTAGCGTCTCCGCGATTTCCAAAGCCTGCTCACCAGTATCAGGCTGGGAGACAAGCAAATTCTCTACGTCAACTCCAGTCTTCTGTGCATATAACGGATCAAATGCATTTTCTGCATCAATTAAAGCCGCCGTACCTCCGGCTTTCTGTGCCTCTGCAATTATGTGCTGCACTAAAGTTGTTTTACCTGAAGATTCAGGGCCGAAAATTTCTACGATTCTTCCCCTAGGAACACCACCTATTCCAAGCGCAATATCCAAAGCTATAGATCCAGTAGGAATGGCATCAATTTTTTCGTGAGCTCTATCTCCCAACTTCATAATTGCACCCGTTCCAAAATTCTTCTCTATCTGGGATAAAGCCGATTCTAGAGCAACTTCTTTAACTTCTTGCTCATCTTTCTTACTCGATTTTTTAGCCATTTTAAATTTCCTTTCAATATTATTTTGTTACTAAGTCTATTTTAAAGCAACACAGAAAAACTTCAATAAAGCTTATCCTATTCTAAATAGATTTTAAAACTCAATCTAGAATTTCTATGCTTTTCTTCAAACGTTTTAGTGAAACTTCTTTTCCTAGCAAATCTAGCATGTCAAAAAGAGGAGGTGTTGCTTTTTTACCACTAACTGCTACTCTTATTGTCATGAAAGCCTCTTTTGGAGAGTATCCAAATTTAGTTAGTGCCCCGTGAGAAATTTCATCCAAATGATCTACTTCCCAATCTGAAACCGATTCATAAAGATCAATGAAATTAGCAAGAATTTCTTCGGCACGTTCCTTATCTTCAGAATATTTTTGTAACAAATTATTAGAAATCTCAGGTTCCCTAAAAAAGAAAGAAGCCCTCTCCGGAAAATCTCTGAGAAGTTTTAATCGATCCTGCACTTGCTTTAAAACTTTCAATTGATATTCCTTGGAACTATCTCCCAAAACCAAGTCAATATCAAAACGATCAGCCCACTCCTTTATCCTTTCCAGCAAATCTTCAGTTGAGAAATCCCGAATATACTGTCCGTTCATCCAAAGAAGTTTTTTACGGTCAAAAGCTACCAAATCAGTTTTATGAATGTTCTCTAAAGAAAAATCTTCAACAAACTCATCCAAAGAATAAATCTCCTTTTCAGTTCCCGGATTCCAGCCCAAAAACATAAGGAAATTTATTAAAGCCTCGGGCAAATATCCCTTTTCCAAAAATTCAATAGCATGTACGTCTCCATGACGTTTGGACATCTTTTGGTTGCTGCCTACTTCCTTTAATAAAGGCAAATGCGCAAAAACAGGAATTTCCCAGTTAAAAGCTCTATACAAAAGGATATGTTTGGGCGTCGAGGGAAGCCACTCTACTCCTCTGATTATGTGGCTTACTTCCATTTCGTGATCGTCAACTACTACACCCATATGATAAGTAGGATAACCATCGGATTTTATTAAAACCTGATCATCCACTTCGTCAGTGTTAATACTTATCTCCCCATGTACTTCATCAAAAAAAGTTATTTCCTCATTTTCAGGAACATTTAAACGGATAACATGAGGAACGCCTTCTTCTACTAGATTTTGAGCCTCCTCATCTGAAAGATCTAGACACTTCTTGTCATATTTCGGTGGAATTTTCTTTGCGCGCTGTTCTTTTCTTAGTTTCTCCAAGCGTTCTTCTGAGCAAAAACAATAGTAAGCATCTCCCTGCTCTATCAATTGTTTCGCATATTTTTCATAACGTTCCAGCCGAGCAGATTGCACATAAGGTTCATGAGGTCCTCCTACATCAGGGCCTTCATCCCAATTTAAACCATATAGCTTAATTACCTCTAAAAGCCTATCCGATGCACCTTCCACAAAGCGCCTTCTATCAGTATCTTCTATTCTAATAATAAATTTACCCTTATGCTTTTGTGCAAAAGCCCAATTGTAAAGAAGTGTTCGCATGCCGCCGATATGAAACTCTCCTGTTGGACTTGGAGCCATTCTTACTCTTACAGACATGGTAAGATTTTAACATAGACTTTTTGTAATATAATAAGTAAGAAAATATGAGTTTAACTACAACTGCCAAAAACGTTAAGATAGGATTTGTTCTCTTCCTTGCCTTCATGTTCATTTACCTGCTGGGAAGCATGGTTTTTGTACCTATGACACAGGGAATGATAAGAAGCCTCTTTCCCCCAAAAAATCCACCCAATCCCGTATTTGGTGTTCTAGAACCTCTTGAATTTGAACCTGCGAGAATCCTAAATACAAATGCACCAAAATATACTCTGTTTACCAGTGATGGAAGACTCCCCCCTGATCTTCCTCAAAAAGCAACAGTATATAAATATGGATCTGTAGGAGCTTCGTTTGAAGCAGGTAAAAGAGCAGCAAGAACTGCCAATACTTTAGGTTTCAAAGAAGAAAATTTAACTACCAATCTCAAAGGAGACGAATATAAATGGATCGATCCAAAAACCGGAGCGAGCTTAGAAATAAAAATAAATACAAAAGAACTCATCTTACAAACACCGGTTACCTCTCTTTCAGGGGCATACTCAGAAGGAAGCATGGATGCAGCAAAAGCCCGCGTTGGTGCAAAAAACGTATTAAGGAACATTGGCCGTTTTTCAGATCCTTTATACACCAAGGGAGATCAAACAGTGGAGTTTGGCAGTGTTGAGACAGGCCGTATTACTCATGCAAGCTATTCAGGAGAAGCTGAAATTGCTTATGTCAATTTCTTTAGATCCATAGACGAAGTTCCAATAGTGGGCCCTACTTATAACAAGGGTTTGGTTAGACTACAAATCGGCGACTCTAAAAATAATAAGATACTGTACCATCCCTATATCTATTATAATGTCAGGCCAATCCACACCCAATCCAATGCTACTTATCCTCTAATCCCAATCAAGTCAGCCTGGGAAGGAGTTTCTCAAAATAAGGGAGTCATATCTTATGTAAAACCCAACACACAAACCGTCTTTGAAGAATATAGGCCAACAAGAATATCTGAAATATTAATTAATAATATTTTCCTTGCCTATTACGACGATACCGAAGAACAAAAGTACCTTCAACCAATTTATGTATTTGAAGGAAATTATATTGGTTCCAATAATGAAAAGGGTTCCATTGCAATCTATTATCCTGCGATTTTAGGAGAGTATATAGCTAATTCTAAGTCTGAATGAAACTAATTTACTAAATTAGAACATAGTAGGTTAGTACCCAGTCCAGTATCTTTTTAGCATCTCCAAAGCGATCATTGCTTCCCATTAATACAACAATGAGGTCTAAATCGTTTACTTCATCTTCATATTCATAGATTAAAACTTGGCCAGCTTGGACCGTTGTTCCTGTTTTGATACCAATACTTTCGGGGATCTGCTGTAGTAAATTATTCGTTGTGTAAATTCTGCGAGGTATCTGCCCTGATTTAAGAGTATATTGTTTTTTAGCGACAATATTTTTTAACACAGCATCAGAACGAATTTCTAAGGACAATTTATAAAGATCCTCAACTGAAGAAAAATGATCGAAAGAAAAACTATCAAAACCCACCGGGTTGGTAAAAGAGGTGTTTTCTAAACCAAGCTGCTCTGCTTTTGCATTCATGAAAGCGACGAATTCGCTCTCCGTATACTTATAGTTAGCTAATGTACATGCAGCGTCATTAGAAGAAGAAATTAAACAGGCATGGAGTAAATCGCCGTATGTAACTTCTTCACCGGCATAAAAACCCGATTTCATTCCTGATATTTGTGCACATTTCAAAGGAACCTCCAAAATCTCATCTAACTCATAGATATCTTGGGCAACCAAGGCTGTCATTAGCTTAGTTGTGGAAGCGGGAGCTAATTTTTCTTTCAAATTCTTTTCATAAAGAATTGTATTTGTATTTAAATCAACGACCAGAAAAGCAGAAGCATTGATGGAAGGAAGATTTTCTTCTGCGCTTTTTAGTAAATTGCGCTGCTCAAAAACAGCTGCTCTGCTAAGAGGGACGTACTCAACTGTATAAAATTCAGTGCGTGTGGGTTCTGCACTCTCTACAAAAATCCCCCTACCTAGAGTCAAAAACAAAATAACTAATAAACCGGACTTAATAACACCCTTAAAACTAAGTAAATTTCCGACAAAAAAAATCAAAAATAATGAAATGTCCAATAATAAAACTAAAAAAGACCGGATTAATTTCATATTTACTTTATATTTTTTAAGGAGTTATCCGTTTTACATCTCTGGGCAAATAAGTAGCTTCCTTCACACTTGTTAAGTTCAACATCTGCATAATAATCCTTGCAGGACCTATACCAGCACCTCCATGGGGTGGGCAACCATACTCAAAAAATCGAACATAATCTTTTATTGATTCCAAAGAAAGGCCTTTTTCCTTAGCCTGCTCTCTCAACACTTCCGGACGGTGTTCTCTCTGCGCTCCGGTTACTATCTCAACGCCCTTATACAAAAGGTCATAACTTTTTGTTATCTCCGGCTTTTCTTCATAACGCATATGGTAAAAGGGTCTTGCAGATATATGCCAGTCCGTTACAAATAAAAAGTCATGGCCTGTTTCTTCTTTCATGATTTCCCCGATTTTTCTTTCTTCTTCCGGATTAATATCGTGCTCCTTATTTCCCTTAACACCGGCCGAGCTAAGTTTCTCCTTAACCTCTGCCATAGTCAATCTTGGGAATGGCTTTGATGGAATTTCAACTTCTATATCAAGAGCAGACTTAACTTTTTTAAATCCAGAAATTAATACATCCTCCATTACGGACATTACCTCAAAATGATCCTGAATGTATGAAACTTCAAAATCCCACCCTGTAAATTCGGTTAAATGACGCGTGGTAAAGGAAGGTTCTGCCCTAAACACCGGACCAGTCATAAAAACCTTTTCCATCCCCGCAGCCATTGCCATTTGCTTATAAAATTGAGGTGATTGAGCTAAAAAGGCTTTATCCTCAAAATAATCTACTTTGAAAACTTCGGCACCGGATTCACTTGGGGCACTCATAAAAGCAGGGGAATAAAGTTGAATAAAATTCTCCGAAAGGAAATAATCCCTAAAACCCTCCTCTAAATAGGTCCAAACTCTAAAAATTTGCTGTTTTTCCGGTCGTCTTAAATCCAGCCAGCGAAAATCCAAACGTTTAGATACATCAACTTCTCCACCACTCTTCTCATAAACCACAGGAATAGCTAATTCCGGTTTAGCTTTGGATAAAATTTCAAAGTCAGACGCTTTAACCTCTATCCCACCAGGAGCTTGCTTCTCTTCTTTTACATTTCCTCTTAAAGATATTATTGATTCCATAGTTAGGGAATCAGTTTTCTCAAAAGCAGGAGAATTTTCTAATACTACTGTCTGAATTGTTCCCGTAACATCACGAAGAATTAAGAATTTAATCTTCCCCTGATCTCTTATAGCCTCAACAAAACCCTTTACCAAAACTTCCTCTCCTAACTTGCTTTTTAATTTTGAAATTTGTGTCCTTTCCATTTTGCCTCCTAAATTATAACCTTTTAATTTAACTTGGGGAATAAAATTAACCCCGCTGCCGGGGTCCTACAGGAAGGACGGTGCCACCCAGTACTTTTAGCTTTCTTGATGGCTATGACGGGCCGCCCGTCCAGATTTGGAGCTTTGATTTCTAAAAAGCTTTTTATCCAGAAGCTCCAGAGGGTCACAATCTCCTTCAACGCTTGTAAAAACATAATATTGGATTTACCAATATGTGTCAATAAAAATGCTTATTTCGATTTTTTAATATCCTTTACAAACAACTCTAAAGAATGATTACCCCTGTATTCATTATCCTTCAAGGAATAAACAACATCTAAAGAATCCCCTAACTCAACCTCTTTAAATTGCTCCCTAGAATTAAAGTAAATCGCCTTCTGATATCGTGTTCCATCATATAATTTCAACGAGACATGATTCTTATCTCTCCCAACAAACCTTATATTTACCACTTTCAACCCCCTAGTTAAAAGTAACGGAGGCCTATTCCCTTCTCCAAAAGGTTTGAGGTTGCTAATAAAATTTAGAAGATCCCAATTTACACTTTCAAGAGATATTTCCAAATCAATTTCTAAGAAAGGAAGAAATGTTGAGTCTTCAAATCGTTTAGAAAAAACATCCTGCAAGGATTTTTCCAGGGTGGCAATATTTCCCCTTGGAATAGTAAAGCCTGCGGCCATGGGATGGCCCCCTAAATTCACAAAAAGCTCTTCAAACTCACGCAATATCTCAATAATATTAACCCCTTCAATAGATCTAACAGACCCTTTACCAAATTTATCTTCTAAGCTAATAACAACGGAGGGCCTGTAATGCTTTCTCACCAAACGCGAGGCCACCAAACCAATTATTCCTTCGTGAAAGTCTTCATGAGAGACTAGAATAAACCTAGCATCTAACTCAGGATCAGGAGCCAACTCAAACATGTCTGAGGTCTTTTCTTGACGCTCTCTATTAATTTTATCCAAATGCTGCGCTGCTAAAAATCTATCTTCCGATACATCTCGAGTGAAAAGCTCCACAGCCTTGGAGGCATCTGAAAGCCTTCCCGCTGCGTTAATTCTTGGACCTAAGACCCATCCTAAATGATAAGAATCTAATTCTTTAGACGCAAGCCCTGAAACAGAAATAAGCTCTTTTAATCCCAAGGGGGGAACAGAATTCATATTTTCCAGCCCCTTTTTCACCAAGGCTCTGTTAATTCCTCGAAGAGGGTAGACATCTGTAACTGTTGCTAAAGCTGCTAGAGAAAGATGGTCTATATTCTTTGAACCCAATACACTTGCCAAAATCCAGGCAAGTGTTGTACCCACAACTTGATCCGACCAAAGAACTACATTTGCGTTGGGAATATTATCAGGCTTCTGGTGATGATCAGTAATTAATATTTTATGTCCAAGCTCTCTAAGATAAGCAACTTCCTCGTCTGAAGTAATACCAGTATCCACAGTAATAAACAAAATTTCCGATGGTTCTTTTATCTCTGAACTAACTTTTTGCAGGGCAGTATCAATAGAATCTTTAGAAAGGCCGTATCCATGATCAAAACGATTAGGGATAAAATAAAAAACTCTTTGGTATCCTCTTTCTTTAACTAGATAGTTATACAGAATGGATGCAGCACATATACCGTCAGCATCATAATCTCCATGAATAATAATGGGGGTTTGATTATCTACACATTCTTCTATTAGTTTTTTTGAATCCTTAAGAGCCCTTTTAAATTCCAAGGGAAATTTACGAAGATAATTCAAAGGATTGCGGGGATTTAAAAATTCTCGAGCCTCTTCTAAAGAATTGAATCCTCTCTTCCGTAATAAAAGTTCTTGGGCTTCTTCAAAATCTGAGGCACTTCCAAAAATATTCCATTTCTTATTCATAAGCTTTTATAGATTAACACAAGATAAGAAATCATGAACTAACAATTAAGTTCTCTTGAAATAACGAGAAATCCTCTATCGACTACTAAACTTGGACTCATCACCAATCAACATTGTACGCCCTTGAGATAAAACCTTATTTATAAATTGATCATTGGTTCTTTTTCTGTAGTTAAATTCTTCTAGGGTCATTACCGAATAGTTTATTTCCTTCTCCAAGTCTTCTTGGGCACGTTCAATAATTGTTTTTAAAAAGCTTAAATTGGGTTTTCCAACTATAAACATATCAACATCCAATACTGTAGAACCCCTTCCTCGAAGGAAATCCGTTGATAACATGGCAAATTTAATATCTCCCAATTGTTTCGTATTTTCAATAACATCTTTCGCTAAACCCATATCTTTTGCTACCATAGCCAAAAGCTCTGGATAGTAGACATTTGAAGCATTTACTCTGTAATAAAGACGATTGCTGCTTCTACGGCTTGTTAGAAGATCAACCTCTTCTAAACGCTTTAGTTCCCTTCTTACTGCATTAATCTCAGCATCTACTGCTCTTACAATTGCCCTAACGTGGTACTGCTCATCGGGATTGGTTAGCATCAGTTTTAATACGTTAATGCGAACTTCCGAAATAAATAACTTTTCTAACATAAGTTCCTTTCCTTAGGCAGTTTCTAACGGACAGAACTAATTAATACTCAACCTGGGACACATTCCTTGTTGGTACAATACTGATCCAGAATTTACCCCGGTTAAATTGTACTTGTTCCCCATCGAGATCATAAAACATAGTTCGAGCATCTCTATCTTCCTTTGACCAAGTAACTTCTTCAACAGTTCCATCCATAAAAACTAACGCACTTCCACTGCCCACCAACTCGTACGTCAAGCGGCCTTTATCATCGTTAGGTACTGGCTGCTCATCTGCAAATTGAACTATCACATTCTTAACCTCCACCTGTTCTTGTGTCTCCTGATCTAAAAGAGGAATAGGGTTACCCTCGGAATCATATCCAGTAGATCTCAGGTAGGAGTTATTCTCGGGATTATATTCAAATATTCCAGAATAATCACCTCTATGCCAAAAATCTATAGACAATGGAGTACAATAAGCGGGAATAGCTTCACACGGATCTCCGGGTTCTGTATCTGATAAGACTGGGGCATCCTCCTTAAACTCCCAGACATCAAAATCTCGGGTTCCTTCCCAACCCAAATCCTCTCCTAGTTTACGAAGTTCTACCCCGTTCACATAAGCAGTATGCTCAGAAGCAACTCCTCGGGGATTTTCACGCCAAAATTGACCTCCTCCACGTCCCAAGCTCCTCACTGGCCAGTTTTGGATAGCTTCAAGAGCCTGTGGAGACCAACCTATGTGCATTAACATTGCATCCCCTAACTCCTTAACAAGAACAAGATAATAATCGCGGGCACTTCTTACTGGCCCTATCTTCTCAGGGGTCTCCGATAGATAAAACGGAATATAACGAGTAATTCCTCCTTCGGCAACGATTTCATAAACAACATCGGCATAAATCAAACCTGATTGCGGTCTTGCGTCTACATGATTATTTACCATAGCCGCTAAAGGTCTGGTTTCTATCCATTGTGCTTGACTAGCCGGATATTCAACACCTGTAAGGGGATTCACCACCATCCCATGAGAGTCTCCATAAACCTCTGCCTCATCTGTGCCAGATAAAGGACTTATTAGATCAGATACATTTCCAAAACCTAAAAAATAAATTAAAGCTAAGGATATAATTCCCGCCAATAAAACACCTAATACTATGTATAAAATTGGAAGCTTGTCTTCATCTGTTTTTTTAGCGCCTTTCTTATCAAAGGATTTAAATTTAGTTTTTACATGCAAATCCTCTTGCTCTTTGTTATCTTCTATAGATTTGGGCTCTTGGGAGTTATTTTCCATAACCTTATTATACAAAATGGGTAAAAGATTTGTCTACTAAATACTTACTAGGAGAATTTCTTAATCCAAGCGAATTTCGGCTTCTATAAATTCTTCAAGATGGCCGTCTAAAACCTGATCAGGATTTGTACTTTCCACCTCGGTTCTCAAATCTTTAACCAGCTTATAAGGATGTAGAACGTAGTTTCTGATCTGGTTCCCCCAACCGGGTTTCTTATACTTACCCTTAATACGCTGCCTTTCTCTTTGCATTCTCTGCTCTTCTAAGACATAAAGTTTGGATCTTAACACACTTAAAGCTCTTCTCCTATTCTGACTCTGACTCCTTTCAGTTTGATTTTCCACCACTATTCCTGTAGGTATATGCTTTATTCTCACAGCAGTAGAAACCTTGTTTACGTTTTGACCTCCCGCACCTCCGGCCCTAAAAGCTTCAAACTCAATATCTTCATCTTTTATCTCTATGTCCACGTCATCATCAATAACAGGTAGAACTTCCACCAAAGCAAAAGATGTTTGCCGAAGATTATCCGCATTAAAAGGAGATTGTCTAACCAGACGATGCACGCCGGATTCATGTTTTAAAAATCCGTAGGCATATTTACCTTTAATTTCTACAGTAGCGCTTTTGATCCCTGCTTCGTCGCCGGTCTGTTTATTCAAAAGATCAATCTTCCAATTCATGCGCTCTGCATAACGCCTATACATTCTTAGAAGCATTTCGGCCCAATCCATTGCTTCTGTACCTCCTTGACCGGCATGTATAGAAAGATATGCGTCATCTTCATCATATTTACCGGAAAGAAAAAGCTTTTCTTCAACCTGTGCAGCAAATTCATCGAACTTCTCGTATGCCTCTTCCTCCAAAAGGAGCTCCAGTAATGCGAAGTCGTCTAAATCTCTTTTAATATCAGCTAGATCTTGAGAAGCTTTTTGACCTTCCTCCCAATCTTCCCAAAGTTCAGGCCTTTCCATCTCAGATTTTAGTTTGGAATATTTTTCTTGCTTTTCTTTTATGTAGAGCTGTTTTTTGAGATTCTTCAAACGTTCTTGATACTCTTTTTTATCCTCAAAATTCATGGGTTGAGTTTAACACACTTAAGATTTTGACAAAGAAGGAGAATCAGAAAATATTTCAGCGCCCAATTCTACGGTATCGCCCCGTTTAATCTCTTTGGACAAGAGCTTTTCAGCAAGATAAGTTTCAACTTTATCCTCAATTACCCGAGCTAGTGGACGTGCTCCCCACTCCTCATTATAACCTCGCTCAACCAGTTCATCCAATAAGTCTTCAGTAAATTTCAACTTAATATTTTTCTCATCCCCTACTTTTTCAACCCTCTTCAATAATATTCTTGCTATATTTTTAACATTATCCTTAGATAGGGAGTTAAAAACTACTATACCGCTATATCTATTTAAAAACTCCGGAGCAAAGTGTTCTCTTACTTTTTTCATAACTGCCTCCTCCATTTCAGAGAAAGTACCATTCCTTTTTGATACCAACTGTATCTCCCGGGTGCCCACGTTGCTGGTTGCAATTATGATTGTATTGGCAAAACTAACGGTTACTCCCTCTGAATCTGTGAGTCTGCCATCATCCAATACTTGGAGGAAAGTTAATAAAACCTGAGGCGAAGCTTTTTCTATTTCGTCTAAAAGAATAACCGAAAAGGGATTTGCTCTTACCGCTTCCGTCAAGATACCCTTAGTGCTTCCATCTGAATTCCCTATTAATTTCTTAACACTATCCGGCTGTTGATACTCACTCATATCTAAACGTATCATTTTACTTTCAGCACCAAAATAAACTCTAGATAAAGTCTTAGCAGTTTCCGTTTTTCCAACTCCAGTTGTTCCAACAAATAAAAAGCTTGCAATAGGCTTGCTTTCATCCCTAATTCCCGTTCGTGCCCGTTTTAAAGCGTTGGAAACTTCTCTTACAGCCTGATCTTGTCCAATAATCCGCTTTTTCATCTCCTCTTCTATATTTAAAAGCTTCTCTGATTCCTCTTCATCTAAAGTAGTAACAGGAACGTGGGTCATTTCCGAAATAACTTCAGCTACTTTTTCTGCAGTAACAACTTTACCCTCTCTTGAAACTATAGTTACGCAGCGATTCAAAATATCAACTGCTTTGTCTGGAAAAACGCGTTCTAACATTAACTTGGAAGATAGATGAATTACTTTCTTAATTGCCGGGTAAGTTACAATCACATCTTCAAATCTTTCTATATCAAAAGTCAAATGCATTAAAATTTTTCTGGTTTCATCCGGTGATGAAGGCTCAATATCAACAACATGAAAAAGCCTTGCAAATGCACCATTAGGCTCGATGTGTTTTCTATAATTTTTTCTGTTTGTAGCCGCTAAAACTTGAATTCTGCCAGTAGACAAATAAGGGTCGAGAATGGAGTAAACACTGGAAATATCAACTTCATCACCTCCAACCCCAGAGACTAAATTATGAATCTCATCAAAAAACAAAATTATATCTCCGGATTTTATAACCTCGTCCATAACTCTCTTAAACCTTTCAGCTATGTCACCCGAATTTTTGGCCCCTGCTACAAGAGATCCCGCTTCAATACTCACTATCCTCTTATTTGCTATCTTCTCATACTCTGTTCCCTCTATTATTGACTTAGCTATGCCTTTAACAATAGAAGTCTTACCGCTCCCCGGCTGTCCGATAATCATGACATTTACTTTTTTTGATCCTGACAATAAATTTGCAATCTCTTTAATTTCTTCCTGATGAGCAATAATCCCTCGAATCAAACCTTTTTTTGCCAATTCAGTAAAATCCGTAGAGATAGAATCCAAAGCCGGTGTCACTCTCCCAGTCATACCACGCCCATAACCGCCCAAGCGCTCTATATCATAATCTTCCTGCCATAGAAAGACTCCCGCCAGACGCTCGCGCTCATCTACAATCCAAAAGATTGTTTCCTCAACATCCTCTAACTCTAAGCCAAAAGACATTAAGAGATCTTCAATTTCCGGAATTATTTTCAAAAACGCATAGAGCAGGTGTTCAATCTCTACATACCGAGTACCCTCTCTCTGCGCAATCTCATAAGCCCTTTTAACCACTTTCCAAATTTCAAAGTCGGGAACTTTTCTTACTTTTAGCTTGAAGTCCTTTCTATTCAGCTCTAATTTCTTCAGCAAATAAACTATATCTGTATTCTTTGTCAAGGCATCAATGGAACCTGTTTTTTTAGCCTCTATTAAATATTTTTTAATTTCTGGACGAACTGCATCCATAACATCTCCCTTGCCAATCTCAGAAATCCTTTTTGGTGGGATATTTTTAGTAAGATGAAGCCTGAGAAAATAGATGACAACAAAAACCAAAATCGAGTATAACTTTAAATATCTAAGCATTACAAAAGGAAGAACGTACCAGGCTAGGGGGCCAATTAATAAAAGGCTAGTCAAGCTCAGCAGTGCTACTAAACCTAAGATGATCTGACAAATTCGGAAGACAAAACCTATGAATCTACCTACCAGCGTATAATCCCCAAATAAAGGAACAAAAAGCAATTTAATGTTTAAAGTGAAAGAGATAGCGTGATTTACCAAAATAATCAAACGCTTAATGATTACAAAAATTCTCTTGGGAGCGTCGTAAAAGAACCATCTTAGCGGCTCTGTAAGTCTTCTGGGCAGTTTTTCCATAGCTTAAGCATATCAATTGCTTATTTGGTTTACAAATCTTTTAGAAGAAACTCCAAAATAGTGCCCAATTGGGATATAAAAGAAGAAGAAAAGAAAAACCGGGTGGACAAGACAAAGTACCAAATAACCAAGATAAGGAAAAGTAAAAACCACCCGCCCTACTATGTTTTCCTGAGTAACTTTAGCAGTGTCAGAATAATCATTTGCGTCACCCTTGGTTGTGAAGTATAAGTTATCAAAAGAATTGTCAACCTTTGTAATCCTATGCGTAACCAAAGATTGATTCTTATATCTGTATGTAACTACATCTCCAAGGTCAAAGGCTTCCTCTCTTTTATCCACTAAAACCAGCGAGGCCTTGGAGATTGCGGGAGCCATAGAAGATGTGCTTACAATAAAAACAGCATAACTTTGAAAAAACAAATAAATCATGTACAAAAAGAAAGAAACC
>CAZWYL010000004.1:49958-54773 GCA_964638225.1 uncultured Candidatus Saccharibacteria bacterium
GCCCAAGACTCAAGACTTACATCGGAAGTTGCATTGTTGTAAATCTGAACTGGATAATCCTCGTGCCATTCGGATGTAATGTTTTCGAATTGGGGGCCTGGTTTACTATCAACCAAATTATCAGAACTTGTCCCCGCATCGATAACGTCTAGAAGCTTAATATCTGCACTTGCTACAGAAAAGCTGCTGCCTGCAAAATCAGCTTTGTCTGTAAATGTTGCAAAAGTCACTCCCAAAGTTAGTAATAAAAGTAAGACTAGAGAACCGTAAATGTAAAAGCTCTTTTTCATTTTTAACCCTATTTTCATTCCTTTTTTTCCACCTCCTTTCTTATTGACGAACCAATTAATCCGGACAATTTGAAGCTGTAAAAATTAGTGGAAGTCAAGATAATGTGATCCAAAAAATTAATCCCAACATGTGTACAAGCTATGGCAATCTCCTTGGTAAGCTGTACATCGGGATCACTAGGATCCGTTTTTTCTGAAGGGTGATTATGCGCCAAAATAATGGAACTGGCTCCCTTTAGCAGAGCAGTTTTAAGAATCTCTCTTGAATCAGCTAAAGTTTGCGTTAAAGTGCCAATAGATACGAGACTAAGCTTAATTAAGTTGTTATTAATATCTAAACTCAATAAATATAAGTGCTCCTTATCTTTTCCCATTATCAAAGGACGAATAAGTTTGAACACGTCTTTTGGAGTCTCAAGTCTAACCTTTTTAACCTCTGCATCATTCAAAGATCTTTTTGCAATTTCATTAACCGCTTTTAAACAGCTAACTTTAGCATCACCCATATATCTAAACCTTCTAAGCTGATTTACATCTGCCCGTAGTAAATTCTGTAAACCATCAAACTCAGCGAGCAGTGTTTGGGATAATTCAAGTGCATTAACATCAGGACCCCCGGAACGTAAAAGAATTGCAAGTAATTCGTAATCCGCTAGTGAAGCTGCACCAAGTTTTTCTAGACGCTCCCTGGGAAGTTCTGTTAAAGGTAATTTATCCAATGAACCTTTCATAAATTATATTCTAGGTTATTGCAATATATATTGGAATGGGGTATATTCTAATTTAGGTAGACATTCTTTATGTTGGAAAACCCCGGCGAGCAAATCAAAAAAATCAGAACAGAAAAGGGATTATCCCAGGATCGCTTTGGACGGAAAATCGGAGTTTCGGGAAAAACCATATCCGCCTATGAAACGGGAAGAATTCATCCCCCATTAAGAGTCTTAGATAAAATCTCTCAGACATACAGCACGACAATTCAAATTCCAAATATTAAGACCAAGGAAATGCTCCTAGAGAAATTGGAACAAATTCAACTTCAAATGGAATCCATGAAAAGTACACTTAAAAATTCAGAACTTCAAGAATAGAACCAAGCCAGTCTGTTCTCCAAAAATTATCTCTTGGAATATTGGGGGGCTTTTCGTGCTTTGCGCAACCAGTATTTTTTGCGTTCTTTCATACGAGAATCTCTTGTAAGCATACTGTTTTTCCTTAGGGTTTTAGCATATTCTTCATTCAGATTAGCCAAAGCCCAGGAGATTCCGTGAACAACTGCGTCCAACTGAGCAGATTTACCAGAGCCGTGAACCTTAATACTCACGTCATATTCCTTATCCGGTTTTGAAACTCCAATTAAATTAAAAGGCCGTCTCCAATTTTCTTTTTCAAAGGTTAAATCTTTAAAATATTCTTCAATAGGAACATCGTTTACAATGACGCCGCCGGCTCCTTCATATAAAAACACTCTCGCAACCGCTGTCTTTCTTCTACCCGTGCCAGGTGTAAAACCCTTCTTTATTTTCCTATCTTCTTTAGCCATTTTATTTAGTTTCCTTTCCCTTTACTTGGGCATCGTGCGGATGTTCAGATCCTTCATATATATATAAATTTTTCATTCTTTCTTTTAAGAGTTTATTTTGAGGGAGCATCCTTTTAACCGCCAGACGAATAACTTTAGTAGGATCTTTTGCCATCATCTGATCAAAAGTAAGAGACCTAATCCCTCCGGGGTAGCCTGTATGCCAAAAATATTTCTTTTTAAGTCCTTTATTACCTGTAACTTCGATTTCTGAAGCATTTAGAACAACGACTTTGTCACCAACGTTAACATGAGGAGTAAAAGTAGGCTTTTCTTTACCAATAAGTTTTTTAGCTATGTCAGCCGCAAAGTGACCCAATACATTACCCTTAGCATCAAAAACATGCCACTCTTGAGAAACATTCTTTTTATTTTCCATGTAGGTCTTATTTGATATTTTCATGTTATTTTTCCTCCACAAAAGATATTCTAGCTAAAATAGAGCCATCTCCTGACCTGTTACCTATACGAACAATTCGGGTATAACCGCCCGGACGCTTTTTATAGCGGGGTGCTATTTCACTAACTAATTTTTCAACAATCTCATCACTAACCAATTTAGTTCTTAGATAACGCCTTACATTAAGCTCATTATCTTGGCTCTTAATGGCTTTTGTCACAAGACTCTCAATATAAGGCCTTAAATATTTAGCCTTAGCTAAAGTTGTAGTTACCTCCTCATGCTCTATTAGACTAGAAGCAAGATTCTTTCTCAAAGCCTTTCTATGGGAAGTATCCCTTCCTAATTTTTTACCCTTAACCCTATGTCGCATAAACTCTTATTACAGATTCTCTTCCTCTAACAATTTATTAATCTCTTTAATTGATTTTTTACCTATATTCTTTATATCCAATAGTTCTTCTTCAGTTTTCTCTGCTAATTCGGAAAGAGTTAGTATATCAGCTTTCTTCAAAGCATTTACCGTTCTTGTGGGCAAAGGTAAATCATCTACTAAAACTTTGGTCTTGGTTAAAACTTCTGAATTCGATACATCCTCAAGTTCTTCTTCCGTCAGATCTTCTGTAACATCCCACATAACCAATCTTTCAAAGAAAGCCTTGACTAACTTTGAAGCTTCAATTACGGCCTTTTCCGGAGACAAAGATCCATCCGTAGTTACATTAAGCGTTAACTTATCTAAATCAATAGACTTACCAAATCTTGTAGGATCAACTTCGTAAGAAACATTCAAAACTGGATTAAAAAACGCATCAAGCAATATAACCCCAATCTTGTCAGTATCACGATCTTCGGAGGGAGAGTAACCATATCCACTTTCAACAAGAATTTCCATATCAAGTGTTGTTCCATCTTTTGTAATTGTAGCTATAGGAGCATTCTCATTGATTACCTCAACATCAGAAGGACACTGTAAATCCCCTGCTGTAACAGTACCTTTTTTATCTGCATCAAGTGTGACATATACTGGTTCTTCATTATACTTTTTAAATCTTAAGTTCTTTAGATTCAGTGTAATCTGCACAACATCTTCTTGGATACCTTCAATTGTGGAAAACTGATGTTTAACTCCTTTAATCCTAACTTGTGTAATGGCAGCGCCTTCAACGGATGTTAGAAGCACTCTTCTTAATACATTCCCCATAGTGTGACCATAACCCTTTGGTAAAGGTTCAAAGCTATACACTCCTTCGGTCTCGGTCTCTTTAACTGTCTTTATCTTTAAATCTACAGGTTTAATCATATTTGAAATATTCCTTTCTTATCTAGAATAAAAATCTATAATCGATTGAACTTCATAATTTTCATTAAAATCTTCCAAAGTCGGCATTCTTTCGTACTTAACATATCTTTCTTTAACATTGGCACTAATCCATTCAGGAAGTATGAAACCTTCTCTTAAATGTACTTTCGAAAAATCAACGGGCTTAACTACATCTCCAGGTTCCACTCTATGTGAGGGAGTATTTACAACTCGATCATTTAACATAAATAAACCAGATCTAACCATCTGACGGGCCTGGGCACGAGAAACGGCTAAACCGCTACGATAGACCAAATTATCAATTCTTGATTCCAAAAGTTGGAAGAGATTCTCACCAGATATTCCTCCGGCCTCTATCGCTTTTGTAACGTATTTTCTGAATTGTCTCTCCGGTATACCATAAATCCATTTCGCTTTTTGCTTTTCCATTAATTGCAAACCGTAATCTGATTTTCTGCTTCTTTTGTTTCCGTGCTGTCCCGGAGCGTAAGGACGCTTTTCCATAGCACATTTTTCACTATCACAACGAGTACCCTTCAAATAGAGTTTAACTCCTGCTCTCCTGCATAATCTGCATTTAGGCCCCGTTATCCTTGACATGGTTATATTCTCCTTCTTTTCTTTGGACGGCATCCATTATGAGGAATAGGAGTAACATCCGAAATTGATAACACTTTTAGACCGGCGTTTCTTAATGCTTTAATAGCGGAAATTCTTCCATATCCTGGACCTTTTACAATAACAGCAACTTCTTGTAAACCAGCACTCAAAGCTTTTTTAGCAACATCTTCTGCTGCAGTAGCAGCTGCATAGGGGGTAGACTTACGAGAACCTTTAAAACCTGAGGCTCCTGCACTGCCAGAAAAAAGAGTGTTTCCTTCAGCATCAGTTATTGTAATTAGAGTATTGTTGAAACCGGCAGAAACGTAAGCTCTTCCAGTCTCAGGTATTGAAGTCTTTCCCTTATTCTTTTTTGTTTTTTTCTTTTTTGTTGTTTTTGCCATATTGATTATGTTTTAGTTAATGTTCTCTTAATCCCTCCAACAGTTTTCTTAGGGCCTTTTCGAGTGCGAGCATTGTGGCTAGTTCTTTGGCCCCTTACTGGTAGGCCTTTTTTATGTCTGATACCTCTATACGAACCTATGTCCTTAAGCCTCTTTATATTTTGCCTTACTATTCTGCGAAGCTCTCCCTCCACCGGAATCTCTTTATCAGAAAT
>CAZWYL010000005.1:0-21920 GCA_964638225.1 uncultured Candidatus Saccharibacteria bacterium
CCACTTCCTTTGAAGCCTTCTTCAAGGTCCTTCTAAATTTATCTTCTTCTTTCTGAAAAATCTTCTCTATTTTAGGTTTCTGATCTGTCAACTGAGGATACATCCAGCTAAACAAATTTACTACAACAGCAACCAATTCTACAGAAATATCTTTTTCCAAACCCAAACTTTTCCCCGAACGAACTATTCTTCTAAGCAGACGGCGTAGTATATATCCTTGGTCTTTATTAGAAGGAATTACTCCATCCATAGCCAGAAAAACACTAGATCTAATATGATCAGCTACTATTCTCATATGGCGGGTTAATTCCGGATTTTCTTGGTAGTCTAAGGATGTAAGTTCTTCAATCTTTTCAATAATGGGCCGAAAATTATCTGTTTGGAAAATATCATTTTTTTCCTGAACTGCAAGAGCAAGTCTTTCTAAGCCTCCTCCAAAATCAACATTTTGTCTATCGATTTGCTCCCAACCCTCAGCAGTTTTCACATACTGCATAAAAACAGAATTACCTATCTCAATAAATATATCCTCATGCTCTTCCGGATCTTGTCCTGAACCATAATTTTCAGTATCTTCGCCAATGTAACAAAAAACCTCACTATCAGGCCCTCCAAGTTCCCCAACAGCATCACCGCGCATCCACCAATTTTCTGAGTAACTGAAAAGATTGGTCCCCTCTCCAAGAGAAACTCCTCTAGAAGAAAAAACCTCCTTTAGAATTTCTATGGAAGTTTCATCCTTTGAAGCAAATTCATTGCCTCCAAAAACAGTAGGATAAAGACGTCTTATGTCTAGACCTAGCTCATCACATAAAAATTCATATACCCAATTTAGCTGTTCTTTTTTGAAATAATCGTTCAAACTCCAATTTCCCAGCATGTGAAAAGCTGTTGTATGCCTATTGTCTCCAACTTCTTCAATATCTTCAAAACGAATACATCGTTGAACATTTACCAACCTATTGCCCATGGGGTGGGGCTCCCCCATTAAATAAGGAACTAAAGGAAACATGCCGGAATTTACAAATAAAAGCGTGGAGTCATCCTGTGGAACTAAAGACACATTGGGAATCTGTTTATGTCCTCTATTTTTATAAAAACTTATGTATTTTTTTAGAATATCTTTAGTGCTTAAGAACATATCTTCTGCCATATTAAAGGAAAAAGGCTTTGTTGTCGAGTATTGTTTTTTTCTAAAGGTCGTGATAACGTTATTCTACATATGGCATACACAATCGCTCAACAAAATAAAAACTTCTTTTCAAAAATAAAACCCTTATTAATATATGTAGCCTTATTCCTTATTTTAGGAGGATTTGCTTATGGAGTTACAGTGGGGATGCAGAAAATTCCAAGAATGAATGAAAAATCGGCCATAACCGTAAGGTTAAACAATAGAAAAGCAGACGTTTACGTAAATAAGGAAAAACTAGGCGAGACACCTTTGGAAAAGAGAGAAGTTTCAGCGGGAACCCATTCCGTAGAAATAAAAGACCCGGAAAATCCAAAAACTAACTATAGTACAAAATTAGAATTTAATCCCAATGTGGAAACTACCCTTATAAGAGATCTGGGTGTGTCCACACTATTTTCATCAGGAAAAAACTTCTGGATGAAATCTGGAAAGACGGGTTTAACTGTAATATCTCAGCCCTCCGAAGCTAGAGTATTTCTTGACGGAAATGAGATAGGAGAAACACCTTTCTCCCTGGACAATATCACTTCGGGCAATTACACTATAAGCGTAAATAAAAGCGGATATGAGGGACTTACAGCAAGAATAAATATTAAAGAGGGACATACGTTAACTGTAGAAAATAAATTATTTCCAATTCCATTACCTGCAAACATTGAAAGATTTGAAGGTTCAAGAGGTTTATATGATTTAACTATAGCGAATCAAACAATAGGAAACTCACCAGACAGAGCAAAAGCAATAAACTATTGGGTAGACACGCGAGGTATAGATGGTATGGATGCAAACACTGAAGAAAACTTAAGTTTTGACTACTACATTGATCCAAAAGGAAATGTTTATGACGAAGAAGGCAATCTTATTCTAAATCCGGAGGGCCTTCAAGAACTTAAAGGCAGTCAAACAGGCGGTTATCTTGGAATAGGAGCACCAGAAACAGGATTAACCGAGGAAGCTAGGGAGGCATATCTAGAGCTCAATGAGGGGGTTCAAATGGGAACGGTTCTCCCAACAGGAGTAGGCTGGTTGAGAGTAAGAGCAACGCCAAGCTTGAGCGGTAACGAAATTGCCAAAATAAACGTTGGAGAAACTTTTCCTGTAATAGAAACTAGTCAAAATTGGGTAAAAATCAAGCTAGACGAAAACCAAGAGGGCTGGGTTTCCAAAACCTATATAGAATTAATTCAATAAAGGATGCCACTCCAATAATTCAGGGCGCAAAGTTTTAATTTGATCCAATGTAAAATTTCTTTCCTCCTCTAACCCCAGTTTACCCTCGTAATGCGCTAAAGAAACTAGGATGCCCACATCATTAGAATAGTTATCTTTTAGACTTTCATAATAGCTAATTGTTATGGGTAAATAGTCAGAATCAACTACAACGGATTTTGAGTCACCCGACACTTCCAAATCTTTTAGAGCAAGATAATAATAAAGGGAAATATTATTCCTTAAAGTTGCTAAATTCAGGGGATTTAATTCAACAGATCTCTGTAAATCATCTAAAGCATTCTTCTTATTCTCATCGTAGGAGCTAGACATTAAAGCTTCTATCAGTTTAGCTCTTGCCCTAGTTCTATGATAGTAAGGTTCGTGCGGGTTTAAACTTATTGCTTCATCCGCAAAAACAATTGCGTTAGAACAATCCGCTGCTTCAATCCTTTCAATAGAAGAGGTTGCTTTTAAATCCGCTTGATAAAAACGCCAAATCTCAGAAACAAAAACAAAATATCCCACAACCAAGAGGATCAACAAAGGAATTTTTATGATTCTGTAAAATTGATTAAATTTCATCTTCTCTCCTCCAAAATGCTGCCAAAAAAATCCAGAAATACAAGGAAGTTACAACTGTAGGCCATCCAAAGAAATTTGTAACCAAAAAAGCACCCAATAAAGGGGTCATCCAGGAATGTCTCTTCAAAAAAGTCCTTATAACTATCCACAGATACAAAACCAAACTAACAAATCCGGTTTCTACCAAAATCTCAATATAATAATTATGGGGCTTGTTCAATATAAAATCCCACTCTGAAGAAAAATTCAAAATACCAGGTCTAAAAAAAGGAAAGACATAAGGAAAATTTCCCTGGCCGACTCCAATAAAAAATCTTTTTAGACTAGAGAAAGCTAGAGACAAAGAGCCTCTCCATAGTCCAAAACGAATAAATCCAGGGTCGGAAACTTGATGTACACTCTCTTGAGCGTATACATAGAAATTTCCAAAAACTACCTGCCTCAAATCAATTAAAGCGTCCCTAAACTTAAGAAAAAACAGACCAGGAAATGAAAGGGAAACAAATAAAATTAGAGGAAACAAGATAAATAGACGGCCTAAATGATACTTCTTATAATTCAAGCCCAGAAGAATTAAAAAACCCGCACAAAAACCTAAAATCCCGGATATGGAAAAGGTTAACCAAAAACATAGAAAGGAAAGAAAAAAGAGACCCAGCCAAACAAAAATTTTCTTGTCAAAAGGGAAGATTAAAAATTTATGGATTGATAACAGCAAACCCCAGGATAAATAAGCTGCCAGCCAATTAGCCTGACCAAAAGTAGAATAAACTCTCTCAACAGGTGATGAAAACCAACCAAAATACTGACTAATTCCCAGTAAGTTAATTGGAAAAAGAGTAAAAATTAAACCTCCAAAAATTATCATCAGAATAAATTTTTTACTAAACAAGCTTGTTAGCACTACAAATAAACCTACATAAATAACCAGAGAGACTAATCCACCATTAAATCTAGAATAATACCCCCATAACGATGTATATCTATCTAGAGAAAAAATAGCTGCAACGATATTTATAAGCAAAAAAGCCGTTATAAACCAAGGAGGCCTTTTGAACTTAAACATTCCAAAAATCAGACCAATCAAATATAAAAAAATGATTGTAGAGCCCATACCGTAAGCAAAAAACATCTTGGGAAATTCAAAAAGCTCCTTAGTATTTGAAACGTGTATCAAAGGAATTAAAAAAACCAACAACCACAAAAGCAATTTAATTAAGTTTTTAAGCGTTGACTTTACCCGAATCATACTGTTATTATTTTATCAATCTGCCATGGTTTCAAAAATACTAATCAAATTAATCGACGAAGCAATAGTTCCTGCCATTCTGCTGATCTCAGTTAGAATCATTTCCGTGGTCTTAGTAAGCGAGTACTTTCGGATTCCCTTTTCCATTTCCAACTCAGGATTTATTTTTAACTCCTCCGAAAGTTATGTGAAAGTTAACTCCTATTCCCTCCTCTTTATGTTAGCGGCCCTTGTACTAGGCCTTTCACTGACATTAGTAAAATCTCTTTTCTTACATAGTACACATATTACCCCAAAACTAACAGCAAAGGTTTTTTCCCTCAAATTATCATCATTTATACAAAACTCTTTTGACTTATATTCTCAAGGGGCGATTTGGCTTTCTTATCTGTACCTACTGCTCTTGATCTCAGCAGTTATGGCTTTATTTGGCCTTGTGTACGGCTGGGTGTTTTACATTAGTTTAGCAACAGGTATTTTAGCAACAGTACTTTTCATTATAGATATAGAAAAAGAAATAAATATTGATAAAATTGAAAAAGACGATTTTGATTATTATGAAGACACACAGGAAGAATTGATCCTGGAATTTGGAGATGATTATGTTTAAACACTTTCCAAAGTTAATTTTGAACTCCTTGCTTACGGTGCTTCTTCTAGGAATGCTTATCATGCCTTTGTCGATAATAGGTTTTATGGGTTATAAAAATTTAGAACCTCAAGACGAAGTGCTTTCAGCACAAGACTGCAACACCCAGGACACTGCTGAAGAAAAGACCTTAGAAAAGCCCAAATTAGACTGGGAAAAAGAGCAGCGACTTTACAATGAATCTTTGCTAGAGACCGAAGAGCAGGAAGAAACAACAGAATCCACCAATTCCACAACTGTAATAGACGAGTAAAATTAGCTTCCGGGCAAAAGATAAATAATACCCATTATAATAGTTCCCCATAGAACCACTGTGCCCAATAGGGGCCTGTCCGACAACAGAACTCTTTCCGGAGATTCACCTTCTTCGCGCTCATAGATAACGTACAGATACCTTGCCACGCCGTAAATTACAAGGGGGATTGTTAACATCATCCATTTGGGACTGCTCAAAACCGAAGGTAGTAGAGTGCTCAAAGTTCCTCCTACACCTTGGGGTGAAATCTGAAATGTAAAAAGAGAGTAAGTTAGTATACATAGGGATGCAGACATGGAAATCATGCTATCTAATAAAGTATCTGGATAATATCTTAAGGTTTCTCTAGTATCCGGTTTTCTATCACTAAATTTGTGAAGAAGTGTCTTTTCTGACCTTCTCTTACCAAAGGCTAGAAGAAGTGAAAGTCCTATGGTGGTAAGAGCCAGCCAAGAAGAAATAGATGTATTAGTACCAAATCCCCCTGCAAAAACTCGAAGTACAAATCCTGTAGCTACAACGAGGGAATCTAAAATAATTACATTCCTGAAGTAGAAAGAGTAGAGAAGCTGAATTATAATGTAAGCTATTAATGTAAGCGTAAAAAAAGTACCTATCAAATAGTAAGAAAAAAACAAGCTAAACAAAACTAAGCCAACAGCTATAAACCAAGCAAGCCTTATTGACAACTTACCCGAAGCTATGGGGCGGTTTTTCTTTACCGGATGTTTCCAATCCTTTTCTACATCAGTAATATCATTTATAAAATAAGCACCTGAGGAAATTGCAGAGAAGCCAATGAAACAGTAGATAGCAGTAAAAAATATATCATTTTGAAATAACATGCCGGAAAATACTGGGGCGGCAAAAACACTCAAATTCTTTAACCATTGCCTTGGCCTTGCGGTTCTTAAAATTTGATATAGCAAATCAACAGCTTTTAACATTGAACTAATGATAAGTTCTTAAGATGATTTCTGCAAATCAGATCCATCAAAGAAATAACCGTGGCCATAAACAGTTTTAATTAATTCCACATCAATCAGATTCCTTAAGGCTTTCCTGAGATAGCAAACGTGAACATCAACAATATTGAAACAGGTAATTGATTCATCCTTCCACAAAGATTGAAAAATAAGATCCCTCGAAAGAGCTCTGCCTTTATTTTCTATAAACAACTCCAACAGCTCAAATTCCTTTCTCCTAAGCTTTACCTCTTTATCTCCTTTGGAAACCACCCTTTTCCATAAATCAATAGAAACATCTTTGATCTTATAAATATTACTGGCAGGTTTTACTACTGAAAAGCGGCGCAGGAGAGCTTGAATGCGCGCCTCCAATTCCTTTTCATCAAAGTCTCTGTCCATGCAATCATCAGCCCCTCTCTCCAAACAAGAAACAATCTTAGAAATATCTCTACCTTTACTTAGCATTAGGATGGGTATCTTCACATCTTGATGCCTCATGAGCCTGCATACTCTGGCTCCGGATATATCTTCTAAATTATGATCAACAATGACCAGGGAGTAAAACTCTGCCTGTGCAGAATACACACCCGCACCGCCACCTTGCTCAAAATCTAACGTGTATTTTCTCTTTAAGCAACTCTTCAACTTCTTGATCAGTTCCTTATCATGCGCGAGTATTAATAACCTCATAGTATCTTAAAAATTTCAACACCTTTATCTTTAACATAAAAAGATTAAATAATTATTAAACCTAATTGATGTTGACTTATAATTAACGAGCTTTACCCTATCATAAGAATGAAGAAATTAAACAATATTAAATAAGAGGCGCAGTGATAAAATACGCTTGTGTACAAATTTCTCTATACAATTATCTTTGCGAATTTAGCCGCGCTAGGAATGTTAATAAGATTAGTTCTCTTTAACTACCCAAATGAACTCAAAATAAAGCTGATTTTCCTGTTCTTGGTTGGTACAGTTTTATTTCTAACTATATCCATAACCATTTTCTTCCTAAACAAAAGAAAGACAAAGAGCTTCTTCAACCCTAAACTTACCTATCGTAAGGGCCTAAAAACTTCTTTGATCTTCTCTCTGGGGATTACCGGCCTTCTCGCTCTGAAAATTTTTGCCCTGCTAAATTTACTTACAGGTTCCTTACTCTTTTTGGTTTTTTTGACCGGTTTGATCGCAGCTACTTCAAATAAGCGTTAAATTTGTTACAATAAGGTGAATTAAAGCGTTACATATTTTAAAGAAAGGTAATTTCAATGGAAGATCACAAATATAAATTCAGAGTCTGGCACCAAGAAAAAGAATATATGTACCATAATGTAGCTATAGGACTTAAGGGAAAGGTTTTATATTCCAGAGGCAATCCCAAAAAACGGGGCGCCGACTGGTATGTAAGCGAAGAATATGACGAAAATATTATAATTATGCAATTCATAGGATTAAAAGATGACAAAAAAAAGGACATATATGAAGGGGATATTCTAAAAGTAGGGGCACAAGAAAATCTGGCTAAAGTTTTCTGGGAACCAGAGAATGCTAGATATGAACTGGAATTCTTAGAAGACGAAAGAATAATAGGTTTTGAAGATAAAAGATCCTTGAGAGGCGTTATAAAAGTAGGCAACATTTTCGAAAACCCTGAATTAATCAAAGATAAAGAAGATGAAAAAGAGTAACTCAGGAAGACGGAAAGGTCTCATTTATGTTATATAGTGAACTCTTTGGAAAAACTCGAAAAGAGCCGCCTGCAGAAGAGGTGAGTAAAAGTGCAAAGCTTCTTATTCAAGCGGGCTACATACAAAAGGAAATGGCCGGGGTATATGCATTTCTACCCCTGGGAAAAAAAGTATTAGACAATATAATTCAAATTATCCGAGAGGAAATGGAAGCTATTGGAGGACAGGAAATCCACCTGGGCGCTTTGCAGAACCCTGAGGTATGGAAAAACACTGGGCGCTGGGCTGATGAAGTAATAGACGTTTGGTTTAAAACTCATCTGAAAAGTGACAAAGAAATAGGTTTAGCAACAACTCATGAAGAACCCTTAACAAAAATTGTAGGACAGCATGTCCAATCCTACAGGGATTTACCCTTATATTTATTCCAATTTCAAACCAAATTCCGAAACGAACTGCGCGCAAAAAGTGGAATATTAAGAACGAGGGAATTTATCATGAAAGATCTGTACTCTTTTAATAAATCCGAAGATAATCTAGATGAATTCTATGAAAAAGCTAAGCAGGCCTATTTTAAAATATTTGAAAGAATGGGTCTTGGAAACACCACCTACTTGACTTTCGCCGGGGGAGGGCCCTTCAGTAAATACAGTCATGAATTTCAGACTGTTTGTGATGCTGGAGAAGATACCATTTACTTGGACGAAGAAAAAAACTTAGCAATTAACCAGGAAGTATATACCAAAAAGGTTCTGGATGATCTTAACCTGGAAAAAGAAAATTTAAAAAAGTTGAACGCTGTTGAGGTAGGCAATATATTTAAATTGAAAACAAAATTCTCAGAACCTCTAGGTCTCCTTTACACAGACGAAAACGGCGAGGAAAATCCGGTTGTTATGGGCAGTTATGGAATAGCGCCAAGCAGAAGTTTAGGAACAATTGTAGAAATACTTGCAGACAAAAACGGAATAGTCTGGCCTGATTCTGTAGCCCCTTTCAAAATACACTTGATAGGTTTAAATCTTGATAACAAAAAGACGGCAAACAAAGCAAAAGAAGTATATGCAAAACTACAAAATGAACAAATTGAAGTCCTTTTTGACAACAGACTAGACACATCAGCGGGAGAAAAATTTGCGGATGCCGACCTAATTGGAATTCCTAATCGTCTAATAGTATCTAAAAAAACCGAAGATAAAGTTGAATATAAAAGACGAGCAGAAGAAAAATCCCGTCTGTTAGAGCTTTCTAAAATACTAACAGAAATTAACTAAAAACTGCCGTATAATTAAACTAAACTCATGCCCATTCAAGACAAACAACTAAGCAGCGCACAACACGCAGTTCCACAAAACATAATGGACGTGGAATTTAAACTTATCGGCGAGCTCACCATGAGACAATTTGTCTATATTGTAGTCTTTGCCATAGCCGCTTACATGGCACATTTGTCAGTTCCCCAACCTTTTACCTGGCCATTTGTGCTAGTCATTGGTTTAACAGGCCTTGGCCTAGCTTTTGTTCCTTTTGAGGATAGGGGTTTAGATGAATGGATCATAAACTTTCTAACTGCCATTAATTCTCCAACCGAAAGAATCTGGAGAAAAGAAATAGAATTACCTACTGCTTTTGCTTTTGAACAAAATATACGCATACTACAACAAGAGCTAATCACTTTGGCTCCGACAGCAAGCAGAAGAAAACTAGAGGAATACTTAAATAAAACCCAGAGCAGTAAAAAAGAAGATACTTTGGATATTCCGGAAGAAGAGTATATACAAAAAGTAAGAGAAGCTTTCAAAGGAACCTCGGCGACTGAACCCAAAGAAGAAGTATATGAATCCAAGCTTGAAAGTGCTCCAACAAAGTTAAAACAGAAACCCGCAACCGAAACAAGAGAAAAACAAAGAGACACTTTTAAACCAAAGAAACAAAAAGCAGAAAAACAAGATAAAGTCTCAAAGATGATGCAGGATAGAATCAAGAAATCAAGACTCAAACCTTTGGATGAAGGCAGATCGAAAAGCACCTCCTACCTCCAGCCAATGACTGGACACTCTGGAAGAAAATTTGTAAATCTTACACCAAGTCAAGGAAAAATTATCCTTCCTATCAGAGGGGAGAGAGTCTTATCCATTGAAGAGACAAAAGATAACAAAGAGGAAAAGGCACAAGCAAAAGAAGATTACAAAAAAAAGGCAGAGAAATTACAGGATCTCATTGAAAAAGAAAAAAAGAACCAAAGAGCGCGAAAGATAGAAGAAAAAACAGAAGAGAAAGAAGAGAAAGAGAAAAGCCCTCCTCAAAAAGAAGAAAAAGTCAAAAAAACCTCCACAGAGTCAAAACAAATCTTTGACGGAAAACTTCCCTCAGTTGAAAAAGAACAACCTGCTAAAGAAGACACTATAGAAAAAGAAGAAGAAAAAAGGGAATTAAAGAGAACTTTCACTCCAGAATTTCTGGAAAGAAAATCAGAAAAAATAACTCAAAGAGACACACCTGACAATGTGAGGTTAATACCCTCCATGGTGGAAAAACCAAACATAATCTCAGGAATTATTAAAAGCAAAAATGACGAGACGTTGGAAAATGCTGTACTAATAATCAGAAATAAAAATGGAGAACCAGTCAGAGCTTTAAAAACAAACAAACTAGGTAAATTTTTTATATCTACACCGTTATCAAACGGAAATTATGAAATTGAAATAGAAAAAGAAGGGTACTCCTTTGATATAATTCCTGTTACAATCAATGGGGGGCTCCTACCCTCATTTGAAATTAAGAGTCAATAATAATGCCAAATATAACTGCCACAACCCAACAACATTTAGATATTGAGGACATTAAGGAGAATCTAGTAATTTTAAAAAATGGATCTGCCGCAGCTGTCCTTAAAACAACCGCAGTAAACTTTGACCTGTTATCTGAAATAGAACAAGATGCTATTATTGCGGCTTTCTCCATGTTAATAAACTCAATCACTTTCCCTATACAGATAGTCATAAGATCCAAAAAATTGGACATTTCTGGGTATCTGGAGAAAGTTATAAAAGTTGAGAAAAAAATTGAGGACCCCCTCCTAAGGCACCAGGCTGAAGCATACAGAAAATTCGTGAAAGAAACAATTTCAAAGAATGAAGTCCTGGATAAAAAGTTTTACATAATCCTTTCCACCAACCGGCCCATTAAGCAAGGTCAAGCAGATCCCTTTGAATTCTTTACGAGACTGTTCGGCACTCATGCAAAAAGAAAGAATTTCAATATCCGGCAAGCATTAAAAAATGCAAAGACGGAACTAGAACCAAAACTCGATCATATAATAAAAGAATTCAGAAGAATAGGTGTTAAAGCAGAACAATTAGAAACACAGGAATTAGTAGAACTTTATTTTGATATTTATAATCCAAGCTCTATTCACGGACAAAGAATTCAGACTTCAGTAGAAGATTATCAAACTGCAGTAGTAAATCCAGCTATTTTTGAGGAATAATTTTATGAATATACCTTTTCTAGGAAAAAAGAACAGCGCGAAAGAAGCACCAAAAGAGAACAAAGAACAATCTCCCGCTGAAAAATTATCAGAGGGAATGGTGAATATTAAAGATATAATCGCTCCCCCAGCAATAGAGGTGGACTTCAACCACATTAAAATTGGAAATTCATACTACAGAACCTTATTCGTATCTGGATATCCTCGGTTTGTGGGCGCTAACTGGCTATCTCCGGTAATAAATTTTGAACATACATTAGACATCTCTATGTTTTACTATCCCGTAAAAGCAAAATTAATACTGGATGACCTTCGTAGAAAAATAACAGAACTTGAAGCAACTACTATGTCCGACAAAGAAAAAGGAAAAATTACAGATCCAGCTGTTAAGGCCGCCTTGGAAGATGCAAACTCTCTACAGGAGCAACTTGTAAAAGGAGTAGAGAAATACTTTCAATTTTCCTTTTACATAACGATTTCAGCAAAAAATTTAGAGGAATTGGATAATGTAACTTCTAAACTAGAATCTGCTTTAGGATCTTTACTTCTAATTTCAAAAACTGCCACCCTTCAGATGGAAGAAGCATTTCAATCTACTGTACCAACAGGAATGGACAAACTTCTTATAACAAGAAATATGGACACAACAAGCTTGGCTACCACCTTTCCCTTCACATCCTCTGAATTGACAATGGATGAGGGTATTATGTACGGAATAAACCGTCATAATGGCTCATTAATTATTTTTGACCGTTTCTCATTGGAAAATGCAAACTCAGTAGTTTTTGCTAAATCTGGTGCTGGTAAATCCTATTTTGTAAAATTAGAAGCTCTAAGACTGATGGTGTTTGGGGCGGAAATATTGATAATCGACCCAGAAGAAGAATATAGAACTCTTTGTGAAGCAGTAGGAGGAAACTATATAGATTTTTCAGCGAGCTCTCCGGCTAAAATAAATCCATTTGACTTATCTGGGGTAGCTGTAGAAGGAGAAAATGAATTAGGCCAAAAATTGCTTTCGCTACACACGCTCTTAAAACTAATGATGGGCGATCTTTCACCAACGGAGGAAGCTATATTAGACCGGGCACTTATTGAAACATATCGAATGAAAGGAATAACCACTGATCCTGATACTCAAACAAGCAAAGAACCTCCAGTTATGGAAGACTTATATAAAGTTCTTTTAGGTGCTGCAGAAGAAGAAGCTCATGGAATGGCAGAAAGACTAGAAAAATACATAAGAGGATCTCTGGCAGGCATATTCGATTCTCAAACTACTGTAGACCTCGAAAGTAATATGACCGTATTTTCAACTAAAAATCTTGAAGAAATGCTGCGTCCTATTGCCTTCTACATAATCCTAGATTTTGTATGGACAACAATACGTAAAGACTTAAAGAAAAGAATCCTAATTGTGGAAGAGGCCTGGTACTTGATGGAAAATGAAGACAGTGCGAGATTCATCTATGGTATAGCAAAAAGAGCCAGAAAATATTACTTGGGGTTAACTACTATCTCCCAAGACGTGGATGATTTCTTGAAATCAGACTACGGAAAAGCTATTGTAACCAACTCCTCCATTCAAATTTTACTAAAGCAACATCCAGCAGCTATAGATCTTATAGCTGAAACCTTTTATCTGTCGGAAGGAGAAAAAAGACTTCTATTGGGGGCGGGAATTGGAGAGGGGCTATTTTTTGCTGGAACTAACCACGTAGCAATGCGAATCAAAGCTTCGCCAGAAGAACACAAGTTAGTTACAACTGATCCTAAAGAACTACTTAAACTTAAAAAAGAAGGAATCATACAAAATAAGAAAAAGCTTACACCGCAGGATGAATATCAATCTTACGAATCTGAAAATGTAGAAAAATTTGAAACTTTTGATGAAGAAGGAAAACCTAAAAAAGAATATCAGCCAAAAGCACAAGAAACCACAAATAAACCAGTGAATCGCCCGCAAGAGAGTAATCTGATGGAGAAAACCAAAAATCCTCCTCAACCTCAACAACCCACACAAGAGAATAACAACATAAAAAAATCGGCCAGAATAGGTACTCCATCGGAGAGAGAAGAAGAAAATAAAAGCGAAACGACAATAATAGATCAAATGAATACACTTCAACCAAAAAGAGAGAAATCCTCAGGAAGTATAGATCTTGATAACAAACAAGAAGACTAATGATTTTCCTAATCCACGGAAAGAATAATCTACAAACAAGGGAGAGAATAAGAAAAATCCGAAGTGACCTAAAACCCGATGAAATTATTGAATTGGAACTAGAAGATTTAACCGCCACAGAATTTGCAAATGCAACAGCAACTCCCAATATGTTTGGTTACAAAAACCTTCTCATAGCTAATGAAGGGAAAACCTCAAAAAAGGATCTTCTAAGTTTCATCAAAATTGCAAAAGAAAAACCAGAAAAAACCATCATAATTTTCACTGTAAATAAAAATCTAAGAAGTAACAGTAAAATTATCAAAGAAATCAAAGAAGCTGAAAAATACAAAATAGTAAAAGTTACAGAGAAAAAGGATTCAACTATTTTTAACTTTCTAGATGCTGCTTTTAATAAAGATAGGAAACTAACATATAAATTATTAAAAAACCTACGAGAAAAAGAAGAACCAGCCTTCAAGACACACTCTATGCTAATATATCAATTAAGGAATGTGGCAAGAACAAAATTTAATGCTAAGGTATCTGCTCCTCCTTTTGTACAAAGAAAGCTGAAAAAACAAGCTGAAAATTTTGAAGAAAAAGATATCTTAAATCTATTTGAGCACTTCTATAAAACTGATAGAGACATGAAACTAAGTCTGATACCTGAAAATCTTTTGAATGTCCTAAATGTAGAAGAAATTCTAAAAGACAACGATGTTTAAAAAGAAAATTTACATAAAAGATGAATCCAATGATCCAATATACAAAACCAAAAATAAAAGCTTTGTAATTAAAAGCAGAATAATACCCCTAGTTTTGATTGCAGGCGGCTTCCTTTTGTTAACTTCACAAGTCATATATCCATTAATAAGATTTAGATCTGATCCCCAGCCCGAAAATATAGAATCTAGTGTCTTAGGAGTTATGAGTGGATTTAGAGATTTTGAATTCAATGAACTTCATCCGGAAACCCCAGTAGAATCTGAAAAGGAAATTCCGGAATACTTCTATCTAACAATTCCAAAACTAAATATAAAGGACGCCCTAGTTGAAGTGAACGCAAGGTCCCTTGACCCAAAGGACGCGCTAGGACACTATCCTGGCTCTGGACTGCCTGGAGAAACAGGAAATAGCTTTATCTACGGACACTCTGTTTTACCGTGGTTTTTTAACCCCAAAAATTATAAAACTATCTTTTCAACACTCGAAAAACTTGAAACAGGAGACAAATTTCACATTAAAATTAATGACGAAAATTTAACCTATACAGTAACAGGAAAAGAAACACTTTATCCAAAAGATGTAAATCCACTGGAAGAAATTAGACCGAAATTTCTAAATGAATCTACTGTTACTTTGATGACTTGTGTGCCCCCGGGGACTCGGCTTAAGAGATTACTGGTCTACGCAATGGAAAACTAGAAGTCTTAGTTTAGAATTTGCTCCTCAAAACTTTTTAAAGCTAAATTACGGGGACCTAAATAGACATAATAAAGTCCCCCCGCTAATATAGCCATTGAAGTAAACAGAGAAAATGTCATTCCCAAGGTACCCGTATCTGGGACAGTAGTTTCAGTAGTTTCGGTTGCAAGTGCTAAGTCTTCTTCATAAGACTCTATTTCATCCTCTTCCATTGCTGCCATTTCTTCCTCTTCCTCCGAAATCACATCCTCTCCAGATAGAACTGTTCTTCTGGGAGTAGATATTTCTTGTTCGTTTAAATTTGCAAAGGGGCTATCTGTTTCTCCCAAAACATTTTCTCCTTCAACACTACTAAGAGGAGAATCTACCTCATTACGAGTCCCTCCTGTAGATTCATCGATATCCATTTCATAAGAAGGGTAAGAAGTTAAATAATAAACAGCGGCAAATACACCTAAAGAAATAACCAAAGTTACTACAAATGTCTTAAAACCGTTTTTTGCTTGATGCGCGTTATTCATAGGCAGGTTGTAAATTCTCTTTTAAAAATTCTATATCTATTGTAACACCAAACTCCCTACTAAAATCAAGTGTTTCTTGCGAGAAAGTAAGATCTCTTGATGAATTTGTCTCACGTAAAAGGAAAACTAGAACAACATTTCCCACAGTTATACATATAAATAATAGCAAAAATATAAATTTACGCATCTTCTAGGGTCCTTTTCTCTTCATTAAGATTATACATCCTGATACTTATGTCTATATTTTGATCTCCTCCAATTATTCGATCGGAAAAATTAATTTTTACTGAATTTACTTTAAGACTTAAATCCGTATTCTCTAGACTATCCAATAATTCATCTATCCTCTCAAAATCACCTTCTAGAGAGACAGAAAAATCTGTAGTGTTATCATCCCTATTGGAAATGCTTAAATCATTTAGAGAAAATGCATGGCTTGAAGTTAAAAACAACATCTCCTCTATCAATTTATCGCCGTAAACCTTATCCGGGATAGCTTTATTTAGGGCAGGAAGATAAGGTTTAATTTCTCTAAAATAGTTCTCCTTCTCTTCTACTGCGGATAACATAAGTGCAAACTGATTGTTCTTCTCGTCTATCTCCTTTAAAAACTGTCTCTTTCTTAAAATGGACCTAGCAGAAGGGTAAATTCCAAAAAAAAGCATTCCAAACAAATTGAGACAGAAAATAAACACGTATAAATCATGAAAAGTGTTATATGAAATCAGTGGTTTTTTCATTTTAGTTTTACCTCAAAGGAAAGTTCATACACCTGCTCTCTTTTATTTAGAGAAGCTGATTGCAAAGCTATGTTCTCCACTAGACCGCTTTGAAGATACTCCTCGGCAATAAAAGAAAAAGTTAGGGGGGATTTTGTTGTCCCGGAAAAGGAAGCCGACGTAGAGGAAACCTCAAAATTCTTAAAATTGAAAGCATTGGTTGAGCCCAAAAACAATTCTAGATAAGGAGCGATATCCTGAGACGAAGATTCATATTCTTTTAGGACATCTATTTTCCTGGAAAGATAGTCTAGATCTTCAAGCGGCGCTTTTACAGTAGATAGTTCAGAAACTTTCTGCGATAGAATTTCTTCCTTAGCTTGAATCTGAGCATCCAAAGAAAGGTTAGTTAGAGAGGTAACAACAAAAGCAGCCGTTAATAATATTATTGTTAACTGAGCAAACTTTACAAAGATAGGAGTATCGTAGTAAGATCTAAACTCTTTACCTTTCTGAAAATAAAACTTCCCTCGCTGCTCCCCCTCCATTAAAAGGTTGGGATCCCCCACCTCAAATTTAGGCGGCTTGGGTTTCTTCTTTGGTCTATTCTTTAGAAGATTCTTTATTTTTTGTTTTATCTTTTCCGAAATAGGCAGTGATTCTTTGGGCATACTTTGATTTTAACCGATTAGCCTTATTCTTAGATATTACATTCTTTTTGGATGCTTTATCCGCATATTTTTGAAGAAGGCTTTCCTTCTCTTTTAGTATACCAAGAGTAGAACCTTTAGTCTGTAACAGCTTATTTAATTCCTTAGTGACAGACTTTATACGATTCTTCCAAAATAGGTTATGAACTCTTTTACGCTTCGACTGCCTAAGAGCTTTTTTTGTTGAAATAGTATTAGGCATATGACGCCTGCAATGATAACATATTTATTGTTATGGTCAAGATGAATGGAAAAAATCTTATCCGCGCACTTAAATTCAATATAGGTTTCTTAACAAAAGCTCAAAGCAGCATTCTATCTGCCGCAGCAATTATTTCAGTTACAACGGGTATTACAGCCATATTGGGTATAGTAAAAAGTTATTCCTTAAGTGCTTTCTTCGGAACCTCTTCGGAGCTCACTGTATTTTTCACAGCAGACAAAATTCCAAATCTTATATATTCCCTTCTAGTTGTCGGCGTACTATCTACGATTTTTGTTCCGGTATATACAGAAGCCATTAAAAAAGATGAGGAGAAAGCGAATGAAATTGCTTCTTTAATAATAAACGCAGGAATCCTCTTATTCATGGTGTTAGGGGGAATAGCTTTTGTGCTCGCAAAACCAATAATTGGATTGCTTTCAGTGAAACAATTTAGTGCGGGAGAAATTGCACTAGGAACAAAGCTTCTAAGATTAATGCTTGGGGCCCAGATCATTCTACTTGTGAGCAGCTTCCTAACCAGCCTTTTACACTCCTATAATCATTTCTTATTACCAAGCATTGCACCTATTTTTTACAACTTAGGGATTATTTTAGGAACAATTTTCCTATCTGAAAAGTTTGGAATATTCGGACCAACTTATGGAATGCTCTTGGGAGCTTTTGGACATCTACTTATCCAAATACCGTCAATAAAAAGGTTGAAATATAAATATAAACCAATCATAAAAATAGAAAATATCTACATTAAAAAAATACTAACTCTCACACCACCAAGGATACTAAGTGTTTTAATAGCAAACCTCCTTGAAACCATAAATAACTCTTTTGCAATATTAATATCAAAACCTTCCTCTGTTTACTTGAGATTCGCCGGCCAACTGCAATTTTTCCCCATAAATCTTTTTGCTATCTCTATCTCTTCTGCAGCTCTACCTACACTTTCAAGAACGTCAGCATTGGCAAATAGAGAAAAATTCAAGAAAATATTTATTACTTCACTACACCAAATGCTATTTTTAGTGGTACCGTGCTCTGTAATTCTGTTGGTTCTAAGAATTCCTGTGATAAGATTGGCTTTCGGGGCCAAAAAGTTTCCCTGGGAAGCTACAGTTAAAACCTCCTACACCCTGGCTTTTTACAGCCTATCCATATTTGCTCAAAGTACCATATACCTTATTACCAGAAGCTTCTACGCTCTAAAAGATACATCTACTCCTGTAAAAGTAAGTCTTATAACCTTGCCGGCCAACGTTATTTTATCTCTCACTTCTATCAAAATATTAGGCTGGGGTGTCTGGGCCATTGCTCTTTCATATTCAATTACCTCTATCATGGATATGGTTATCCTTTTTTGGCTCTTGAGTAAAAAACTAGGAGGCTTTGAATTAAAAGAAATAGTTAGACCGTTTGTAAAGATCAGCTATGCCGCGGCCATTATGGGAATAAGCCTCTATATCCCCCTAAAAATACTGGATGAATTCGTATTTGACAGCACAAGAACAATTCAATTGCTTCTCATAACGGGATTAACCTCATTCGTAGGAATTGCTACATACTTGGGTTTAACAAAAATATTGAAAGTGGAAGAAATAGAATTATTACACCGAATTCTTAGAAAAATGAAACCGAAGAAAATCCTGGAGGAAAGGAAAAAAGAAACATCTCTGACAGAAATAGATCCTATTGAAACTTAAATACGGTATACTTTATATAGTTTATGGATATAAAAGAACTGCCTAACTTAGAAGCGGAAACAAAAAACTCTTCAGAAAAAGGGAATAGAAAAGCAAAGCTGATAAAGCTAACTATATCCATAATTATACTTATAGCATCGCTGGTTTATGCAATTGACAGATTATTCACCAATTATGATCCAACCCCCGTGCCGGAACCCCAAAACTCAGAAGTTCAGGAAGATCCTTATCTTGAGGGGTCTATAAAGCGCTTAGCTCCTTTTGATTCCCCTGACGAAAACATAAATTACAAATTAATAGATCGGGACGGGGAGACAATAGTTCTATTAAAAAGCGAAGATGAGAAACTTGACATGGCAAACAACCTTTTTGTAAAAGTAAAAGGACTCCCGACCAAAACAACCGATGGAGAAGATGTACTGATTGTAAAAGAAGTTATAATTTCAAGTGTATATGACTAAAAATAAACAACTAGAATTTAAAAACATAACAAAAACATATTCTCACCAAGAGTTTGTACCTGAATCAGAAGAAAAAAACCAAAAAGAGCTAGGTTTAACAATACTGGACAATCTAAGTATAGACATCTATCAGGGGGAATTTGCTTTCTTAGTGGGAGAATCCGGAGCAGGAAAATCAACATTAGTTAAAATACTAATTAGAGAAGAGGAGCCTACCGAAGGAGAAATTTATTTCCAAGGAGAAAATATCTTGGAGATTCCCAAGGAAGAAATCCATAACATAAGAAGAAAAATTGGAGTAGTCTTCCAAGACTTTAAACTTCTGGAATCCAAAACAGTATTTGAGAATGTGGCTATAGCTTTGGACGTTGTCAAAGCTCCTGAGGAAGAAGTATGTGAAATCGTTCCAAACGTCTTAAATATGGTAGGACTTTTAAATAAAAAGGATAGTTTCCCTTATCAACTTTCGGGGGGAGAAAAGCAAAGAACTGCTATTGCCCGCGCTCTAGCACATGAGCCCGACATTCTAGTAGCAGACGAACCAACAGGAATGATTGACCCTAAAGCCGGAGATCAAATTATGGACATTCTGGAAGATATTTCCGAAAGAGGTACCACAGTTCTTATGGCAACTCACGATCAAGATATCGTGAACAAGATGAAGAAAAGAGTTATAAGAATTGAAAAAGGAAAATTAATTTCTGACAAAGAAGAAGGAAAATACGATGCTTAATCTTAGAAAAGCTCTAGAAACCATAAAGAAAGAGAGAATTTTATCGTTTTCAAATATATTAGTAATGACTATCACTTTCTTGGTTTTAGGTATATTTCTAAGTGTAGTATTTATTTCCCAATCAACTCTTACTTACCTTGAACAACAGACTCAGGTTACAGCTTTCTTTGAGGATGATTTTGTAGAAAAGGATATTCTAGAATTTAAAGAAATTTTAGAACAGGATGAGAGAATTTCTAATGTGGAGTATATTTCGAAAGAGGAAGCTCTAAGAATTTTTACTGAAATAAATAAAGATGAACCTCTGCTTGTAGAATCAATTACAGCTAATATTTTGCCGGCCAGTATAAAAGTACAGACCAACAAAATTGAAGATCTGGAAATAATTGCCGAAGAACTATCTGGAAGTCCTGGCGTTGAGGGGGTAAAATTTTTCAAGGATGTGGTCTCACAATTTCAAAGCCTGGCTAATATCCTTTACATAGTTGGATTTGTCTTAACTGCAGTATTCCTCTTTATCTCTTACTCAGCTATCCTGGTAACTTTAAGAACGTACATAAGTCGAAAAGGAACGGAACTTGAAATATTAAAACTCGTCGGTGCCTCCAATGAATACATCCAAGCTCCAATTATCTCCCAAGGACTGTTTTTTAGTCTAATCTCATCTGTTATAGCTTCAATAATACTATTGGGCGGGGGACTAGCTATAAATTTCATGGGTATCTTCGAAGAAGGGCTGCTGGTTCCTTTCATGTCCGATTATAGAATAAATCTGATTGTCTTTAGCGCGGTACTAAACTCCATCCTACTCTTTTCAGGATTACTGCTTGGGTACTTGGGCAGTAAAAGTGCTGTTAAAAAGTATTTAAGATACTAAAACGCATATGCTAAGAAAACATTTTCTCAGTAAAAACCTAGTCCTAATCTTGTTCGGCCTCACAATAATATCTGTAAATCTAGTTCAATCAAAAAAATTGGGATGGCAAATACTAAATCAAGCACGCGCAGAAGAAACTGAAACAGAAGAGGAAGAGCCTCCGGTGGATGAAGATGAAGATAGTACAGAAGAAATCAACGAAGAAGATCAGGAAAAAATTGAAGACCTGCACAAAGAAATAGAAGAATATGAGGAAAAAATAGGAGAATTGGGCAATCAAAAAAACTCGCTACAAAATGAAATAGAATATGCAGACAGCCAAATTAAACTCACACAATTAAGAATTCAAAATACAATCCAGCAGATAAATGCAAAAACCGAAAGAATAGAAAAACTTGGCAATGACATCGAAAACTTATCCCATCGGCTTGACCGTATAGTAAACTCAATAGAATACCAAGAAAAAATTTTTGGTGAAAGAAAAAGATCCTACTATAAAGTAGAACAAACCACTCCAAAAGGAATAGAGTTTCTTCTATTCTTAATAGACCCATCACAACTTGAGAAAAAATTACAAAAAACCACTTATTCTCTGGTAATGCAAGAAAGAGATAAAGAATTACTAGATACAATGAATAAAACAAAAAGCGCATACACGAATCAAAAAGATATATTTCAAGATAAAAAAGAAGAGGAGGAAAATTTAAAAGCAGAAATCGAAGCAGAAAGAGTTAACCTAGAAAACTATAAAGCTCAACTAGACAATCAAAAAAACAGCAAAGAAAGGCTACTTAGAGATACCCAAAATAGTGAAGCTAAATACCAAGAACTACTCAAACAAGCACGGGCAGAACTCGAATCATATAAAGCCTTTGTGCAAAACGCGGTTGGAGGTGTAGTAGGACCAAACGGACTGGGGGGAGGAAAGGACGGATGGTACTTTTCACAACGAGACTCGCGCTGGGCAGACAAGAAAATCGGGGATTCTTCCTATACAATCTTTGAATCCGGCTGCCTTGTGACTAGTGTTGCCATGCTTCATAACTACTATGGGTACGAACTGACTCCAAATGATTTAGCTAAAATAAACAGTTA
>CAZWYL010000005.1:22020-23913 GCA_964638225.1 uncultured Candidatus Saccharibacteria bacterium
AAAAATATTTAATAAATTGAAACTAGGAAAGAAAATCAAGATGAAAAACCAAAAGTCCTCATACCAAATCCTTGTTGTTTTTATGGTTTTTCTATCCCTATTTTTGCCCAAAAAAGAAAAAGTTTCTGCAGATGAATCAATGGAAACAAACACAGAAGAAAAAAATCACGAATACCATTTTGATTTTATCCCTTATTCATACGAAATAATCGACTCTAAAGAAACACTTATTAAAATAGCACACAAAATCCCGGATTTCGAAAGCAAAGATTGGCTGGTCAGGCCATTTTCCTCGGAAGCACTCATTTCAATATTCAATGCGAAAACTCAACGCTGGATTTTTTCAAAAAACGCTTGGTTGGAAATGCCGGCCTTAAAACCAACGATGCGTCTAAGAATTTCCTCTCAACAAGAAGAAGTAAAACTAAAGCTCTTAATCAGAAATCTAAATACTGTAGAAACGTACGAAACTCCTCCGAAAACCCTTTGGACCTCTAAATCCTACAAGAACTATACCGAAAAGATAAATGAGAATGTAAAAGACTGGAGACAGGAAAAACAACCAAAGACCTTAACAAAGAAACAACTTATACAATCAGAGGGGGGAATTGAAGCCTCTCCGGAGGAACAAACCAAAACATTTACCAAAATGCTGAACAAGAAAAACCTGCTAATTTTGAATTTTGGAGCCTTCTTTACCGCAGGAATTGTGGGGTTTATAAGGAAAAATGATAAAATTCCTTTGTGAAAGAGCTTTACAAATATAAATACACCATAATTACTGCCCTAGTTATCTTAATTTTAACTATCATCCCCGGAAGTACGGTAAGATCTACGGGTTTAAATAAAGAAAGCTACCATATAAAAGGGCATTTTATAGCCTATCTAATATTAGTAATCGCCCTTTATAAAGGAACCAAAGATAATCTAATATCTGGAATGATAAGCGTTATGTATGGAATTTTAATGGAACTTTTGCAGAAACTGGTTCCCGGAAGAGCGTTTGAATATTCTGATATTGCAGTAAATAGTTTTGGAAGTGTTCTGGCACTTTTAATAATATGGAAAAGATCGTTGATTCTACCGAAGAAACTAAAGAACTGGCTGGACAACTAGCTGATAAGCTGAGGCCGAGAGATGTTTTAGCACTATACGGCGACCTAGGAACCGGAAAAACAACTTTTACCCGATTCTTAGTTCACGCCTTAGGAATAGAAGCGCGCGTACAAAGCCCTACTTTTATAGTAGCGCGGGTATATAAAAAGGAAGCTACTAACACAAGTGCCAAGAAAATAAAGCGAGTCAACCATATAGACCTGTATCGCCTGAAAAATCCCGAAGAAATCGCAGATCTTGGCTTAAAAGAATATTTTGATAAAGAAAAATCCATTACAGTTATTGAGTGGCCGGAACTGGCTGAAAAGTATTTACCAAAAGATACCGTTAAAATTAAATTTGAAGATCTAGGAAAGGACAAAAGAAAAATAAATGTACAAAATCTACATTGACACTACAACACGATACAAGAAAAGGGTCACACTAGTAAAAGATGATATTGAAACATCTACACGAGAGGGAGAAATCGACATTGTAACATCAATTAAGGAAATCCTGGAAGAAAACAACTTAAAACTCCAAAACATCGAGGAAATTATCCCAAATCCCGGACCCGGTTCCTTCACGGGGATAAAAATCGGCGTTACTATAGCTAATACTATCAACTGGGTTACAGGAAAAAGGCCTATAGAAAGCTTAGCAAAACCTGAATACGGTAAGTCACCTAACATCCAAACATAAAAAAATTAATTTTCTGCTTGTACTGGCTTCTTATAGTATAATTGCCTATATGAAAGTTTTAATAACAGGAGCCGCCGGCTTCATAGGATCAAATCT
>CAZWYL010000005.1:24013-44249 GCA_964638225.1 uncultured Candidatus Saccharibacteria bacterium
TTGCCTATATGAAAGTTTTAATAACAGGAGCCGCCGGCTTCATAGGATCAAATCTCACAAAATATTTATTAGGAAAAAATTACGAAATTGTCGGAATAGATGATTTTAATAACTTCTACAGCCCAAAGATAAAAGAGTTTAATATAAAGGATTTCAAAGACAATCCGAAATTTAAACTTTACCGAATAAACATATCCAATAGAAAAAAACTACAAAAACTGTTTAAAGAAAATCCTGATATAAAAGCAGCAGTGCACCTGGCAGCCTGGGCGGGAGTTACTTACTCAGTAGGAAAAGCAGATATCTATATAGAAAACAACGTAGTAGGAACAAACAATTTAACAGAAGAATGCAAGAACACAGGAATTGAAAATTTTATTTTTGCCTCAACTTCTTCAGTCTATGGAGACAATCCAACTCCCTTTACAGAAGATATGGATACCAGCTTACCTAATTCTCCCTACTCAGCAACAAAAAAAGCAAGTGAAGTAATGCTTCATGCCGAAGCTAAAAATGAAAATCTAAAAATTACGATTCTAAGATTTTTCAATCCTTTAGGACCAAATTTAAGACCGGATATGGCTTTGCCTAAATTAATTAAAGCAGCAGAATATGGGAAAATCTTCGAACTTTGGCAAGATCCGGAAGATAGCGCACGGGACTACACTTATATTAACGATATGTGCAACGCTTTAGAATATCTCATTAACAATCCTCAAGATTATAAAATAATGAATCTAGGCAATTCCAGCCCAGTAAGCTTAAAAGACATAATAAAAACAGTAGAAAAAGTAACAGGAAAAAAAGTTACTACAGAGGAAAACTACAAACCGGGTCAAATGAAGGAAACTTTTGCAGACATAAGCCGCGCTAAAGAACTAATTGGGTACAACCCAAAAACGACACTCGAAGAAATGGTGGAAATTTATCATGAATGGTTTTTAGAGCAGCCTGAATGGTACAGAAAGGATCAATATTAAATGAGCGAAAACTCCAATAAAAAGTTGGTTTCAGTAATATTACCCTGCTACAACGAAGAAAAAAATATTGAAAAATATGAAACTGAACTGATACCGGTTCTGGAAAACCTCCCATATGAATATGAAATGCTTTTAATTGATGATGGCTCTTCTAAAGATAATACTTGGGCAGCCATAAAAAAACTCGCTGAAAGACACAAAAATATTAAAGGACTTAAACATTCCAGAAATTACGGGATGGGAGCAGCCTATCAGACCGGATTTGATGCCTCCGGAGGAGACTATATTGTGGTATATTCCTCAGATTTGGAAATTAAACCAGAAGAAATCAATAAAGTAGTTGCCAAATTAGATGAGGGATATGATTTTGTAAATACACACAGAGTAGGAAGATGGAGTGAAGGAAATGGAATTTCCTCCGGACTAAGAAGAATCCCCTCTAGAATAGCGAATGCCTTAATCAAAAAAATTTCCGGCGTAGATGTGCAGGACACTGGATCCGGCTTAAAAGGCTTCAAACCCTTTATAACCGATAACCTTAAAATCTATGGTGATATGCACAGATTTTTACCGGCTTATGCAAGTTTATACACCAAAAGAATGCATGAGTTTGAAGTTGAATATCAAGAAAGAACCTATGGTGAGTCTGCATATGGTTCCATTACAAGAACTTTTAGTGTTTTCCTAGACCTTTTTACTATGAAATTCATGCTCTCCTTTGCAACCAAACCTTTTACCATGATGCCGGGAAGGTTATTTGGAAGCACGGGTCTGGTTTCATTCGGTGTGGGTTTTGTGGCAACTTTGTACGCTTTATTTCTAAAATTCGGTTTAGGACAGCCAATCGGACAGCGGCCTTTATTTATTGGGGGATTGCTGCTTACAGTTTTCGGTATGCAGTTAATCATGACAGGCCTTTTAGGTGAACTAATGCTGAGAACTTACTTTGAAAGCAGCAGTAGAACTCCTTATATTGTATCTGAAGAAATAGCTTGAGCACTAAAAAAATCCGGATTCACTATCTTCTGAAAATCCTTTCAAATATATGAAGAGTATCGCTCCTGGTTTTTATTAAAGTATCATACCTCAAACTCTTTGATATAATCCCAACAGTTATGAAAACAGAAAACATTAGAAATTTTTGCATTATTGCTCATATAGATCATGGAAAATCTACACTGGCTGATCGTCTGCTAGAAATTACCGGAACTGTAGAAAAAAGAAAATTAAAAGAGCAAACCATGGATCAACTTGAGTTGGAACGAGAAAAAGGCATTACAATAAAACTTAAAGCAGTTCGTATGAACCATCAATTCGATGGCGAAAAACACCAGCTAAACTTGATAGACACTCCCGGACATGTAGATTTCTCGTACGAAGTGTCTCGATCTCTTGCTGCTTGCGAAGGAGCTATTCTTGTTGTGGATGCTACTCAAGGAATACAGGCCCAAACCGTATCTAATGTATATAAAGCCCTAGAAGCAAACCTGGAAATAATCCCCGTAATTAATAAAATTGACGTTAGAGGACACCACGCTGAGGAGGTAGAACAAGATCTGGTAGACACTTTCGGATTTGAAAAGGAAAAAATCCTAAGAGTTTCTGCAAAAACGGGAAACAATGTTGAGACACTTCTAAAAGCTATAAAGAAGAAAGTGCCGGCACCTCCAAAAGAAAAAGATAAACCTCTAAAAGCACTGGTATTTGACACTTTCTTTGATGATTACCTAGGAGTTGTTGCAGTTATAAAAATTGTTGAAGGAGGTCTAAACAAAAACAACAATGAAATATACTTTCTCGCTGGGGAAAAAGCTTCTACCATACAGGAAATTGGTATTTTTACACCTCAAAGAACAAAAATAGAAGAACTAAAAACAGGAGAAGTCGGTTATGTTGCTACGGGCTTAAAAGACATCCATTCAGTGCAAGTAGGAGATACATTAACTTACTACAATACAAAAGACGCTGTTAAACTTCTCTCGGGATATAAAGATATTAAACCTTTTGTGTTTGTTTCCATTTATCCAATAGAAAACGATAAATTCAGCGACTTAAGAAAAGCCCTTGAAAAATTAGCTCTCTCGGATGCTGCCCTTTCTTACGAACCGGAGAGTAGTGGTGCGCTAGGCTTTGGTTTCAGATGTGGTTTTTTGGGCTTGCTCCATGCAGATGTAGTTCAAGAAAGACTTGAAAGAGAACACAATCTGGAGTTAATCTCCACAACTCCAAGTGTAGAATACAAAGTAAATTTAACAGACGGTAGTGAAGAGTATGTAAAGCGGCCCTCAGAGATGCCCGATCGTTCTAAAATAGACACCATAGAAGAACCCTGGATCCTTCTTAATATAGTGGCTCCGGCTGAATACATAGGTAACATTATTACGCTTTGTGAAAAAAGACGAGGCATTCAAAGAAAAATAGAGTATCCCTCGGAGCAACGCGTAATTTTAGAATATGAACTTCCTCTTAGCGAACTAATTGCTAATTTCTATGACGATTTAAAAAGCACCACCTCAGGTTTTGCTAGCTTAGACTACGAATTTTTGGAGTATAGAAAGGCAAAGATAGCAAAACTAGACATTTTAGTCCACGGAGAAATTGTGGAACCTCTATCACATATGGTATTACGAAAGGAAGCAGAGCAAAAAGGAAGAAATGTACTGTTAAAACTTAAAGAAATCCTGCCTAAACAGCAATTTAAAGTTGCTCTACAGGCTGCAATCGGTGGAAAGGTCGTTGCGCGTGAAAATCTACCTGCCATGAGAAAAACTGTCTTACAGGGGATTTATGGAGGCCACAGAGAACGAAAAGACAAGCTATTAGAACGTCAAAAAGAAGGGAAAGAGCGCCTTAAACGTATAGGCAGTGTTGATGTCCCTCAAAAAGCTTTCAGGGAAATTCTCTCCTCCTAAAATACCCAAAGCGTGTCATTCCACAAAGGGAAGCGATCCTATTTTAATCAAACTCTTGACAACCCTATCACTCGTGATATTATACTGATAACATGCTTAGCAAAAGACAAATTCAACTGCTTGAGTACATAATTCAGGAATATATGGAAAGACCAAAACCAGTGGGTTCAACTTACCTGGTAAAAAAGTATGAACTGGAATACTCCGCGGCTACGGTAAGAAACGAAATGGCCGAATTAATAGAAAAGGGATTCCTGGATATGCTGCACACTTCCTCAGGAAGAGTACCTACTTCTATGGCCTATAGATTTTTCCTTAAAGAAATTGTAAAAGAAAAGGAAATGCCGGTACTTCAAGAGGTAGCGATTAAACAACAGGTGTGGCCGGCACGTTATGAATTTCACAGGTTACTAAAGGAAGTTGTATCTGCGCTGGCTGAGTTTGTAAACCAGCTTACTGTTGCAACAACCAAAGACGGATTTTCAATACACGCAGGTGCAGTAAACATGTTGGATGAAAAAGAATTTTGGGACATAGAAGTTGCTAAATCAGCACTATACTTAGTAGATAATTACGAACTCCTGAATAAAATTCTCGATAAACCTGCCTATCAAACCGATGAAGAAGTATATTGCCTAATTGGTGATGACATTCCAAACGAAAATCTCAAACAATGCTGCATTGCATCTACAAAATATGAAACAGCAGACAAAACAGGATACGTAGCAGTTCTGGGACCTGCAAGAATGTCGTATGAGGAAATACTCCCAGCTCTCAGATATTCCAAAAACCTTATTGAAGAATTAGCCTAGATAAAACTATGAATAACAAAGATAATCAAAAACAAGACAAGAATACGTCTAAAAATCAAGAGCAAATTGAAAACTTAAAAGATCGTTTAGAAGAAATGGAACACAACTGGAAAAGGGCTTTAGCTGATTACAAAAATTTGCAAAGAAGAACCATAAAGGAAAAAGAGGAAGCAGTTAAATTTTCCAATTTTGTGTTAGTCTCCGAACTAATCCCGGTCTTTGACAACTTACAGATGGTTCAAAAACATATTGAAGACGGAGGTTTAAAAATGGTTACAGAACAGCTCTGGGGGGTGTTAGAAAAGACGGGAATAAAAAAAATCGATGCCTTGGGAAAAAAGTTTAACGAAAATACGATGGAAGCTGTAGAGACCGAGGAAGGTGAAAAAGGAAAAGTGTTAGAAGTTTTGCAAAACGGCTACAAATTTAAAGAAAGATTGCTCAAACCCGCAAAAGTAATTGTGGGCACAGAAAAAGGAGAGAAATCTCCAGAAAATGAAAAAGAAAATGAGCAGTCAAAAAATTAGAAAGTTAATTAATTAAAGAAGGAGAAAAAATGGCAAAAATAATAGGAATAGACTTAGGAACAACAAACAGCTGCATGGCAGTAATGGAGGGCGGTCAACCCAAAGTTATTGTTAACGCGGAGGGCGGTCATACTACACCATCCGTAGTTGCTCCTGAGGCAAATTTAGTTGGAGTTCCAGCTAAGAGGCAGCAAGTAGTAAATCCCAAAAATACTATATTTAGTATTAAAAGGTTAATGGGTAGAAAATACAGCGATCCCGAAGTAGAGGAGATTAAAAAGGATTACCCATATAAGATCGTGGAGGGAAAGAACGGACTAGCTTGTGTTGAAGTAGAGGGAAAGAAATATACTCCCCAGGAAATTTCAGCAGAGATATTAACCAAACTCAAAAAAGATGCAGAAAAGTATCTGGGAGAAGAAGTAACAGATGCAGTAATTACCGTCCCCGCATACTTTAACGACTCACAAAGATCTGCAACAAAAGAAGCAGGAAAAATTGCCGGGTTTAAAGTGGAGCGAATTATAAACGAACCTACAGCAGCTTCCCTTGCCTATGGCATGGATAAAAAAGAAAATGAAATAATTGCGGTATATGACTTGGGGGGAGGCACCTATGACATATCAATTCTGGAAATTGGAGACGGAGTATTTGAAGTAAAATCAACCAATGGAGACACCTATCTGGGAGGAGATGACTGGGATCGTAAAGTAATCAATTGGATAATAGATGAATTTAAAAAAGAAGAGGGAATTGACCTTTCCAAAGACAGACAGGCAATGCAAAGGCTCAAAGACGCAGCGGAAAAGGCTAAAATAGAACTTTCATCTACAATGGAAACTGAAATCAGCATTCCGTTTGTTACAGCAGATCAGGCAGGCCCTAAACACTTAAATCTAAAACTAACGAGATCAAAATTGGAACAGCTTACGGAGGGTCTTGTCAACAGAACAATTCCACCAATGAAAGCAGCTCTAAAAGATGCGGAACTAAAGAAAGAGGATATTTCCGAGATTATAATGGTAGGAGGCATGACCCGAATGCCAAAAATAATCGAGGTAGTAAAAGACTTCTTTGGCAAAGATCCCCATCAAGGAGTAAATCCGGACGAAGTTGTTGCTATAGGTGCTGCAATCCAGGGAGGAGTTTTGTCGGGAGACGTAAAAGATGTACTGCTCCTGGATGTCACGCCTTTAACGCTTGGAATTGAAACTTTGGGAGGAGTAGCCACACCGTTAATAGAAAGAAATACAACCATCCCTACGTCCGCATCTCAAACATTTAGTACAGCAGCAGACAATCAAACGAGCGTAGAAATTCATGTTGTACAAGGAGAAAGAAAGATGGCAGCGGATAACAAATCCTTAGGGCGCTTTATACTGGATGGGATTGCACCCGCTCCAAGAGGTGTTCCCCAAATTGAAGTAAAATTCGATATTGATGCAAATGGAATTCTAAACGTTTCCGCCAAAGACAAGGGAACAGGAAAGGAACAAAAAATCACCATTCAGGGAGGAACAGGTCTTTCAGAAGATGAAGTAGAAAAGATGGTTAAAGAAGCTGAAGCCAAAAAGGAAGAAGACAAAAAGAAGGAAGAACTGATAAAAGCTCGGAATATGGCGGATACTCTTTGCTACACTGCAGAAAAATCTCTAAAGGATGCTGGAGATAAAGTTCCGGAAGATGTAAAAGCCGAAATTGAAGAGAAAGTAAAAACAATAAAAGATGTCCTACAAACCGCAGACAAGAAAGAGCTGGAAGAAAAGACGCAAAATCTCTCAGAAAGCCTGCAAAAAATAGGTGAACATCTATATCAAGGGCAGCAGCCCGGGGCTCAAAGCGCCCCTGGGAGAGATTCCGGAGAGACGTCAAAAGACGGCGAAAACGGAGAAGATGACGAGCCGGTAGAAGGAGAGGTAATTGACGAAGAGTAAAGTTAGAAGTAAGAACTTCAGCAAAAGCCCCTCACCGCAGGGGCTTTTTGTTTGAAAGAATAAATATAACATACATTAAAATAAGATAGCTGACTATGGCAAACAAAAATTACTACAACATTTTGGGACTTTCCAAAGGAGCTTCTCAAGATGAAATAAAAAAGGCTTACAAAAAATTGGCCAAGGAACACCATCCAGATATGGTAGATAAAGCAGACAAGGAAAAAGCTGAAAACCGCTTTAAAGAAATAAATGAGGCTTATCAGGTTCTAAGCGATCCACAGAAGAAAAAAATGTATGATCAATTTGGTACTGTTAATGCAGGCTTTGGTCCCCAAGGCGGAGGAACCAGAAGAGGATTTAATCAAGAAGGCCCATTCACCTACACATACACAACTTCAGGCGATTCCCCTTTTGGAAACGTTGATCCTTTCGATATTTTTGAAGAAATATTCGGTTTTAGAGGCTATAGCGGGGGAAGAAGATCCCAACGCGGAAAGAACCTATATTACGAAATGAGAGTTAGTTTTGCTGATGCAGTACATGGAGCAGAAAAAACAATAAAAGTTGAAAGCGGAAGTATAAAAGTAAAAATCCCACAAGGAGTTAGAAACGGAACAGAAATAAAATATAGAGGAAAAGGAATGCCCGGACCCAACAAAGCTCCTGCAGGTGACTTATATATAACTTTCAGGGTAGAAACACCTAAAGAATTCCAAAGAGTAGGGGACAATTTAGGCACCACTATAGAAATAGATTTCGTCCAAGCTGCTCTGGGAGACAAAGTGGAAGTTCCAATAGTAAATTTAAATAGTAAATCAGGTATTGGAAAAACCAAGTTAAAAATACCTCAGGGGACACAACCAAGAACTCAATTCAGGCTTCGAGGAAAGGGAATGCCCAGATTGAGCGGGAATGGAAGAGGAGACGTTATTGTGGAAGTTTTTGTGAAAATTCCAAAAAGATTATCCAAAAAACAAAGAAACCTACTCGAAAAATACCGAGATCTCTAACCTCAGGTACAAATCGAAGTACCGTTCGGATTTGACTTACAGAAGAAAAAACTTATAATTTCAGCCACGTTATCGAATCTATTCTATATGGGGTAAAGGAGGCCCGAGATGGAAGTGCGTAAGGAAGTAAAAGTGCTCTGGATTGACCCCGTGGGACTAAAGGAGTGGAATTTCGCTCTAAACACCCTCGGGAAGCAAAATGGCACAACGCCCTTGCAGATAACACGGGAGGAAAGTCTAGAACCAAATAAGATTCTTAAACAGTGTTCCGGAAAACAAGTTATCGTTGTTAACTCCGGAAATCCGCCTTTCGGCAAGGTTCGAAAGCTTCTACAAAAAATCCGTAAGGAGCATGAGAACATTGCCCTAGGTATAGTAGGGGAGCAAGCTACTCTTCTAGAGGATCTGGGAGACTTTGTCTTTGAGTATAGGCCTCTCTTCCTTGATGAAGTGGAAGAGCTTAAGGCCAACATCATGGAGGCCAGCAATGAGGAGTCCGAAAACGAGTAGAAAAAGAAGGTGGGGAAGCCAAGAGTTTACTCTTGACCTTCGGCAAATCACTATAAAAGGATTTGCTTGCTTCCCACTTTCTCTCTTACTAATTTATTGTTTATCTAACATCATCAAACCAACATCTACTAATCTGTTAGAATAACCCCACTCATTGTCGTACCAAGCTAGAATTTTAACAAGATCTCCATCAACAACCTTGGTCATATTTAAGTCTACTATTGCAGAAAATTCGCTTCTCACAATATCTGAAGAAACAATAGGCTCCCACGATATCCCAATGACTCCTTCATATTCTGGGGTTTTAGAGGCGCCCTCAAAAACTTGATTAATCTCCTCAACAGAAGTTTCTTTATTTGTTAACACTGTTATATCAGTCAAAGAACCAACCAAAACAGGTACTCTCACAGCCATACCATCAAATTTCCCTTCCAAATCAGGTATCACCTTAGTAGTCGCTAAGGCGGCTCCGGTAGTAGTGGGAATTATATTGTAATCTGCAGCACGAGCTCTCCTCATATCTTTTTTGCTGGGTCCGTCCACAATATTTTGAGTTGAGGTTACGGCATGAATAGTAGTCATAGCAGATTTCCTCACGCCAAAAGCATCATTAATAACCTTAATCACCGGTGCAATACAATTAGTCGTGCAGGAAGCATTAGAAATTAAATCTTCCCCTGCATATTCCTGAGCATTAACTCCCTTAAGATAGGTTTTTGCTGACCCGCCTTTTGAAGGAGCGGACAAGACAACCTTCTTGGCACCAGCTTCAATATGAGTCTTAGCAGCATCATTTTTGGTAAAAATTCCGGTGCATTCAAAAACTAGATCTACTTCTAAATCTTTCCAGGGTAAATCTGAGGGCTTGGGTTCAGATAAAACCTCAACCTTTTGATTACCAAAAACCAGAAAGGTTTTATCTGCAGTTCTCTGATAAAAATCATTTTCTCCTCTGTATTCAGCAAGATCCACTCTTTTACCATCCTCTTCTAGGTACACCTCCTGATCAGCAATTCCATAAGCAGTATCATATTTCAATAGATGTGCCAAAACCCGTGGATTAGTTAAATCATTCACTGCAGCTACCTCCACATTACCTCTCGTAGTTAAAATCTTAAAAGCGGCTCGACCTATCCGGCCAAATCCGTTTATTGCTACTCTAATTTTAGAATTATTTTGGGCAGTCTCTTCGAACATAAATCAAATATTCTCCTCTATCCAATTTTTAAACGTTTCTTTAGTCATAGCTCCCATACGACGGACAACTTCCTCGCCATCCTTTAATATAACAAAAGTAGGAATGCTCATAACTTGATATTTTGAAGCCAAAGCACCGTTTTCTTCAACATCAACACTTTCAAATTCTACTTTACCTTCATACTCTTCTTCAAGATCTGCAAAAATCGGCTTCATGACCTTACAAGGCCCGCACCAATCAGCATAAAAATCTAAAACTTTAATCATTTTATCCTTTCTGAAAATTCATTACTGCCATTTAATATTAGCATAGAAAAACTGCAATATAGACAACCTAAATCCAGAAGTAAAACTGTTCCTATAAAGCTTCCTAAATCTATTTAGTACCTAAAAGCGCATGGAGCAAATAAGTAAAAACAGATAAAACCAAAACAAACAGGACACCGCTTAAAAAATCGGTAACAACAAATCCGGGCACAATGTAAGCCGCCAATAAAATAACTGCAGTATCAATAATAATAGTAAACAAACCAAAGGTCAGTATTGTTATCGGAAGCGAGAAGAGAATCAAAATTGGCTTGACTAACAAATTAAGAAGACCTAAGACAAAAGCAGTTAGAAGAGCGGCCCAATAATCCTCAATAATTACTCCCGGAAGAAGATAACCGCTGAGAAAAACAGCCAATCCATTTATCAGAAAACGCAAAATACTTTTTATCATGAAAAACCTTTCCAAATATTTAATATGTCTATAATATTGCTTTTTTAATTAAAAAGAAAATTAAGTAAATGTAAGAAGTGTGTAAAAAGGTAAAAAAGGTGTAAGAAAAGGAAACCTTATAACAAATTCAAGAATCAAATTCTAATTCCGGTTATAACTTCATCCGTAGGAATTATTCGGTTTCTCGTGTCAGTCTCGGTCGGAAGCCCAGTGGTAAGAAGATAGCCTTGCCAAACATCATTTCCTACATACAATTCTAGGTGGTTTAGATCCACCAAATCAGGATCGTCCTCCACGTCGTATAATCTGTATTCGCCCATAGAAAGAACGCATTGAACTTCGTGGTCTTTTCTTGAAGTAACTAAAATTTCACCAATATCTTCAGCAATAATCCAAGCAAAAGTTAGGGTCTCTCCTTTTTCGGGAGAAAGAATAAGGATTTTTGTATCCGCCTTTGTTTCCAAAAGCCTGTACTTCCCTGAAGAAAGCAAATCTACCATATCTATATTCTACCAAAACATCAAAAAAATACATATTTACGACTTTCTTACAAGCATCCAACATATATCTAAACAAACAGTCGTAAATTAGGTATAGTAAAAATAAATTAAATTTACATACAAAGGAGGAAGGATGAAACCAAAGAATTTACTTATAGCAATAGTACTTATTTTCTTAACAGCCTTGACGGGATATCTGGGGTATGAAGTTCTGATCAAAGAACCAGTCAAAAAACCAGATGTGAAAGTCCCGGAGGAAGTGGAGGAAATAGTAACAACACCTGAAAGAGAAGAAAAAACCACTGTTGCTGTTTTCTTCAATCGAGAGGGGGTAGATGAATGCGACAAGGTCTTCCCTACCCGTAGAGAAATAGAAGCTGCTCCACAAATTGGAACTGCGGCACTAGAAGAACTTCTAAATGGACCCACTCAGAAAGAACAAGAAGATGGTTATTTAACTAATATTCCGGAAGGAGTCAGACTAAGTAGTTTAACTATAGAAGATGGAATTGCCACAGCAGACTTCAGTGAAGAAATGGATCAAGTAGCGGGATCCTGCAGAGTACAGGCAATTAGGGAACAAATCACAATGACTTTGATGCAATTTTCTACAGTTGAAGATGTTATAATCACGGTTGAAGGAAGGCAGGAAGAAGTCCTCCAGCCTTAAATTTATCTGGCTTTTACTCAGAAGGGAAAATAAACAAAAATGAGCAAAAAATCAATCCTAATTTTGGCCGGTCTGCTAATAGTTGGTTTATCGGTGTATATGCTTTCTACCGGAAATTTTACAAGAGATACCCGGATAATCGAAACTCCCTCAGAAAGAATGAGAGACCCTGCAGGAATAGAAGATCCTGATGAGGCTGATTCTCCTGTGGAAGAAGAAGGAAAGAGAGAAGAGACAGCAGATTCGGACTATACTTGTCCTGAAGGCTGGGTTAACTGTATGCCTGGTATTAGAAAAATGCCTGAGATCTGTAATGATAAAGAATACCAACAATGGGCCGAAAAAAATTGCCCGAACTTCAAAGGAATTGCACACTAATTTAACAAGAATTCTGGTTTTCCTAGATTAGGTACCGAGAAGACATCGCACATAATAACAATTACTGCTTGAGCAACTAAACAGATCCAATTAGACGGATGTTATTTTATGGATTTTTCTACTTTTTTAGCGAAATCGCTGGCAACAGGAAGTTCCATTCTCTCATTATTGTAAGCCTTTACCATAAGAACGATCCATAGAATCAAAGATAAAGGAATTAAAAGTATAGCCAAGATTTGACCGAGAAAAGGAATAAGTGCAATAATATTCACTGCTCCAAAAACCACTACACTCTGTGCAGCGTTAAAACGGATAAATTCATCTTCTTTTTCTGTTAACAAAAAGACTAATCCTGTTATCCATCCGGCTAAATAAGTAAGTGCTGCTTTGGTATTTCCCTCTTTTTTTGAGGTTTCTTTTGGTGTATTCTCCATAAACCTATTCTATTAAACTAATACTGCTTTTGTCAATCCTTCAAGAAGTTGTTAAAGTTGACAAACAACCGAACTCTTTGAAAGAATAAGGTTGACCTATATTAATTTATCCATTGAGGAGGTGAATTAAATTGAAGAAAATTTTAATTGCACTTGCAGCTGTAACGATTGTAGGGGCAGGCGGATATTGGTTCCTGAGCGAAACGCAAGATCCGGAAACAGAAACCCCAATTACACAAGAAAGAGAAGAAGAGCAAGAGGCTGAAACCGAAGCGGCCGTAGAATCCACCTATGCAGGAAAACTGAAGGAGTTTATGAAACTTGGAGATAGTCTTAAATGTACTTTTTCTTTGTCTGAAGAAGGCTCCGGAACCACCTGGATAAAAGGTGAAGAAACCTATACGGAAGCAGTTTTTCAAGCAAATAGCTTCAATACGTTGACAAAAGATGAATGTGTTTGGACTTGGTCAGATGAAAATAACCAAGGAATAAAAATCTGCTATGACAACTCTGAAGAAGTCTTCTCAGAAGAGGAGCGAGATTCACCTGAAGGGGTGGGGGAATTTAATCCAATGGATGCTGAAATTCCCGAAGATTTCGAATTCGACTGTGAAGAAGCCACAATTCCAGACTCCAGATTCGAACCTCCTGCCGATGTTAATTTCATTTCCATGGATGACTTGATGAATCCGGAAAATATGCAGAATTTACAGGAAAACCCAGAAGACATGCTTCCTTAATGTGAATACTAGAAATAACCCGGGCCCTCTCTGATTGCGGGGCCCGGATTAATCTACCTTCTAAAGGTTACAAACTTTTTCTACCTTCGCCATATCCATCTCCCCTATTTCCTCTCCTATGTCCGTTTCCGTTTTCCGCTCTTAATCCTAACCCCAATTCTTCACGAATTGCGGCAGCTTCTTCTGTTCTTCCTTCTGAAGCCAATTTATGTGCTTCAGCGAAGCGTCCAAAGTTATCTTCGGTAATAGCTTCAGAAACCCTTCCCCTACCATTCATCTGCTCCTTCCAGGCATTGTAGTCGTTATTCTCAAATGCTTGTGTTACTGCCTCATGTCGTTCACCGGTGCAGTTTGGCCCAGGTTCCCCAAAATTTCCTTGATATGCTTCGACTGCCTTCGGATACATAAAAAAACCTCCTAATGCTAAGGCAGATACTCCCAATACTAGTGTTTTCTTATCCATACTTTTTCACCCCCTTCAAAAACTTGGTAATACTAGATGAGATTTTAAAGAAGAAAGTTGAAAATAAGCTGAGAATTTAAACTAAGAGAATTACAGATAAAATCGATCAAATAGAAAACACGTACTATTACTAGTATAAGAGCAGAACCCAGGAAAAGAACCAATTATTGAAAATAAAAAAATATATTAGAAAACTATAGTTTCCTCATGCCTTCATTTACAGCTAGTTTGATCAATTCCTCAAAAACCTTGGGATCTACGGTGTAAATTATCGCAAAAGCGGTAACAAAAATTATACCCGCTAGCCAACGCGTGTATTTTCCTCTCGTATTTGTCATTAAAACTACCGACAAGACCGCCATCAAAGTAGGACTTATTACCTGAATATCTCCAAAAGGAACTCTGTAACCACGAACATATGTAGAGGATCTCCCTAAAAAATCAGCTAAATCAAAATTTACTCCAAAAATTACAAAAGCTAAAGAAAGTATAAGCAAAACCAACATACCTATTGATGCTGCCTTAGTGCTCTTACCTTCAGTGCGATAGACTTCGTAAATTGCGGTTGGTATAAGCAACACAATTGGAATTAGCGGATTTGAAAAGATTAATCCAAAGAGGATTCCTAAAAAAGCTACTACGGAAAGTATGCTGCAAATTAAAGTTGCATTTTGATGTGGTTTGGCCATAAGTAAAGTATAGCAGATATCATGTTAATTTCTGCTGTTTGCTTTTCCCAGCGAACAACTAAACGAAAGAAACCATAATAGCACCATAAACTAAAGTTACTGCTACAATGAACTTCAACAACTCCCTAAAATTTACAACAGATTCCAAAAGTATGTATTATGAAAGTATGTACGAAACCATACTTTTCGATTTCGATGGAACAATTGCCGACACATTCAATGTTTTCCTTGAAATACTCGATGAAATGAGTGCAGATATAGGTAAGGAAAATCTAACTAAAGAAAATGTCCAGGAATTTCGTCAAAAAGGAGCAAAAGCGTTAATAAAAAAGTTTAGAATTATGCCTTGGAGAATCCCCTCTCTGGTGAAAAAAGGGCAAAAACTGTTCACAAAAAGAATGGATGGTACCGAACCCTTTGAGGGAATACCCGAAGTATTGAGACAACTTTTCGAGCAGAAAATAAAATTAGGAACCATAACCACTAATTCTAAAGAAAACGTAGAGCCCTTTCTGGAAGAATTTGACCTCAAGGTTTTTGACTTTATTATTTCAGCGCCCGGCATCTTCGGAAAAACCAAAACAATCAAAAAAACTATTAAAAAATACAAACTGGAAAAAGATAAAGTAATTTATGTGGGTGATGAAGTAAGAGATATTGTGAGTGCAAAAAAAGCTGGTGTAGACGTTGCTGCGGTAACCTGGGGATACAATGATAAAGAGCTTCTGGAATCCTACAATCCTGATTTCCTTTTTGATTCACCTGAAGAACTACTGAAACTCGGAAACAAGAAAAAACTTGGAATTTCCAAGGCGGTCCCAAACAACTGAAGTTAGTTCAATCTCTCTCCTCAACCATAAAAATTTGAGCTCTTGTTTCCCCATTAACCTTTATTTTCGTGAGTGTTCTCTTACCGCTTATTTGAGAAAATTTGTAATCTGTTACAAAATTATAGGGATTTTTTATACCAACAGCATAATAAGGACGAGAACTCTTGGAATAAGAAGCATCCATGTAAAAATTTGTGATAGATTTCTCATCATTCGTATAGTAAGGGAGATCCTTGCCGCGTCTCGCGTTTTCCTCGTTTATAAATTCATTCACTTTTTTCCACCCACGATTCATAGGAAAGCCAAGTAAATTCCTTTGCACTTCAACATCTTCATGTGAGTAGCCGCGTGTCTTAAAGGTAAAAATTGTAACCTGATTCCAAGGATATTCATCTTTATAATCAACAAATACTTGATGTGACTGGCAAAAGAAAAATACCAATAGAAAAACGATTAAGATATTTAGCACAGGCTTTAAACTTGTTAGTGTAGAATTCGCCGATAAAGCCCTTCCCAAGGCCAAAAAACCAAACGAAGTAAGCACAGCTGATGGAATGAGAAAATTATAAATATGAGTCCCCGGATAACCTATGACAAAAAGAAATAACAAAGCAACTACAATAAACCACACGGCAAAAAACCCCGAAAACTTATGCCGTAGCTTCTTTAAAAAAACCGATGCAACATCATAAAAAAATCCTAAAAGCCCCAGAATCACATAAGTTTCAACCACTAAAAAGGGGTTATACAAAATAATTCTTCTTAGATCCAGGGACCTGTCAAATTTTGGTTCAAAATCAACGCGAGTACTAAAATATGATTGATTCTCAACATTCTGCTGATAGCTGCGAACATAAGGAACCATAAAAGGCGTCAGAATTAAAGCTCCAACCAAGAGATTACATACCACAAGAAGAAACTTATAATGTGTTTTGTAATTCTTATCAAAGAGAAATTTTAAAAATACTGCTGCAATTACAGGAAAGAAGTAGAGGGCATCCCAGTGAGATAAAATTGAAAGTGCAAGAGCAAGGGAGCCCGCGGCAGTTCTTTTTATCTTATTTTTCTCTGCAGGATACAACAACGTAGTATAAAGATAGACCGCCAAAATTGAGAAAAACAAATTCAGGCTTTGATACTGTACAATCCTCCCAAATGCCACTATAAACCCATTAAAACTCAAAAGAAAGGCAGCAATAAAGGCCACTTTCTTATTTTCGGTCAAACGCTTAATTAAAAAATAGAAAAGTATGACAGCACCGCCATTAAAAAGAGCAAAAGGAATCCTCATTGCAAGCTCGTTCTGATACGAACCTGTTAGAAGATAAGGGATATAAGCAACTATAACCTGCATGGGGCCTTTCCTTTGTCTTAAAATAAATTCTCTTGTAGTCTCAGTTGCCTCCTCCCCCTTAAACAAAAAAGCGCCGGGCTCATCCGTGGAATACTCTGAATAACCTAAATTTTTAAATCTCAAAAAGATTGTTGAAACTACTAAGAGTATTAAGAAACACTTTTCAGGATGAGTCCTTACGTAATGAATAAATTTATTTAGTATACATTGCATAAATACACTTTAACATAGACATTACAGGCCTACTTACATTCCGATTTAGCTTTTCCCTGTTTAAAACTTATTCAGAAACTTCTAACTCATATTCGGCATGTTTCCAAACCAAAATTTCCAGAGGAACACCTAAAATAACAATAATCCCGAGAAAAATTGCTAGAGTTTTTACGTAGCCCAAATCAAAGAAGTTTTCCAAAAAAATTATCGAGAGTCCGGAAGCTATTCCAAAAAGTAAGGCAGAATAAAATAAAACGCGTAATAATCTGTTCCCCTTCAGTTTAGCTCCACATGAGCTGCATACAATCCTAGTCTGATTAAACTTCAATATAAATCTTAAAAAACTAATGGGCTGTTCATTACATTGAGGGCACTTCATGTACAAATTTTAGCACAAAATCTAATACTAGCCTTAGTTATTCTCCCACCGCCAGAGCTTAGAAACTCACTTCACAGTAACACTTTTTGCCAAATTTCTGGGCTTGTCAGGATCATACCCATAACCCAGTGCCAAAAAATAAGCTAGAAGTTGAAAGGGAATGATACTTCCCACACACGTTGCTAAACTCGCTGAAGGAGTTTTCAAAAAATCGTCAAAAAGATCATTGCCAACCTGTCCCACACCTAAAGTCCAAGCACCTCTGGCCTTAACTTCAGCAACTGCGGAAAGTATATCCCGGCGATAATCGTCTTCGTCTATCAAAGCGAAAACAGGAGTACCTTCTTCAACCAGAGCAATAACCCCGTGCTTTAACTCGCCGGCCGCAAATCCCTCCGCGTGAAGATAAGAAATCTCCTTTATTTTCAAGGCAGCCTCTAAAGTTAGATAATAATTTTTACCCTTTCCCAAGATAAAAGCGTGCTTTTTCTCTCGCAGTCTTTCCGCAATATTTTTAATCTTCTTAAACCGCTCTTCGGTAAAATAACCCTGTAATTGTTCAGATAAATCGTAAATCGCCTTTTGTACATCATCGTACCTATCAACAAGTGAATACGCTACTAACAAAGACCAAGATAACTTGGCTGAAAAAGCTTTAGTCGATGCAACACAGATTTCAGGCCCTGACCTAACAAAATAGGGAAAATCAGACATTCTCGTTATGGTGGATCCCATCATATTAACGATACTTCCCGCCCTTACGCCCCTACTCTTTGCCTTTTCTAGAGCCTCAATCGTATCAGCTGTCTCGCCGCTTTGGCTATACGCTATTATCAAATCCTTTTCGGAGAATAAATCCAAATAGCTGTCTATCTCGTATGCTTTTAGTTCTACTGCTCTTCTTCCAGAAATTTTTCTGAAAAAATAGGCCGCTTGGCCTGCCTCATAGCTGGCAGTACCAGCCCCTACCGTATACAGTACTTCAGAATTCTTTATAGCTTCCAAAAGAGGTCTCAAGTCCTCCCTGCTGTATTGGACCGCATTTCTTACAGTATCCTTCTGCTCCACTATCTCTTTTAGCATAAAATGATCGTAACCTTCTCTATCAATTTTCACTTCAGTATGATCTATTTCTTCAACTTCATATTCTTTCTCCTCCGAAGACTCAACATCAAAAATACCTATTTTCCCCTCTTGATATTCAACCATTTCAAAATCATTAACAAAAATAACTTTGTCAGTTTTATCGGCAAAGGATAAAGTGTCGGAGGCAAAAAAGAATTCTCCATCCCCCACACCTACAACTAAAGGCGAGCCATTCCTTATTGCAACAACGTAATCTTTCACTTTGGATTTTCCTGTAGAACTTAGAAGGATAATTGTGTTCCTGCCCTCTAAATCCAAAAAAGCTAGTCTTACAGCTTCTCTCAGATCTTTAACCTTTTTCAATTTATCTTCAACCAACCTGACTATCACTTCTGTATCGGTCTCCGAAACAAACTTATAACCTTTCTCTTTTAAGGCCTTTTTTAACTCCTGGTAATTTTCTACAATTCCGTTTTGAGCAAGCACAAAAGATTTATCTGTAGAGTAGTGCGGGTGGGCGTTAACCTCTGTTACTCCGCCGTGCGTGGCCCAACGTGTATGACCTACTCCTAAATGCGAATCGGGCCAATTATCAGATTCCAGCTCGCCAATAGCTCCTACCTGCTTTGTAACGTCAATCTCCCCATCATTAATTACCGCGATACCCCAAGAATCATAGCCACGGTACTCTAATCTCTTTAGTCCTCTAATAATATTCTTTGCGGCATTTTTCTTACCTATGTATCCAAAAATTCCACACATGTTGAAGCATTATATCTTAATTGGATCGGTGAAGGTCATTTTAAACGTCACCATGAATTATGGCCTGCACCACAGGAATTAATTAATTGGCAAAAAACTCGGGAAAGAAGAACCAAAAAAATTATAGATTTTTAAACGAGAATATAAAGAATAAATTTAAAAAATCGCTTTATAAATTTATTTTATTCTGAAGCATTCTTTTTAGCTGCTACAATCCAGGCCTCATCAGCCTTTTTAAAGCCTTCAGGCAAAATATCATGACTAATATCTTCCAGAATAGTGTAATCCTCTCCTGTTGAAACTGTAATTTCACCCTGATTCTCTTCGTAGATTGTATGATGTGTTCTTGTGGGAACCCGGGTGACCCTTACCTTTTTAGTTCTAAAATCCTCCATAGGAAACTCAGATTCTGAAACACTACCAAGTAAATCGCCCTTCCTGTCTAAAAATCTTAGTTCACCTCCATTGGGTAATTCCCTATGTATATAAGAAGCTGCAGAAACTTCAGAGGAGAAGGAATCTAAAAATTTCTCGTAATTATCCAAATCTACAATCCCTGAAACACTTCCCCCCGAAGATTCTCTCTTAAACTTAAAACTACGGGTGTAAACTTCAACCCCCAGATTGTCTTCATCAGCGTGTCTAATCTTCAACAAGGCCAATTGAGAAGGATCTCCGGGATTTTTATCGCGCTGAGAAACCACCACCATTACTTCCTCATCTTCATCTAAATCCCCAAAAATCACTTCCTCATCTGCAGAAATACGGTCTTCATAACTTTTCCAATCTTCTACCGCTTTCTTTGCACGAGCTTGATATTCTCTTTCTAGTTCCTCAACTTCCTCAACAGTATCCAAAACTTCCTGGGAACCTTCTGATTGCTTGATTTGATCCTTTTGCTTTTCTCCATTGCTAACTGAAAACATAAAATTCCTCCCTTAAAATAAACTACTACATTCATAATAAACAATTCAAAAAGAAGGCGCAAATACTCTACCTCATCATAAAAAATAAGGATACTCACCAGCTCAAACTCTAAGTAGCCTAGCTTAAAGTTCAAAAAAGATAGCAAAAAACTTGTAGTATACTGAGAATTAATGTATGTACTGTTCCTTTGCTAAAAAGCCTTGGA
>CAZWYL010000006.1:0-40110 GCA_964638225.1 uncultured Candidatus Saccharibacteria bacterium
CCCTGACTATTTTCGGGCTGAACTACAGCTGCTAGAACGGTATCACCGGGCTCTAGAGTCTTTGAACTAAAAATACTGTCTCCCATTTCAGATGAGGTAACTACACCCTCAGCTTTAGCACCAATATCCAACAAAACCTGATCGTGGGAAACACTTATAACTATCCCTTCTACTAATTCTCCGGGATGAAATTGCTTAACTTGAATACCTTTTTCTTCTAAAAGTTTTTCCATTACAGATGATTCTGTATGGACTTTTCTTGCTTTTGACATAATATAAATTCTCGCTTTGATTAAATTTTTACTTTTTAATGCGATAATTCGCATTTAAAGGTTCTGCTAACAACAAAGCGACAAACCCATTAGCAGTTCCTAATCCCGCTTATAATCATTATCCCGGCGACGACCTATCTTCCCAGGCACATGGCCTAGTATTTTCAGCGCTGATAGGTTTAACTTCTCTGTTCGGAATGGAAAGAGGTGGTTCCCTACCGCTATCGCCACCGAGATGATGGTTACAAGCTATTCTTTTGTCAAAAGTGCTTTTTCCCAAAACACTCTAAAAACTGAGTAAATAAGCGTTCATTATATGTGTGTCATCGATAGCTGCCTATATCCATCTGGATCTAGTCAGTAACAATTCAATACCTCACATACTTGTTGACTTTCCAAAGCGTTTGATAACACTTTAGACTAAAAAGATGTGCAACATTAGTACTGCTCAGCTGAGAATCATCGTAAAGTATCTTCTTCACTTTTACATGAGCAAGCTCATTTCTAAGATCAAATTCAACAAAGATGATATCTACGCACCCCTTGCGGGGCTTACACTTACAGCCTATTAACCTGGTAATCTCCCAGGAGTTGCATCCCCTAACGGGGAAAGTCCTAATCTTGAGGTGTGCTTCGTGCTTAGATGCTTTCAGCGCTTATCACGTCCGAACGTAGCTACCCAGCGATGCTCCTGGCGGAACAACTGGTACACTAGAGGTTCGTTCATTCTGGTCCTCTCGTACTAAGAATGACTCCTCTCAGGACTAAACGACTGTTGCGGAAAGGGACCGAGCTGTCTCACGACGCTCTAAACCCAACTAACGCGCCTTTTTAATGGACGAACAGTCCAACCTTTGGGACCTTCTCCAGCCCCAGGATAAGACGAGTCGACATCGAGGTGCCAAACAGTGCCGCCGCTGTGGGCGCTCGGGCACTATTAGCCTGTTATCCCCGGGGTAACTTTTATCCGATAAGTTCCGGGCCTACCACTAGGCTCACGGAAGATCATTAAGACCTACTTTCGTATCTGCGCGACTTGTATGTCTTGCAGTCAAGCTCCCATATACCTTTACGCTTACATCCCGATTTCCATCCGGGACAAGGGAACCTTTGTGCTCCTGCGTTACCTTTTAGCAGGAATCCGCCCCAGATAAACTGTCCTCCAAACATTGTCCTCTCCCTGGGTTACAGGGAACAGTTAGGCTTGCACTATTAAAAGAGAGGTGTTTCATTGATGTCTACCCAGTCGTTAAACGGGGTAAACTCCCTCCTACTCTACACAGTTAATAGCACGCACCAATGTCAGAATACAGTAAAGCTCCACGGGGTCTTTCTGTCCAGCAACAGTTAACCGGCATCTTTACCGGTAGTTCAATTTCACCGAGTTCGTGACTAAGAGAGTGCTCAAGTCGTTACACCTTTCGTGCGGGTCGATAATTATTCGACAAGGGATTACGCTACCTTTGAACAGTTATAGTTACTGCTGCCGTTCACCTGAGCTTGAACCTAAAGCTCATTCCACTCCAAAGAGGGGAAATCACCTCAAGTCTTAACTTACAGGCACTGGGCAGGTGTCGGCCCCTATACCTCCTCTTGCGAGTTTAGCAGAGACCTGTGTTTTTAATAAACAGTCGCTTGAGCCATTTCTGTGCCCCCTACACAATTAAGCGTAGGGCATCCTTTTCCCTAAGTTACGGATGTAATTTGCCTAGTTCCTCGGCCACGATTCTCTCGTTCGCCTTAGTATTCTCTACTTGTCTACCTGTGTCGGTTTGCGGTACGGATACTAAAAAACCTCCCTAGAAGCTTTTCCTGGGAGCTTAACGCAACTGAATAACACCTCTCGGTGCTTTTCCCCCGGCTCGTATAAACGCCTGTACGGATTTGCCTGTACAGACTGACTTGCCTTCGGGACTCAAATCCATAATGAGCCCAGCCTATCAAACTCCGTCCCTCCATTGGTAAAAACGGTTTTTTAGTAGCGCAGGAATATTAACCTGCTATCCATTAGTTACGCCTTTCGGCCTCACCTTAGGACCGGCTAACCCTCCGATGACTGACATAGCGGAGGAACCCTTAGACTTTCGGCGAGGTGGGTTTTCACCACCTTCTCGTTACTCATGCCAGCATTCTCACTTGATGACGCTCCAATAGTCCTCGCAGATCTATCTTCACAGCTATATTCAAAAACATTTTCGGATAAATCCAAAAATAAGAGTTTGAATGACATCAATGCTCCCCTACCTTCTGCCATATCCGAAGACATGACAAAACCATAGTGTCGGTTCTTCGCTTGAGTCCCGTTAAATTTTGGGCGCAAGGCCGTTTAACTAGTGAGCTGTTACGCTTTCTTTAAAGGTTTGCTGCTTCTAAGCTAACCTCCTAGCTGTCTAAACAACCTTACTTCCTTTCTCACTAAGCAAAGATTTGGGACCTTAACTGATGGTCTGGGATGTTTCCCTTTCGCGCTAGGAACTTGCTCCCTAGAACTGACTCCCGATCAAAGGATTTGCGCATTCGGAGTTTGGTAAGAGTTAGTACGCAAAAGCGCCTAATCTCTTTTCAGTGTCTCTACCTCGCAAACCCTATCAGATCAAGGCTATACCAAATATATTTCGGGGAGAACCAGCTATCGCCAAGTTCGATTACCGTTTCAGCCCTAACCACAAGTCATCCGAGCATTTTTCCGCATACATCGGTTCGGGCCTCCACCCTTCTCTCGAAAGGCTTCACCCTGCTCATGGTTAGCTCACTTGGCTTCGGGTCTAATTGCACGTACTTATCGCCCGTTAAGACTCGGTTTCCCTACGCGTACGCGACTAAATCGCTTAAGCTTGCACGTACAATTAACTCGCTGGCTCATTTTTCAATAGGCACAATATCACCCGGCTCGATAAATCGAGCGGGCTCTATCAGCTTGACTGTGCACGGTTTCAGGTTCTATTTCACTCCCCTATCCGGGGTTCTTTTCACCTTTCCCTTACGGTACTAGTTCTCTATCGGTGTCTTGATGTGTTTAGTCTTAGCAGGTGGGCCTGCTTCTTTCACACGAGGTTAACGTGTCTCGTGTTACTCTGGGCAACTCGAGAAGATCTTTTGTTTCGTTTACGGGGCTATTACCCTCTTTGGCTCCACTTTCCAGGAAGATTCTCCTACAAAAGATTTTCTAACTTCTCTGCCTTAAAGGCATAGAGTTCCCTAACCCTCAAAAAATAGTTTCTGAGTTTGGACTGGTTCCCTTTCGCTCGCCGCTACTAGGGAAATGCTTAATTTAGTATCTGTTACTCCGGCTACTAAGATGTTTCAGTTCACCGGCTTTTCTTCTCTTTACTTATGTCCTGCACGAATGCAGAATTTCCATAAAGGATACCCTGACAAAATCAGGGTGGGTTTCCCCATTCGGAAATCCCCGAGTATAACGCTTCTTGACAGCTTCTCGAGGCTTATCGCAGCCTGGCACGTCCTTCGTCGACATCAAGACCCAAGGCATTCACCATGCACATTGAGTATCTTTTTAGTTTATTGTCTGAATTATTATCCAGACATTCAACAGTAATGCGTTGCATTACGTTGTTGCATACAGATTGGGTTAGAATCTGCATACTTCGATGTTTATGCACTCAAAAGAATGCATAAATACAATTGAACTTTACAAGTGAATATAGCGCAATTACCATGAAACAGAAATTTTCAAAAGAAATTTTCTGCTCAAATGTAATGTACCAACATTCACTTGTGCTATTTACTCAGTTTTCAAAGTGCTTTTAAAGTGAAGCTTCAGCGAACTTTAAAAACTCAACGTAAATGCGAGCATACTTACGCGAGCATTTCGTTGTGCTTAAAAAGTTTCGTAGAAACTTTTTACACTTCCTAGTGACCAAAATACGAGCTTTCTTATTAATTTTAATTGGAAAGATTTATCTTTCCAAGACAATACTCAAGCGAAGTATTTTGGACTCCTGTCAAAAATCGCTTTAGCATTTTTGACATCAATGGTGGAAAGCAAAAACTTTCTACCTTAAAGAACCTCCTCAAAAGGAAGCTCTTAAATCTAATAACCTTTAATTATTAAAGATTATTAAGTCCAAGAACATCCTACTTCCCAAGCAGATGACATTGTATCACACTCGATCAAAACTTAAACTCCTCTCTTTCGAGCGTGTCGTAGTAAAGCAGCTACTTTGACGTCAGTACAAAGGCTGTTCCTTTGTACAGTTGTACAAGTTGATTCTCAACTTGTACAGCCCATGCAAAACCTCCACTCACCCTTATACTAACTAAAAGCTTCTTAAAAGGTTTTCCAAAGCAAAACCTTTTAGGCATAACAAAATGCTCTCTCCCGCTCGTATTTTGTTAAGCGCAGAAAAAATGCTAACGCGATTTTTTCTGGTGGACTCGGCGGGACTCGAACCCGCGACCTCCGCAATGCAAATGCGATGCTCTAGCCAACTGAGCTACGAGCCCTAAAATGTCCCGTTCAAGAGACTTTTTGGTACCAAATGTAATGCGTAGCATTCATTTGCACCCAAGAGAAGTGCCCTGCACTTCTTGAGCTAAATCACTATTAAACTATTATATTGAAAAAATCAGAGCTTCTCCTAGAGTGGAGAAGTTAACTTCCATTCCTTACAGATCGCATACATAAGATATCACTCAAACAAAGTGATGTCAATACCTTTAAGAAAACGCCTTACACCATTAAGGCTTTTATAAGAAGATTTATGCCTTATAACCTCTTCATACATAGCGAGAGTTTGATTTGCAATATTTGACCAATCTAAATGGGAAACTTTTTTCCGGGAAGAAGTGCACATTCTCTTATACTTTTCTAGAGGCAGATTAGCTAATTCTTTCACTTTGTTTGCAAAATTTTCCGGAGAGACATTAGTTTCAAAATTATAGCCAACTGAATCATCTATAAACTCAGAAGTAGTCTCATTATTAAGAGAAATAACCGGAGTACCTGATGCTAAAGCTTCTAAAATTACCAAACTCTGTACCTCCATTAAGGATGCGGAGGTAAAAAAATGAGTCTTTTCTAAAATAGCGGGAATTTTTTCATGTGAGATCTTGCCCAGAAAGTTAACAGGCAGGTTCAAATCGGCAGCTTTTTCTTTCAACAAATCCCCATACTTATCCCCAAGCGAAACCCCTACTAAATCCAGTACAAAGGAATCTCGAGGAAGGCAATCCATAACATCGAGTAAAAAACCTTGATTCTTTCTCTTGGTCAAATAGCCTACAAATAAAAGCTTCTTGGGAGTTTCATTGATATCTGCGTAAGAAACAGAATTATAATGACTCAAGTTTCTACCATTGGGAATTTTATAAATTGGAGTTTCTAAATCATAATCGGCCAAATCTTCCAAAACCGAATCATTTATTGCAACTATGGCTGAAGAACGTTTTAGAAAAAGATCTAAATAAGTATTAAAAAATCTATTATCGAATAGCGGATGCGCTTTAGGAAATAACTCAACTAGACCAAAAGATATTACCTCGGAAGGTAAAGTATGCGAAGTAAAAACAGTTGGAACCTTATTCTTCAAGGCCCAAATTAAAACAACAAAAGAGGCAGGTCCCTGATCATGAAAGTGAATAATATCTGGATTAAATTTTTTTAGGGTCTTCGAAAGAGCAGTAAGCTTCGCGGGATTCATTGTAGGCAAAATAACATCCCCTTTTCTTTTGCCTGAGATTTCAAATTTAGAAAATTTATCATTCATAACTGTATGACAGGTTTTTTCTCCTGAGAGAACCAATAAAACCTTGTTATTTACAGAAATACTCTTAGACAACTCACGTGCAACACGTGCGTCTCCTCCGGCACTATCAGATGTGGCGCTAGATATAAAAACTACATTCATGCAGTAAAAATTCTAGCACATTGGGATAGATAAGCAGCTCTCTTTAATAATGAAACAAAAAAACCTCTAAAAATAGAGGCTGCTATTGTTTGAGGTATAATCCACGTGCAATGTCACTTAAAAAAGCAAAAAAACTCGCAAAAGAAGCTTATGCAGGTAAAACTCGCTTGTCAGGCGAAACTTACTATGAACATGCGCTTGAAATAGTCCAAAGGCTGAGAAAATATGGAATAAAAGAAGAAAACACTTTGATTACAGCAATTATGCATCATGCCCTAGATAATCCCAAGGAAAAAGAAAAAATAATAGATAGTGTAAAAGCGCTGGACAAATCATCAGCAGATTTATTGAAAAAGTACAAAAAACTCACAGAAGTTGATATCAGAATCGATTCCTTGCAAGAAGAAAATGAAAGGTATCTAATGCAGACTTTTGTAAGTTTAGTAGAGGATGTACGAGCTTTAATAATCAGAACTGTGGACAAATTACACTCCCTTGAAAATTCTTGGGCTTTAGATAAAGAAGGCAGAAATGACGCAGCAATGAAAGCTCTACACCTTTACGCCCCCCTAGCAAAAGTACTAGGTGTATCTCAAATCGCTAAAGACCTGGAGGACACTGCTTTTAAAATTCTTCGGCCGGAAAAATACTTCACCTTAAATCAAATTATTAAGAAAAGAACCTGGGGAACCAAGAAAATCTTCCAAGAAGTTGAAAAATTCTTAAAAGAAATACTTGAAGAACAAGGATTGAGTAATTTTCAAGTTCAATATAGGACTAAAAGCCTTTATAGCCTTCATAAAAAAATCCAAAGATATAAGAAAGAAAAGAAAGATATAGGCTCAAAGCTAGAAAAAATCTATGATTTGTTTGCTTTTAGAATCATAGTTGGGACTGTGGAAGAGTGTTACTTGGTAGAAAACCTGCTTAAGCAATTGTGGGAAGATCTTCCCGAGGAAAGAAATGATTACATAGAAAATCCCCGCCCAACAGGATATCAATCTATACAAAATGCCTTTGAAATAGATGAAGATTTTGTTGCAGAGATACAAATCCGCACTCATGAAATGCATAAACAAGCAGAATTCGGGATTAGCTCGCATCTTTTGTATAAACTTGGGGATAAAGGAGCCAAGTCAAAGGCAGTACAAGAGTTTAAAAAGTATCTGAAAACACATCCGGAGTGGTTTAAAGATCTAAATTTTTGGGAAATTTCGGAAAAAAAAGAGTATATACCAAGTACACCTTTTAAAAATAGAATTTATACATTTACACCTAAGGGAGATATAATAGAACTTCCCAAAGGCGCTACCATAATAGATTTTGCCTATACAGTGCACACGGAAATCGGAAACAGATGTGCTGGTGCTTTTGTGAACAACAAGATTGTAAAGCTAAATCATGAACTGAGAACCGGGGACACAGTCAAAATAAAAGTGGGTGGTAAAAAGCGAAAACCAAGCAGAGATTGGTTAAGCTACGTAAGAACAAGGAGAGCGAAGATTCAAATTAATAAAGTGTGGAAATAGATGTTATATATTGGTGAAGTTAGCTAGGTATGCTATTATATGCAGGTCCTTACGCCTAAGGACTAGCATCAAAGTAGCCTTGCTGCGTTTTGATCACCATAGATATATCGTACAAGTTCTGTGAACTTGTTAGGAGTTCAAAATGTTCGCATAAGCATGCTCACATTTTGATCACCATAAAAACTTGAGTACAAGTTTTTAAGGGCGTTTAGCTCAGCTGGTTAGAGCACTCCTCTGATAAGGGAGAGGTCCATGGTTCGAGTCCATGAACGCCCACCAAAAGAAAAGCACATCTAACCCATTCGGGCGGTATTTAAATCATTAATTATACTAATCTTTATTACATTTTCTAAATACAGATTTTAAGTTAAAATTAACCCACAATGGATCCAGCAAAAAGTAGAACCATTCAAAAAATCTTAATACCTTTGTTCCTAGCTACTTTGTTAAGCCTAAATAGATTACTAAACATCCGATCCGTTCAAGAAGCCGTGAATGTAATAGTAAGAGTGATTGCCCTAACCTCTTTCATATTTATTGTAATAAAAATGGCCCCTCAGATCTTCAATAATCTCGTGAATAAATAAAGGATTAGCATACTTCAACCACTTAAAAATCAACTGTAAAAACCGATCAAAAATTGACACAAAAAAACCCACCTGACGGTGGGTAATCTTATTCGTTTGTTCATTTATGGGATCTTCAAGAAACCAAAAGCAAAAAGAATGCTCATGTACGAATTTCTGTTGTGTATCAAATTTGAATACACAAACGGCTCATTCGAAAACCCTCCCAAAGCTGTGTGTGAGTTACAACAGCTCTACTGACCAAGTAATTTAGGGATAATCATCATAGAAAACGCTTGCACGTATTCCATGGCAAAAAATCTCTTACGAAATTCTTTGCACTTGGTAGGTACTTTATTTTCCAACAGACTTTTTTATAAATTCATATAAAAAAGCACCTGCCAGTCAAAAGCACATTTTTACTCCTTAGAAAGGAGGTGATCCAGCCGCAGATTCCCCTACGGCTACCTTGTTACAACTTCACCCTCATCACTGATTTCACCATGGGACCCTCTAAGTGAAGGTACTTCAGGTGACCTCAGCTTTGCTGATGTGATGGGCAGTGTGTGCAAGACCCGAGAACGTATTCACCGTCGTATTGCTGACCGACGATTACTAGCGATTCCAACTTCATGAAGTCGAATTGCAGACTTCAATCCGAACTGAGATGCGTTTTAAAGATTAGCTCTACCTTACAGTATCGCTGCTCTCTGTACGCACCATTGTAGCATGCTTCTAGCCCCAGTCATAAGGGCAATACCGACTTGACGTCGTCCCCACCTTCCTCCATCTTACGATGGCAGTTCCGCTAAAGTGATACAACTAGCAGTAGGGGTTGCGCTCGTTAACCCACTTAAGGGTACGCCTCACGGTACGAGCTGACGACAGCCATGCAACACCTGTGTATGCTTCTTAAATAAATTTAAGATCGGTCACCTTTCGGATTCCTACTACAAACATGTCAAGACTGGGTGAGGTTCTTGGGTTAGCAACCAATTAAAGAGCATGCTCCACCGCTTGTGCGGGTCCCCGCCAATTCCTTTGAGTTTCAACCTTGCGGCAATACTCCCCAGGCGGCCTGCTTAACGCGTTAGCTTTGACGCTCAGTTATAAAAACCAAGTATCTAGCAGGCATAGTTTACGGCGTGGACTACACGGGTATCTAATCCGTTTTGCTCCCCACGCTTTCGTCTCTCAGCGTCAGCACAGCCCCAGACAGTTGGCTTCCCCCTTGGTGTTCCTCGTAATATCAACGCATTTCACTGCTCCACTACGAATTCCACTGTCCCCTAGCTGGCTCTAGTAATACAGTATTGAAAGCAGTCTTTCGGTTAGGCCGAAAGATTTAACCTCCAACTTATATTACCGCCTACAGAACTCTTTACGCCCAGTAAATCCGGATAATGCTTGCACCCTACGTTTGACCGCTGCTGCTGGCACGTAGTTAGCCGGTGCTTTATTAATAGAAGTTTACAACCCGAAGGCCTTCATCCTTCACATGGTGTCGCTGCGTCAGACTTTCGTCCATTGCGCAAGATTCCCGATTGCTGCCTCCCGTAGGAGTGAGGCCCGTGTCTCAGTGCCCCTCTGCCGGTACAACCTCTCAGTTCCGGTACCCGTCATAGCCTTGGTGAGCCTTTACCTCACCAACTAGCTGATAGGCCACAGGCTCGTCCCTAACCGATAAATCTTTAGAGTTTCCTCCACATCGAGTATTAGTTCATCTTTCGATGAATTATTCTCGAGTTAGGGGTAGATTCCTATGTGTTACTCAGCCGTTCGCCACTATCCCGCCGAAGCGGGACCGTTCAACTTGCATACCTTATGCACACCACTAGCATTAATCCTGAACCAGGATCAAATTCTCAAAAAAACATTCTTTTTGCTTTCAGTCCCTCGACTCTATGGTACAAGTTTAAAAACTTGTAAAAGTGAGTTCCTAAAAGCACAAACGATTTGCTCTATATTTAAAATTGTCAATGTGCAATGCTTAATAAGATAAACATTTTTAAAACTACTGCAAGAAAATTCTTACAGACCTCCAAAATGTCTAAAACATCTTGGACTTTTATCAAGCGCTGAAAAGCAACCTTGAATCACTAAAACCAAAGATTTAAAAATAATTCTAGAGAAATAAACCCTAAGCTCTAGCAATAAGGAAGATACCAACTAAGATTCGGAAAGTCAATACTTTACCAATTTATTATCATTGGCATCCTGATTTGCATCACAAATCTAAACCACAAACTGAAGAACACAATTAAAGTTGTAGTTTCTTACCTCAGCAGGAGTATTATAACATGACATACAAAGAGACTTAAATTATTATAGTTTCTTGCTTTTTACAGGGAAGATTTTTCTAAATAAGCCTGACTCTTCTCTTACCAAATTCAAAAACTCTGCTTCCCTGAAAAAGACCATCAGAAAAGGGCCCACCAAAGTACTGACCATGCTCAATACGACAAGAGACGTGATTAACTTATCATCCATCAAACCAACGGATTTAGCAGTATATGCGACCGCCAAAGTTGTAGAGAGTTGAGGAACTGAGGAAGCTCCAAAAAACAACCCTTCCGAAAGGTTAAAACCTACCAACCAGGCTCCCAACCATCCGCTAAAGAGCTTCGAAAAAATAGAACCAAAAACCACAAGCAGTATTAAAGGAAGTGATTCTCCCACGTCAAAAATTAAAGATATATCTGTCTGTGTTCCTATATATACAAAAAAAGTGGGTATGAAAAAGCCATAACTTAAAGCCCGTATCTTAGCTTTCAAAACTTCATCATCTATAGTCTCCGACAACACCAAGCCGGCAAAGAAACCACCAGTGATAGGATGTAAACCCAACAATTCAAATATAAGAACAGTTCCTACTAAAACAAAGAAGACGGAACGAAGTTGATCCTGAAAAGTGTCGTTCTTTGGCGTCAAAGAAGAGACAAAACTCTGAATTTTAGGTAAAAGAAACCTCAACGAAACCATCGCAACAAACAAAGCAGGGTAAAAAAAGTAAAAAGGTAAATTACTAACGGGCTTTATACTCCTAAGAAGAATGGAAAGCATAATCAAACTGATCACATCCTGGATAATACTTGTGATCATAACTGCTTTGCCTATTCTTAGGTTAAACAGATCATTTGCTTCCAAAGTAGGAATTACAACAGCAACAGAAGAGGATACAAAAACGGTACCCAAAAGAAGCAAAGTCAAAGAAGAATATCCGTAATAGTAAGCAATAGCAACGCCGACAACAAAGGGAACCAAACCATTAACCAAGGAAAGCAAAAAAAGTTGGGATCCGGATTTTTTGAATTCTGAGAGTTTAACTTCTAAACCGGCCATAAACATTAAAAATATAAGACCCAATTCAGAAATAAAGTTAATTGTGGCATCCGGAGTGAATATACCAAGCCCATGCGGCCCAATCAATATACCCCCTATTACCAAAGCAGCAACCCAAGGAAAATGCAACTTACGCAACAACGTAGAAGAAAAAATACCGGTTAGAAGTACTATAAAAAATGCGGGCAGTATTGACTCCATACTTTTATTCTATCACTCTATTTTATCAACCTCTATCTTATCAGTCTTAAAAAGGGTACTTAAATTTTCATAAAGGCGGTGGTTTTTCTTAACCGGCTCGCAAGTTATTAAAACTACATGTATCGCACTCAACTCAGGCCACGTATGTACTGTTAGGCTGGATGTCGCCAAAGTATAATTAAATGTATAACCTCCTCCAGCAAAACGGGTAACATCCGTGTTCACTACCTTTAATTTATGATACTCACAGAACTTGCCGAGAATTTTTTGCAAGAAATTTTTTGAACTTACTATACGCTGCGGAACATCATAAAGCTTAAAGGTGTAATGCTCTACAAAAGGAAAATCCCCAGAGTGAGGTTTCTGATAAGTGTAGATATTTTTAATCTTCTTTTCAACCGGAACTTTTGTAGATGAAACAGTCTTCAATAGGTGTAGGGAACTCGCACTTCCAATTGATTCAGCCCCATGATAGCGAGCGAATCGATTTACTTTTTCCCTTACCAGCAAACTATACCTCGATAAGAGCTCTTGTATTTGAAGGGTCTTCTCAGGCGTCTTAAAACTGTTCCCATAGTAAAGGTAAATGGATTTATCTTTTTTGGGACCTAGTAAATTCAAAGCCCTTTCCAAAAATAGTTTAACTCCACTAAGTGTATAAGGAGGATCAGTAACAACAACGTCATACCTACCTAATAACTCGGGACGTAATTCTTTACGGACGTCATAAAGCTCGGTGCGAATGTTTTTTATTTTGTGCTCTTTAATTACCTTATCTATCACATCTAAAATATCCTGATCAATATCAAATACCGTTACTTGGCTGTAATCGAAACCCCCTAAACCTAAAACAACAGATAAAAGATCGTCATCGCCTACTAAGGCTATTCTTTTTCCATGAATATCTCCCCTGTCCTGCATCACCTTCACTTTAGAAATAGAAGTACCCGCTGTAGCAAAAAACTGATCGTACTCTCTTTTGGGCTCTAAATCATACTTTTTACGAACTGTGCTTAGCTTACGCTCTAAAACAGCGTCTTCATACTCCACCAAAGACCATCTATATGGTTTCAAATCTAGCCCTTTTAGTTTTTCAGCAGTTTCTCGTTTAAATAGAATTTCGTCACCTTCAGGGTCTTTAAGCAAGGAAGAAATGCTCGATTTAAACCTTCTCAGGGTTTCTTTGGGAAAACCTGTTTTTCTTATCAAAGCATTATTGGTTAAATTTTCCTCCTCTAATATCAGGTACAGTATCCCTTCAATCTGAGATTTTGTAAGTTCTGGCCTTTTCTGATGGATTGAATCTATCAAACTCATGCCATGCAGTATAACATCATTCTACCCTCAGTAGAATCTCAACCCTTGAAAGCTCTAATGTAGATGAGAGAATCAAATGGATGAAAATAAATGCAAAAGCAAAGTGTATCTCCTGGATAACTTTTGTAGTAATTGCTTTTCAAATCTTTCTGCCAGCTCCACAAATTAGAGCAAACGCAGAGAGTGAAAGTAATTGGGAACCCACTTCTCTGCAGAAAACAGGGCTCACTTCAATAAAAGTTACTCCATATGGACTACTTGTAGGACAAAACTCAACCCAATACTGGGAAAATCCTTACAATGGGGTTTATTTTTCCGGAGATTTTGGTGAAACTTGGGTCCAACTAGGTTTGGAGGGACGTAGAATAACTGATATTGCTGCCTCTGAAAATTTTATATTTGCCGCTACCCCAGGTGCCATGCCTAATTATCTGGGAGGTATTTGTAACACAGCGAATTACGGAAGCACTTGGCAGTGTTCGGGCAAGGAATTTGTCCCAACCAAATTAGAAATGCACCAAGACAAACTATATATAGGAACAAAATATGAAGGATTATGGACCATAGATATTCATGATAATAAGTGGCAGAATTTTTCCGTTTGCGGAACCACTTATCAAAAGCAAATTACAGAAATTCAGAAAGATGAGAATTTAATTATAATCAGAACCCCTAACTGTCTGGAATATTCTACTAATTTAGGTACAGATTTTAAACAATTTGATTACTTTAAGAACAACGGGATTATCCCCCACTCTGTATTCCTTGATGAAGGAATAATATTCGCGGGAACGACTTCCAAAGGGATCGTAATCTCACAAGATAAAGGAAAGACTTGGCAGGAGACAAACAAACTAAAAGGACAATTAATAACCAAGATAGGTAGAGCCGGCAACTCTCTTTTTGTGGCGTCTAAATCCAACCCAATGGCAGATTATAAAGTGTATACTTCCGAAGACCAGGGAAATACCTGGCATGACACAAAAATAGAAGAAGTGGTAAAAACCCAGAAAATTAACGGCCTGGATGAAATGGTGGGAATCACACACTCAACACTTCTGGCTGCAACCGAAAAGGGCTTGTACAAGCTAGGGGTTGACAATGCCCTAAAAAAAGAACCTTTTCTTGGAAAACTTTGGAAAGATCAAGAAAAGAAGGATTTGGTAGACAGTATGACTGCTTTCTTTGACCATGAGTATCCCCTGTTAGGTCACACGGCCTTTCCAGAACCCGTCGCAGTATCAAACAGTACCGTAAACTTCCTGGGACAAAGAGGAAAAGAACCAATCATTTATTACAGCTCACATAACGGATATGATTTCGGCCTCAGTTACGGTACAGAAATAAAAGCTCCGGCTGCTGGAATTGCTAGCTACTACTATTGTAAAGACTGCGGCCATTCCATAAAGATAAATCATCAAAACGGATATGAAACTACTTACATGCACCTGCAAAAAGAGGATCTCCTAACCAAAAATACAGGTGCAAACAAGAAAGTTAAAGAGGGGGACACAATAGGTAAAATCGGTATGACCGGAAGAACTACAGGACCGCATCTGCACTTTAGCATCAAAAAAGATACAAACAAGGACGGAAGCTTTAGTGACGAATATCCAAGAGGACTTACTGATCCCTTCGGATGGAGAAACAGCAGAAAATGGGATCCCTGGCCCTTCTTTGCCTGGGAAACTTATGCAGGTATTCATCAGGGAACCCACAGTAAATACCTATGGAAAGAAAGCTGGAACTCCTGGGAAGTAATTGAGGTTTTTAAGAATAATCCAGTACTAATGTCCTTGGGCAATATAAAAATTGAGTCATCAAGACAAATAAAACCTTATCCGATAAATCTCAAATTACAAAAATTCCCTCAAATTCAAAACAACGAACTCACGTATATAAAAGACACTTCCTTTAGTATTGAAGGTCAAAAATTTGACGGAGACCTTATCCACAATTTAGATGAACCGATAAACATAAAAATTAACCTTACAAATAAAATTTCTGAAAACATACAAAAAGACACGATAAGCCTATACCATCTGAATGAAGAAACAGGTGCATGGGAACACTTGCCTACAACCCTTCACGCAAATGAAGATACTTTAGAAGCGCAGACACATAAAATAAGCAGATTTGCAGCTTTTGGAGAGAAAACTACTTCACCAAATACTAATAGTGTAGAAGTAGAAATTGTTCTCCTTGGTCTTAAAGAAAAAGGATGGTTCCTGGAACATCCACTTGTAACCATAGCAGAAAAACCGGGAGATAGAGTTTACTACTCCACTGACGGAAATTATTGGGAAAGATATACTGAACCCTTTTATCTGAAGCAAGAAGGTATTTTAGCTCTAAGATACAACAACTGGAACACTTCAACAGAAACCAGAAGTAAGCTGATCCGGATTAATACTCAAAACATACTGCACAAGACTTTAAAATTCAACGGATCCAGCTTTAGCGTGAAATAATGCCTCCGCCTAAAACCAAATCACCTTCATAAAAAACGGCACTCTGCCCAGGAGCCACTCCAAAAATGCTTTCCTCTGATTCCACCTTTAGTTCCCCTCCACGGGAACTGCTAATTTTGGACGGATAAAATTTCCCTAAATTTCTTATACGAACCTGGGTCTCTAAAGGGAAGTCAGGAACTTTACAAATCCAATGCAAATCTTCAACAAAAAATGTATCCCTTTTTGCATCCTCCATAGAACCGACAATAAGCTGATTCTCCTCAACATTTTTATCTATAACATAAAGAGGGACTCCCATATACTCAGTAACTTCAAAACCATGCCTCTGCCCTATCGTATAAAACCATACTCCGGAATGACTGCCTATCTTCTTCCCTTCTTCTGTCACTACCTCTCCCTTCTCAGGGTTAATTCTTTCTTGTAAAAACTTCTTAATATCTACATCCCCAATAAAACAGATTCCCACACTATCTGTTTTGTCATGAACTCTAAGACCCGCTTCCTTGGCTATATTTCTAACGTCTTTTTTTAGCATCTCACCCAAAGGAAACAAGGCCCGCTCCAATTGCTCTTGGTTCAAACGATATAAAAAATAAGACTGATCCTTTCCCTTATCAACACCTGAAAGCAGTTGAAAACAATCACCCTCTACAGCCTTTCTCGCATAGTGTCCTGTAGCAATACAATCAAATCCTTTCCTCAAAGCCCAATCCAAAAAAATGCCGTATTTAATTTGAGTGTTGCATACTATGTCGGGGTTTGGCGTCCTTCCAGACCTGTATTCTTTATAAAACTTGTCCAACACTCTCTTCTTATACTCTTCAATGAAATCCAAATGTTTAAATTTAATATCCAAAGTTGCGGCAACATGTATAGCGTCGTTGCGGTCTTTATCGCCGCCGCATCCCGGAAGATCAAAATCCCAGCACTGTAAGTAAAAAGCGCTAACATCGTAACCCTCTTCTTTTAAAAGATAAGCGGCAACTGCTGAATCAACTCCCCCACTCAACCCTAAGGCTATTTTGGGCTTATCCGCAAGCGTAGATTGCTTTTTTATTGAAATCTTGTTTAACTCGTTAACCACAGGGAAATTATACAATACTAAAGGTTGCAAGATCACATATTCCTACAGCTTCTTCCATGCGTTCTCCAATCTCCTGAACAATATCTAAGGCCTCTTCATAACTCAGACGTCTAAAATTATGAGGAAAATAATGAAAAACCCGATTTCGTCCGCGATGCCAAGTCTCCCACAACTCATCAGCCAAATCTACCTTATTGGTTTCTTTTAAGCACATCCGGCCGAATTGATTGGAATGAGATTTCCTATATCTTGGACTCAAAATCCTACCTACCCTAATTTCATCTCCATAAAAATCACGTTCGTCAATCACATCCATATCTAAAAATAATTTCTTCAAAAAACCTTCGTAAGCCTTGGCAAAAGGAAAGACCAAGTACGAAAAATCCGAAACTCTTTTGTCCCGTTCAAGAGGAAGGTTTAATAATCTCTCTCCATCAATAATCAAACCTTTAATATCTTCCTGCAAATATCCCCATAGAACGGAATCCTTTTGAATTATTTCAACAGATATTTTTTCCTCGACTTTATCCCCTACTCCCATACATTTATGCTAGCACAATCAGTAAATTTTCCACAGCGTAAATTTTAGAGGCTTTAACAAAGGGCGTATAAGCAGAAGAAAACTAATCATTAATTGATATAATAGCCCTACAATGTCAAAAGATAATTCTTACAAAGTAGCGATAATACACGACTATCTTCTACAATATGGGGGTGCCGAAAAAACACTAGAAGCTATTTTAGAGTTATTTCCAAATGCACCTATTTACACAGGGCTTTACTCTCCAAAAAACCTTCCTGAGACTATAACAAAAAAGAAGATACATACAGTAAAGAATCCCCTGATCAAGCTCTTCTCAAAACAATTTACTTTCATTATGCCCTTAATCTTTGAAAATTTTGATCTAAATGAGTATGATTTGATCCTTTCAGATTCTTCCTGCTGGGCAAAAGGAGTAATAACCCAGCCGGATCAGCTGCACATCAGCTATATTCACACTCCCCCGCGATTCCTATATAAATATTCCGTAGAGAGCCCTAAAAGGTTCAAGTGGTATTACAAACCATTTGTAGCAGTTTTAGATCATTTTCTAAGAATCTGGGATTACTGCGCAGGCCAAAGACCTGACTATTTTTTAGCAAATTCACTGACAATTGTACAAAGAATTAAAAAATTCTACGGAAGAAATGCAACGATCATTCATCCCCCCGTAGAGGCACCTCTCCACGTAGACGAGAGAGGAAAGAAGAGTAAAGATGTTATACAAGCTCCATATTTCTGCTCTCTTGGAAGGCTTTCTGCCTATAAAAATTTCCACATACTTATTCAAGCCTTCAATCTCCTAAATTGGGATCTTATAGTTATGGGAACTGGGCCGGAAGAAAAAAATCTTAGAAAGCTGGCTCAAGGTAATCCTAAGATAAAAATCCTAGGCAGAGTTTCAGAAGAAAGGAAAGCTCAAGTTCTCAGTGGCTGTAAAGGGCTAATAAATCCCGTGGTTGAAGAGGATTGGGGCATTGTCCCCTTAGAAGCGATGTCGCGCGGTAAGCCAGTTCTTGCACATAAATCGGGGGGCGCAACCGAAACAATAAAAGAGGACATCACAGGCATGTTTTTTAAATCCCTGGAATTAGAGAAATTTATAGACTCTATTAAAAGGTTTAACCAGAAGATTGAACAAAATTATTATGATTCTGAAAAAATTAAAGAACATTCAAGACAATTCACAAAAGATAGATTTAAAAAAGAGTTTTTGTCTTTTGTAAAAGAGAGATGGAGTGAACACATAAAAAATGCCTGAGTTTCCGGAAGTTTTTACCATAACAAAAGACCTGAAGAGAATAGCTAGTGGGAAAATAATAAGCAAAGTCGATGTACACGGCGATTACAAGGTGTTGCCAAACAACAAAATCTTCAAGGAAAACGTTGAGAAACAAAAAATAATGCAAATAAAGCAAGTCGCAAAAAACATTGTAATTAGCCTGAAGAATGAAAAATATATAAACATACATCTGGGAATGAGCGGGCAAATCCTTGCTAAAAAGAAAGACAAACACTTGAGATGGGAACGCGTCACCTTTACTTTAACCCAAGAGAACAGGAAAAAAAAGTTATTTCTAGCATATAGAAGTATCAGAAAATTCGGGAAGGTGGAACTGCTAAACAAATCTGAATTTAAGAATTTGAAGGCAAAATACGGACCAAACCCTTTAGAAAACCGGCTTACCTCGGAAAAATTTTACAAAATAATAAACTCTAAAAAAACCAACATCAAAAATCTTCTTATGGACCAAGGTAAGATAGGGGGATTGGGTAATATTTACGCTACAGAAGCGCTCTTCTTAGCAGGAATACATCCTAAAACCCGAACAAAAAATATCCCGCCTGAGGCTTCCAAAAAACTACTAACTGCGGTTAAAAAAATTATCCGAGAAGGTATAGAAAACCGGGGGTCTACCCTAAGCGACGACCAATACAAAGATATTTTTGGCAAAAGAGGCTCACAGCAAGAAAGCTTTAGAGTCTACGGAAAAGAAATTTGCTTCGAATGCGGGGCAACTATAGAGAAAAAGAAAATTTCTGGGAGAAATACTTACTTCTGCCCCAAATGCCAAATAGAAATAAAAGAAAAGGATATTTTTGATAATTCATGAATATTAAACACTTAGAGTTAAAAAACTATAGGAATCATAGTGACCTTAAAATAGATTTTGATCAGAAAATAACTCTTATAACGGGACTAAACGGTTCCGGAAAAACCAATATTATAGAGGCGCTGCATTTTCTCTCTACAGGAAAACCCTTTCGCGCCCGCTACGACAGAGATGTTATTCACCACACAAAAAACTTTGCAACAATCAAAGGTCTAGTAAAAAAGCGAGAGCAGGAAAAGCCAAAGAAAATTGGAATCGGTATCCTAATCAAAAAAAGCCCGAAATACGAAAATTCCTCCTCTAAAAAAGTCAAAATAGATGGAAAAAGCGTAAGAATTAGTGATCTTTCAAAAATAACAAACACTGTACTCTTCTCTCCCCTAGACATGGATTTGCTGATATCTTCTCCTTCAAACAGGCGTAATTTTCTGGATAACATCTTAGAGCAAAGTGATTCTAACTATAAAAAGACAACAAGAGATTATAAAAAAGCTCGCAGACAAAAAAATAAGATACTAGAAATAATACAAGAGACCGGAAAAGCTCTCTCACAGCTAGAATATTGGAATAAAAAGGTTTTAAACCGGGGAGTTGAAATCCAGGAAAAAAGAAAAAATCTAATTGAATATTTTAATAAAAATTTAAATCTCAAACTGAAGCAAAGCGACCCTAAATTAGATTGCTTCGTTGAGTACGATATTAATAAAATGAGTAAAGAAAGACTTCAGGAATATGAACAAAAAGAAATAGCCGCAAGAACAAGCTTGATTGGCCCTCACAGAGACGATTTCCTTTTAACTGCAAAAGATCGCTCCAACAAGAAAAAAATTGATCTTGGCAATTTCTCCTCTCGAGGGCAGCAAAGAACATTAATACTGGCCCTAAAACTTTGTGAATTAGATTATCTGGAAAATTCAAAGGGAGAAAGGCCCATACTGCTCTTGGATGATATTTTTTCTGAACTGGACGAAGAACATAAAAAAACACTAAAATCCCTAGTTCTACAGCAACAAACCATTATAACTGCTACAGAAATTCCTGAAGACTTCACTTCTTTCCCTGAAATAAAGCTAAGCTAAATAATCTTTCCACTCTAAAAACTTAATACTACATACATAAGCCTCACCTAAAGATAATTTTATATTTTGCGGGAAATATGCAAGAATTAAACAAATGTATATTCCGGAGTACACTATTACGAATAGAATTCTTGGGAGTATCGCCACAATAGAATACTTAAGGGCTGTAGCTGAAACCAAAGTAATACTCCCCTCCTGGCAGAGAAAATTAAAAAAAGAGGCAAAGGTAAAATTCTTTAAAGATAATCTAAATATGCTGGGAATAAAAACAGATCTCGAACAGATTAAAAAATACATCGATGGCCTTCAGGAAAATCCAGCGGAATTGGTTGATAACATAAGTAAATCACTAAATCAGGTTAAAATCTTAGCTCAAACCTCGGAAATAGAGGAAGAAGACGTAAAAAACCTGTACGCATCTCTTACAGGAAACAACCTGTCACAAAAAAACAAATTACAGATATATAGAAATAGACAAATAACGGGAAAAACCGATCCGGAGGAATTGCTAGCAGAAATGGTCAGATTTCTTGATTGGCTCAACAGTTTAGATGGAAAAGAAACGCATCCATTAATTCGTGCCTCTATAATAAAAGCCAGAATAATAAATCTAATGCCTTTTAAAAATTACAACGAGTTAATGAGTAATCTCCTTGCTGCACAAATACTAAAAGCTAGCCGCTACGATATAAAAGGTTACTGTCGATTGGAAATGGCCTATGCCGGAGACCCCGCAGGATACAGAAAGGTCCGTGAAACACTTACAACTAAGGCTTCCAACATAAATAATCCCGAAGAGGAAGATCTAACCACTTGGATAGACTTCTATCTCGAGAGAATGGCTTCAGACGCTGCCAAAAAGAAGGAAGAAATACTACTCCTTGCAAAAGATACAAAAATTGCTGCAGTAACAGGAAGATCCAAGTTATCAAAAAGGCAAGAAAAAATAGTCAGCTACCTACAAGACTACGGGATAATTCAAAACAAAGACTTTGAAAAACTCTTCCCTAACATTTCAGAAGATACGGTATTAAGAGAGCTTAAGAAACTAATCAAAAAAGACATAGTGGTAAAGAAGGGAAGGACTAAATCATCAAGGTATGAATTGCAATAAAAACCTAACTAACCAAATAGATAGATCGACAAAATAAAGTTGAAAGTAACAGCAGAAAAAAGTAAGATTAAACTATAAATGCAAGAAGAAAAACCCTACAACTTGGAGCCAAACATTGAAGCTGCCTTAGCCTACTTTCCTTTTGTGGGAGTTGCTGTAATATTAATGGAAAAGAAAAACGAATTTGTCCGGTTTCATGCAATTCAATCGCTATTTTTCTGGATAAGTGCTTTTGCTTCATACAGCATGGCCTTATCACTGCGTATCCTGTTAATTGGCTTTCTCCTAGTCCCTTTGGTAAAAATATCTACTACTCTTTTATGGCTGTATTTAATGTGGAAAGCGTACAATAAAATCAAATTTGAACTTCCATTAATTGGCTCTTTGGCAAAGGAACAATTAGAAAAATGAAGGATATAGCGGACATTTTAAAAGATAAAGATCTAGAGGGCGATCATAGAAACAGATATGAATTCCAAGCCTATGGAAACCGCTTAGCGGAAGAATTGGAAGACCCGGCTCATAGATCTTTATATATTAAATTAGCAAAAGAAGAGGAAAGACCCTTGTTGGAACGCGCCCGAGAATACGTTCTTAGGTCGGAAAATGCCACCACCAAAGGAAAGCTATTTATGTGGAAACTAAGCGAGTTAAAAAAAGAAAAAAATAAAAACAACAAAGAAAGTAAATAAAAAATTAAAAAGAAAGCGGCTTATGAAACTAATAAAAAAACTAATAGAAATTTACAAAATCCCGGTGCTAGTCTCCATCACCTTTTTTGTAGCGTTTGCAGCAATAAAAACTTTGAGAGCTCCGGTTGATATCTCACTCGCTTTTCTAGGAAGTTTTCTGGGGACGTTCTTTCTTGACTTAGACTACATTCTATACGCTTATTTCACTGATTCGAGTAAAGACTTCTCTCGAACACTTAGAGGATACTTTAAACACGGAGACTACACCAATGCTATTGCTTATGCTTACTACCATCGATCAGATGTTAAAGAAAAGACACTTCAAAGCGTTCTTTTTCAAGTTGTTGTCGGAGCACTCAGTATTTTTATGATTTTTGCTCCAATAAATTATTTTGCAAAAACATTCATAATATCCATATATGTAAATTCCTTATATAGGCTGGCAGAGAGCTATTTTAAAAACGACACCTCGGATTGGTTTTGGATGCTTAAAGAGAAACCAACAAAAAACGGTGTAAAAGTTTACTTAATAATTAGCGTTATAATACTCTTAATTGGCCTCCAATTCCTTTAACACTTAGCAGATGTATGGCATTCTAATCAGCCTAGGAAGCATAGCTGCCTTCTTTATCTCTGAAAAAGCTCTAAAAAGAAGGGATGGAAATTTAAGGTTATTCTATAAAATCACCAACATTGCTATTCTAGCTGGAATCGCGGGTGCAAGAGCATACCATGTAATAGATTATTGGCAAATCTACAAAACAAATCCCCTCTTGATACCTCAGGTTTGGAAAGGAGGAATGGGAATCTTTGGAGCGCTGATTGGAGCATCAGTAGCAATAATAATCACCTTAAAAACAACAAAAAACAACAAATTGAGTATATTGGAATGGATGGATATAGCAGTCTTGGGAATTCCTTTGGCACAAGCACTAGGAAGGTGGGGAAACTTCTTTAATAAAGAATTAGTGGGTAAAGAAACTTCGTTAGCTTGGGGAATCTTATTAGAGGGCAAAAGATATCATCCTCTCTTCCTCTACGAATCGATCTTAAATCTTATTCTATTTCTCATCCTTATAAATCTAGAAAATAAAAGGAGAAAACTTAAAAAGGGTTTTATCTTCTTTTCTTATCTCGTAGGTTACGGTGTTATACGTTTTTCACTGGAGTTTCTAAGAATGCGAAGTTGGAGCATTTTAGGAGTAAACATAGCCCAAGCTATCTCGCTGTTAATAATTTTAGTGGGTATGACAGGTATGTATTACAAAAAACATGAAACCGCTGACAAAAATGAAGGATCGACTAAACAAGAAACCTAAAAAGCTCATAGCATAGGGCACTACTCTAAAACATGATAGGATTGAAGTAATGAAAATATATATATCAACAGATCATGCCGGATATGAACTCAAAGAGTATCTCGTGGAAAAACTTCAGAAAAGTGACTACGAAGTTATAGATTGGGGACCGGAAGAATTCGATAAAAAGGACGACTATCCCAAAACTACAGAAAAAGTAGTTAGATTTATATCGGAAAATCCCAAAGAAAAAGCAATTCTAATCTGCAAAAATGGAGTGGGTGTAAATATTTTCGCCAATAAATGGGAAAACGTAAGAGCAGGTCTTTCTTGGAACAAAAAACATGCAAAATCTCATAAAAACGATGATCATACAAACATTCTCACCCTCCCCGCAGGATACATAACCTCTAAAAAAGCCCTTGAAATCACAAAAACATGGTTAAAAACTAAGCCCGGACAAAAGAAGCGTCATAAGAGAAGGATTAAACAAATTGAAATTCTAAGTAAGTGATAATACCTGCCATACTACAGGAAAATCTTGAAGACATTGAACATGAGCTGAGAGTGGTTTCGGATTTTGCCACTGTTGTGCAAATTGATTTTGCAGATGGAAGACTAGTGGAAGGAAAAAGCTTTCTGGATTTAGAAAAAATCCTTAACATAGAGCTTCCACAAAAAAAACCTGTCCCAAACCTTGACATCCATCTAATGGTTAAAAACCCATTCCCTTACATAAAACAAACAAATAAACGAATTAAGAGTATCAGCGCCCATGTGGAAGCGGAATTTAATACAAAAAGCTGGTTACAAGAAGTAAAAAATCAAGGCCACGAGACAGGTATCTCCATATCTCCAAAAACTAGCTGGAAAACCATAGAACATTTAATTCCAAAAATAGACTACATTCAGTTCCTGACGGTAAATCCCGGATTACAAGGTCAAAAATTCCAACCGGAAATACTTAACGAAATAAAGGCATTTCGTAAGGAATTCCCCCGGAAAATCATCCAAGCAGATGGAGGAATTAATGAGAGCAATATTTTAGATGTCTTGAAAGCAGGCGTAGATAATGTTGTAATAGGTTCTGCCATCTTACAAAAGAAAAATCCAGAAAAAGCGTACAAAAATTTCGAAAGGATAAAAAATGAATATAGGAAAACCTTATAAAATAAATCAAATTGCCTTCTTAGGAGGTTCCTCCTGGGAGGAGAATTCCCGGGTATATAAAGACGCCTACAATACAGCAAAAATCCTTGCAGAAAGCGGCTACCAAATAATTAATGGAGGAGGGCCCGGTGTAATGAGAGCCTCCACGAGAGGGGCTCAGGACGGGGGCGCTAAAGCCCTTGCAATAACCTACCACCCAAACAAAAAAAAGAAAAACTATGAAGGTGTTGATCCCTTAAATAAATTTGATCAAGAAATCATAACTCTTGACTATTTTGACCGCACCAAAGTAATGCTGCAAAATTCAAACCTGCATATTATCTTTAATGGAAGTACGGGCACAATAAGTGAATTCGGTATGTCCTGGGCCAGCTCGAGAATACATGAAGGAAATCACAAACCCATTATTCTTTTTGGAAAATTTTGGCAGGAAATAATCGATGTTTTCAAAAAAACCATGCTTATGCGCCCAGGTGAAACTGAGCTTCTTAAGGTGTGTAAGACGCCCGAAGAAGTTTTGAAATACACTAAAAATGTAGAAAAAGGTAACTGGTAAAGTTAAATATTGTATACTTAAACCTAATGCCCCAAGCTTCTGACGACTATTCAACAGAAAAATTGCAAAAAATTGCACACGAATTAAGAATTGACGTGTTAGAGATGTTAAAAAATTCAAAATCCGGACATCCGGCTAGTGCTCTAGGTACAGCAGAGATATTTTCAGTCCTTTATTGGAACGCTCTAAAAATCGATCCAAAAAATCCCGAGAAACCGGATCGCGATAGATTCATTCTCTCAAACGGACATATTTGCCCCATACTATATGCAGCGCTAGCAAAAAAAGGTTACTTCCCAAAAAAAGAACTTGAATCTTTAAGAAAAATTAATTCTCTTCTACAAGGACATCCAGACAGAAAAATTCCAGGCGTGGAGTTTGGGAACGGATCCTTGGGTCAGGGGCTTTCTGTAGGCCTGGGCACAGCTTTTATACTTAGAATGAATATAAATTCCACTCAAATAGTGGTTATGACAAGCGATGGAGAGTTAAACGAGGGTCAGACTTGGGAAGCAGCAATGCTAGCTCCAAAGTATAAATTAGACAACCTCACCTGGATTATAGATCGAAATAACATCCAAATAAGTGGCTTTACCAACGAAGTCTTGCCTTTAGAAAATTTGCGAGAAAAACTTGAGTCGTTTAATTGGTATGTTGTAGAGATAGATGGACACAACATAATGGAGATAAAAAGCTCATTGAGAATGGCAAAAAACATAAGCGGACGTCCAACTGTTATAATTGCACATACGATTGCAGGGAAAGGGGTCAACTTTATGGAAAAAGACTATAGATGGCACGGGAAACCCCCTAGCGAAGACCAATCCAAAGAAGCCATTGCCCAAATTAAAAAATTATTAAAAAAAATCACAATATAATATGAAATCTATAAAACTATACGTAAACATAATACCCCTGGCAATTATTTTACTCTTGATAGGAGCCGCCGGATATTTTCTGTTCGGAAGAGATCTTGAAATTCCTATAGAAGATAGACGCACCAAAATTACCCGATTCGAAAATTTCCCCCAGAAAATCTACGTTGATGAAGAAAGAGACAAAATGCAAAAAGTTATAAAATCAGAAGAAGAATTAAATGAATTCTTAAACGAAATTGATGTGGAGGGTAAACTTAACTTTAATGAAAACGTGAATTTTAACAGACACTACCTAGTAGCAGCAACAACCAAAACACTAGATGCAGAAAACTATGAATTTAAAATTGACAAGATTATTAAAGACACTGACAGCAAGAAGTTGATGATAAGTCGAGAACGAGTTGAACCTGAAGAAGATTGTAAAATCGAGGGAGAGAAAAATATCTGGGTTGACTTCATTAAGATAAATAAGACAGATTGGACAATAAAATCCGAACTAGTAAAGAAAAAACTGCCCTGTGACTAATAAAAAAACAGAAGAAAAAATCGACATACAAAAACCTCAAGCTACTAGAGACGCTTTCGGAGAAGCGCTGCTACAACTCGGAGAGAAAAATCCTGACATAATAGTCTTGACCGCAGATCTACTGCACTCAACACGCGTCAAGGATTTCGCAGAAAAATTTCCTGAAAGGTTTCTTCAAGTGGGTGTGGCTGAACAAAACATGGCTTCCATCTCAGCAGGAGTTGCCTTAGCAGGAAAGATACCTGTAATGACCTCCTTTGGAGTCTTTTCCCCGGGAAGAAATTGGGATCAAATCAGAGTTGGTATTTGCTATAACAACACAAACGTTAAGATAGTCTCCACACACACTGGATTAACTGTAGGAAAAGACGGGGCTACGCATCAAGCTCTGGAAGACATAGCTCTAATGAGAGTGCTTCCAAATATGACCGTGCTCTCCCCTATTGATGGAAATGAAACCAAAAAAATCCTAAAGGAAGCAGTTTCTATAGAGGGTCCAGTATATATAAGACTGGCACGTGCAAAAACTCCAGTAGTAACTTCTGCGGAGACGAAATTTAAAATCGGGGAAATCTATACGCTAGAGGAAGGGGAAAAAACAGCCTTAATAGGAACGGGGCCAATCTTAACAGAAGGACTGGAGGCGGCGCGAGAAATTAATACTAAATATCCCAGAAGCATAAAAGTCATAAATGTTCCTACAATCAAACCCCTGAACAAGAAAAATCTATTAAAGGAACTGGAAGGTTTTGAAAGAGTTTTCACATTAGAGGAACATCAAATCGCGGGGGGTTTTGGAAGTTTAATCTGCGAAATCTTATCTCAAAAACAAGCCGCACCAAAAATAACTAGGCTGGGAATGCAAGATTCTTTTGGTGAATCAGGATCCTACCAAAATCTTAAGAAAAAATATAAACTAGCTAAAGAAAGCATTAAAGAGTTTTTAATGGAGGGAATTAAGTAATGGAAGATATAGATCTTTTAACCATAGGAGATTGTTCAATTGACCTTTTTATGAAAGTTGACTCGGATTTTGTTGCAGACACTGTACCAGGAAAAAACGGCGGATCCCCTAAAATCTGCTTCTTTCATGGTAGTAAGGTTCCCGTGGACACTTTTGAAACTTCTATTGCAGGAAATGCTTGCAATGTATCTATAGGTGCTACTAAATTGGGGATGAAAACAGCTATATATGCGGAATTGGGCGATGACCCGTATGGAGAAAGAATTATACGTGAGTTGGGAGAGAATGGGGTTATTACTGATTACTGCATCAAAAATAAAGGCACGCCAACAAACGTACATTCCATCATCGTGCACGGAGAGGAAAGAACCATATTTTCCTATCATGAGAAAAGGAATTATAAGCTGTACAACTGGAGTAGACCCAAATGGATCTTCTACTCTTCCCTAGCAAAAGGATTTGATGAATTTCAGGCTGATTTAGTAAATTACATTGAGAAAAACTCCGATATAGGGATTGGCTTTAACCCCGGTACCCAGCAACTTCGGGAGGGTGTAGACGCGCTAAGAAACTTTCTAAAAGTAGTAGATGTCCTGTTTGTAAACAAGGAAGAAGCTCAAGTCTTAACAGAGCCAAAAGAGCAAAATTTAGAAAAACTGCACGAACTTCTCTTGGAACTCGGCCCCAAAGTTACTGTTATTACCTTGGGAGAAAAAGGATCTACTGCACACGATGGTACCAAAATGATCCGGAAGGGAATACTTAAAAAAGACACTAAAATTACGGACACGACTGGAGCTGGGGATTCTTATGCCACCGGTTTCATTGCTGCCCTCCACCATAAAAAACCGCTAGGAACTGCAATGGAATGGGGAGCAATTAATTCCTCCCATGTAATAAGAAAAATAGGTGCTATTAAAGGTTTGTTAAATAAAAAACAAATGGAATCTATGACCGGGAAAGTCCGCTGAAACAGCCTCCCCCAATGTGCTAACATAAAAACATGAAAGTTTTAATTACCAGGAAAATCCCGACAGCTGGAATTAAGATACTAAAGAGATACCCCGAAATTGAACTGGACTACAGACAAGGGGCTCCTTTGTCCAAAAAAGAACTAAAGGAAGCCATTAGAGATGTAGACGCTATAATCCCTGTTATCCCCGATCAAATTGATAGAGAAATTATTGAAGCGGGTAAAAACTTAAAACTTATTGCCTCCTATTCAATCGGTTACGACCACATAGACATAAAAGCTGCGGAAGAAAATAACATTCAAGTCTCCAACACGCCCGGAGATCTCACAGAATCAATAGCAGAACACACAATTGCTCTCATGCTTGCAGTTGGAAAAAGAATCGTTGAAGCAGACAAGTTTATAAGAAAGGGAAATTACGAATATTGGGATCCAATGGTTTTTTTGGGCTCCAAGTTTATGGGAAAAACTTTGGGAGTTATTGGATTCGGCCGTATCGGACAACGGGTTGCAGACATTGCTCGTGACGGCTTTAATATGAGAATCGTCTACACAGACGTAAAAAAACAAATAAATAAAGGGGCAGCTTTCTTATCTTTGGAGGAACTTCTAGAAACTTCCGATATAATATCTGTTAACTGCAGCCTGAATAAATCGACACATCATCTTCTGGATGAGCCCGAATTTAGAAAAATGAAACCTACAGCCTACCTTATTAACACAGCTCGGGGGCCAATAATCAACGAAAAGAGCCTAATAAGAGCTTTGGAAGAAAATTGGATAGCTGGTGCAGGTCTTGATGTTTTTGAGAATGAACCTAAAGTGCCCAAAAAATTAAAGAAGCTTGATAATATAGTACTAACTCCTCACATAGCCAGTGCAACCAAAGAAGCCCGCATACAAATGGCCGTTATGGCAGCAGAAAATGTAATTAAAGTTTTGATAGAAGAAAATCCACCTATTAATGAAATTGTTTGAAAAAGTAATTTAAAATGAAATTTTTTAAAAGAAACACACCTATATATATTACTGGAGGCGCTCTTCTTATTCTATTTATAATCATCATAGGTATTTCTCAAACCCGGGAAGCGCCTCCCCCAGAGCTTTCTGCAGTGGAGGGGGTAGACATTATTGCAGGGCATACATATATAATGGGCTCCCCTGAGGCAGCAAACGAACTAGTTATGTTTACTGACTACACTTCTCCCGAAGACACAAATTATCACGAAGTCCTACAAAGGATATACGGAGATAATTCCCGCCAAATAAAAGTAGCCCTTCGACACTTCCCCATTAAGAAAGAGGCCTTCATAAGCAGCAAAGCGGCTCAAGCTGCAGGAGAACAAGGAAAATTTTGGGAATACTCAACAGCTTTATATTCAAAAACTTTGGAAGGAGCTGATTTAATGGCTTGGGAAAACCAAGACTACGCCAATTTAGCAAAAGGGTTGGGTATAGATACGAAAGCTTTTTCAAGGGATTTGGAAGATGAAAGTCTTGAGTCTATCATTAACACAGATATAGAACATGGAAAAGCCTTGGGAGTTGAAAAAACCCCTGCCTTCTTTTTTAATGAGGAAATGCTATTTTTCACTGATCCCCTAAGCCTGGAACAAAAAATCCAAGAAGAAATGGACAGGATCGAGGAATACGGGAATAAAGAAAGTGAGACAGCCTCAAGTTCCGAAAATAGCGACAGCAGAAGAAAAAGACCCTCCGTCAAGCAGGAAAGGGAACTACAACGAGTTAGAGTAATTTCTTTTCTCGAAGAAGGCTGGGATCCTAAAAGAACGAGCGTAGTGAAGGGTCAGAGGGTCCAATGGATAAACGAAACTGAAGAAGAAATTATCCTAAGACCTCTCGACAAACACTACAAAGATCTCTCTGAAGATATACCTATACAACCCGGTGAATCCATCGAATTTAAGTTTACAGTACCTGGAACATGGAGATACAGAGAGGTCATCTCGGGGGCTTGGGGATCTATTCACACAGCAGACTATCTGGATTATGTAGATTAATTCTTAATCACTTAATCAAAGGAAAAACTAGAAGGACAAATATCACTCAAGAAACATTCTGTACAATCCGGGCTTCTGGAAGTACAGACATAACGTCCATGTAAAACCATTGCACCAGAGAAATTCCTCCAGTATTTCTTGGGCAGAAGCTCCATTAATTTTTTCTCTATCTTTTTTGGATTATCAGATTCCACCAGCCCCAAACGATTACTAACACGCTTAACGTGGGTATCTACCACTATACCCTCTGCAATGTCCCAAAGCTCTTGTAAAATAACGTTAGCGCTTTTTCTTGCAATACCCGGGAGTTTTACAAGCTCTTTAACGCTGCGGGGAACTTCTCCATTGTAATCCTGAATAATTTTATGGGCAGCCTTGACTATTCGCTTAGCTTTCGTTTTATGATAATTGACGCCGTATATATCTTCTTCCAATTCTAAGGGGTCTGCTTTAGCTAAGTCCCTCCAACTGTTGTACTTCTGAAATAAACTTTTAGTAATTTCGTTAACTTTTACATCGGTGGTTTGAGCAGACAACATAACCGCAATAACAAGCTGCATCTCGTTTTCAAAATTTAATTCAGTTTTGGGATTGGGATATTCCTTTTGCAGCTGGTCGGCCACATTTAGAGCTCTTTCCTTAACTCCTTCAACATTCATATTACCAGTATACAAAATAAAATTAACGAAAAAAGTTCCCTTAACGAGAATACTCTATCCTGCGCAGGCACTTGACTTATAGAAACTTTTCAAATAATCTTAGACCAAGGAGAGCCCGGAGATGGGGGTTTTTCTTGGGGGTGTTCCCCGAGAGTAGTAACGACAGGGGGACACCCCTAAACTTACGTCTATAAACATCCAAAATTCTTTTACGCTTCAACGCAAAGAGTCAAAAACATTTTTTTCCAAGTCGATACATCTAGTGCTTGTGGCCTTTTAGTACCATCTACTCCAACAAAAACCAGCTCTTCTTTTGTAAAAGGTTTGTTTAACATTTTTCTGGGAGTCTGGAAACCCTTATGTAAAAACCCCTCATACTTATCAATAATCTTGGGGTCTTTAAAAATTTCCTCTACTTTCTTGCGTTCCAACCGAACAACTACTCCATCAACCTTAGGAACAGGTTGGAAACTCTTGCTGGAAACAGTTTTTAAACACACAACGTCATAAAAAGTTTGTAAAAAAATGGAAAGATAGGATGCTTGCGCAGCTTTGGCCGCAATTTTCTCTCCTACTTCCTTCTGAACCATAAGAATAGCCTTCTTGGGGCGCTTAGACAACTTCACTAACATATGCAAGATTGGTGAAGTAATGTAGTAAGGCAACGAACCAAGAACCTTAAACTCTTTTTTTAAATCCTGCTGTGGAAGCCATTCCAATATATCGGCCTCTACAACAGTAACTTTATCGGTTTCTGAGAATACTTCCCGTAATTCTCCAACAAAACGCCCATCCATCTCCACAGCAAATACTTTCCCCTCTTTTCCTTTCAAGGCAGCGTAAAGAGGTTTAGTTAGGGTACCGGGACCAGCGCCAATCTCCACAACTGTATCCGAATTTTGTAATTCCAACGCATTGATCATAAACTGAACAACTTGTTTGTCAATTAAAAAATTTTGACCTAAAGATTTCTTAGGTTTATAAAACATAAAGTAAGTATAGCAACACCAAGGTGCTTAAAAGGAAAAAAGTTTACTATTCCCAACTGAAATTTCTACGATCCTGCTCCAAATCATCCAAGAAATCACTCACAGAGGATTTCTTTTTCAAATAGCGTTCCGTGGATTTGTTTCCCTTAAATTCCAACAGATGCTCTTCAATTTCGGAAATAAAACGGCTGGGTTGATTATTCTGCTTGCTGCCAAAATAAAAGCGAGACTTAGTATTAGTTAAATGAACTTTCTCCTTTGCTCGAGTTATGGCAACATAACAAAGTCTTCGCTCTTCTTCCAATTCATGCACTTCGAACATAGATTGGCTATGGGGAAAAAGACCTTCCTCCATACCTACCATAAAAATTAAAGGAAATTCCAGCCCTTTGGAAGCATGTATTGTCATCAAAGTCACGGCATCTAAATCAAATGCATTAGGCCGATCTGCACTCTCAATCAAAGAAACATTTTCCAAAAACTCCTCTAAATTCTCAAATAAAGAAGCTACCGAACGAAGCTCGCGCAAGTTCTCCAGGCGCTCCTTGTTTTCCTCGGAACCATCGTCCAGCCATTCTAAATATCCGGTTTTATCTAAAACCAAATCCAAAAGCTCTAACGTTGTAAGTTCCTCAACCTTCTCTATCCAAGAGGACCAGTTCAACTTAGACTTTTCCTCAATAACTCCTAAATCCCATCCTGTTTTCTTAATCTCTGCCAAAGTCTTTTTACCAATGCCCCTGGTTGGAACATTGATTATACGCTCCCAGGAAACGGTATCCTTAGGATTGTACAACACGCGTAAAAAAGAAACCGCATCCTTAATTTCTTTACGTGCGTAGAATCTAAATCCTCCAATTATTTTGTAAGGAATACTGTGCTTAATTAACGCCTCTTCCAAATTTCGAGATTGCGCGTTTGTTCTATACAAAATGGCCACATCGTTATAGGAATAACCTCCCGCTACTGCCTCCAAAATATTGTCAATAACATAATCCGCTTCTGCCTTTTCATTATAGGCGGTATAAACAGTCAACTTTTCTCCGGTGTTTTTGTCCGTTCTCAAATCTAAGGGTATATGTGTGGAATTATTATTAATAACAGACTTGGCAGCGTCCAAAATATTTTGAGTCGAACGGTAATTCTTTTCCAAATTGTAAACCACAGCATCCTTGTAATCCTTCTGAAAATTTAAAATATTACGATAATCTGCTCCTCTAAAACTGTAAATCGCTTGGGCCATGTCCCCCACTACATAAATATTACGGTGCTTGCGGGACAGAAGCCTGGTTATAGAATATTGAGCCTTATTAGTATCCTGATATTCATCTACCAGAATATGCTTAAATAAATCCTGGTACTTTTCCAAAACCCGATCGTTCTCAACAAATAACTTCACGGTTTCCATTAAGAGATCATCAAAATCCAAGGCTTTATTCTTTCTTAGTCTCCGCTGATAGTCATGGTAAATTTTGGCTGTAGTTCTTTGGAAATATCCTGATGCTATGTTGCTATATTCCATCGGAGAGATAAGCTCTGTTTTAGCACCGGAAATCGTGTTTAAAACTGCGCGGGGCTTGATTTTCTTAGAGTTAATTCCAAAATCTTTGATAATGGTTTTAATTAGAGCACGCTGATCGTAAGTATCATAAATAACAAAATCATTAGGAATTCCAATATGTCTACCATCTCTGCGTAATATACGAGAGCTAATAGAATGGAAGGTCCCGCTCCATGAAAGATTTCCAGAAAAATCATCAAGCAAATGCCCCACACGCTCTTTAATTTCTCCGGCTGCCTTATTGGTAAAAGTAACTGCTAAAATGTTATGTTGCGCTATACCCCGTGACTGAATAAGGTGAGCTATACGATAGGTCAGTACCCGTGTCTTCCCGCTTCCGGGACCGGCAACAACAAGTGCAGGTCCTTCCGAATGTTTTACTGCCCTTTCCTGTTGGGAATTTAATTCTTCAAATAACGTAAGCATGCAGGAAATATATTAACACGGAACAAAATTGTCTCGGTACTGAAAAAATGTAGCTAAATTTCCAGTTAGTAACAGCTCTCCTGCATGTCCTCTGGAAACCCGGCATCTTCTAAAACATCACAACTGGGATTTCCATTGCCATCTGCTGCTATCTTCCATTCGCCCTCCTCCTTATATGCCCAAAACATTCCAGCATTTCCAGGACCCTCGCCTAAAATAACCCCGCCCATTACATAAGAGTTGCTTTCATCAACCTTCTGAGGCGTTATAGACACGTCTTTTCCATCCTTATCGTGTTTATCTGCTAGAGCAGCTACAATACCTGCTTCATCCGTCGGGGATAGGGACATTTCAGCTGTATCTTCATCCATGTCTTCAGTTTCTATGATATCTGCATCCTCCCTAAAACTATCTTCCTCTAAAGAAATTTCTTCGGGAACATCAACCTCTGTGGCAGCGCCTCGAGTGCTGTACCAAAACCTGGTTGTGAGTACTCCCGCCACAAAAGCTAAAACTAAAAAAATAATCTGGCTTAAATTAGTATTATTCTTTGTCATTAATTAATTATAGAACTTTTTTTAGAAAAATACTCTAAAATTTTATAAGATCAAAAAAGTGTAATGTAAAACTTTCTGGTATCCTACGAATATGGAAAAGAAATTCTTAGTGAACGTTGTTAGCGCTTTCTTTCTTGGAGCTATTCTGAATCTACTTTTTTATCGTTTTTCCGGAAAGAACGTAAAACAAACTACTGTAAAAATTGGCAATGAATCCTATATCCTAGAAATAGCGGACACACAAAGAAAAAGGGCTAGGGGCTTAATGCTAAGAGAAAAATTGAACCCAAATCAAGGAATGCTGTTTGTTTTTCCCCAAGAAGCTAGACACTCATTTTGGATGTATAAGACAAAAATCCCCTTGGATATAATTTGGCTTGATAAGGATTGGAAAGTCGTTCACATAGAAAAGAATGTGCCTCCCTGTGAAAGTAACAATCCTGCAATGTGCGAATCCTATCGGCCAAGACAAAAAGCAAAATACGTCATTGAGATACTTCCGCAAAAAACCTATTGACTATAAAAATTCATTACTGCATTATAAATATTAGAGGCTCTTTAAAAATCCTAAAAACATAAATGTAGGGGAGGAGAATAGATGCCTGACTTAACGGAACTTCGTCGAATTTATGGAAGCAGAAAATCGCGAGGCCACAACAGACTACAAGTTGTCAAAGTACTCAGCAGATACATGGGACAAATGAGGAAAAAACCTCAGAGCCCCAAAGCAGCTCGGAGTACACTTTCAAAGGCTTTCTCAAGAGCTGGAATACATATGAAGGTAGCAGAGACGTACTGCACACGCACTTGTCCAGCAACAACTGAGTATGCCATACCGGCAAGGAGAAACGGAAAAATCTTTATTCATTGGGGAGGAGACGGAGTAGTCTTCATTCGCAAAGACCAGTGAAACCTCTCTCTGGGGGTTAATAAAGTATATAGCCTCCAGAGAGATAAAATCTCTCCATTCTTATGCTAAAATACCTCTATTATGACCAAAGAAGGCCTAAAGAATAAAATCCCGGAGAAAGTTTTCATAACAACTGCAATAGATTACGCCAATGATGTTATACACATAGGACACGCCTATGAAAAAATCTTGGCGGATAGTATAGCCCGCTATTACAGAAAACTTGTAGGCGATGATAACGTTTACTTTCTCACAGGCACTGACGAACACGGTACAACTAATTATAAAGCCGCAGAAGAAGCAGGTGTTCCCGTTGAGGAATATACTGAGCAAGTCTCAGTAGAAAATAAAAAACAAATAGATACTTTAAATATCTCGTATGATCGATTCATCCGGACGACAGATAAAGATCATGTAGAAACAGCTTCAAAATTTTTTGAAAAAGCATTAAAAACCAAAGACGTGTATAAAGGATCTTATGAGGGCTATTACTGTGAGGGATGTGAGGCTTATAAAACGCTGTCGGAACTGGATGAAAATAAACAATGTCCTTATCACCCAAGTAGAGAAATTCAGCGCCTTAAAGAGGAAAACTATTTCCTTAGGTGGTCTGAATATGAGGATGCACTAAGAGATCTGATTACAGATAAGGAGAATTTCATCCTTCCAACAAATAAGAAAAATGAAATGTTAGCCTTCTTGGATCAAGGACTCCAGGATATTCCAGTGAGCCGTCCAAAATACAAAGTTCCTTGGGGGATTCCAGTGCCAAATGATGACAGCCAAGTGTTGTATGTCTGGTATGATGCTCTGGTTAATTACTACACCGTGGGCAAGCAAAAAAATCTCTGGAATGAAAATACTAAAATTGTGCATTTTGTAGGTAAGGATATTCTTAGGTTCCATGCTTTACTTTGGCCTGCCATGCTGATAAATATCGATCTATCCCTTCCCGACACTATTTATAGTCATGGATTTATTAATTTGGAAAGCCGGAAGATCAGCAAATCTTTAGGAAATGTTATTCGTCCCGATGAGCTAGTAAATAAATATGGAGCTGATCCGATCAGGTATTATTTCCTTAAACACGGGCCTATTAAAGAAGATGTGGATATTTCATTGGAACATCTGGAAGAAGTCTATAATGCGGATTTGGCCAATGGACTGGGCAATACTGTTGCTCGTGTAGCGAAGATGGCGGAAAATTCCGATTTTGAGTTTGAAATAGCTGAGCCCGAAAACATCTGGGAAAAACCGTGGTCAAAGCCTTTGGAAAAATACCGTGTAGATTTGGCTTTGCAAAACATCTGGGAAATGCTTTCAGAACTGGATAGACATATAAATGAAAATGAACCCTGGTCCGAAAATAATACGAAAAGACTAAGAGAAATCCTTACTTTTGAGGTAAATTCTATCAGAGGGATATCCAAAGTGATAGAACCTTTTATTCCCGATACCAGTAGGAAAATACAGGCACAATTCTTCCAAAAGAAGATTAAGTCTACAGATCCTTTATTCCCTCGACTTTGAGAAATGTCCTTAACAAAAGAGAAAAACCTGATACAATCGGATTATGTTGCTAGCAAAAAATCGAAAAGCATTTCATAACTATGAGATATTAGATAAATACATCGCAGGAGTGGTATTAAAAGGCCATGAAGTAAAAGCAATTAAAGAAAAAAAGGTGAGTTTTGAAGGATCCTATATAACTATAAAAAATGGAGAGGCTTTTGCTATTAACATTCACATAGGCAGATACTCCAAAAAATCACAAAAAACACCAGAACAGCTAGAAAAGCGCCCCTTGAAGCTGCTTTTACAGTCTCGGGAAATAGAAAACATTGCCCGTGAAATCCATCAAAAAGGAAAAACCGCAGTACCTATAGCTTTTATATTACGAAATAACATGATAAAATTAGAGATAGCTGTTGTCCGCGGCAGAAAAGAATACGAGAAAAAACAAGTTGCTAAGAAAAAGCAGGTTGAGCGAGATTTAAGGCAGCAGCGGAAATTACAAGTCTGGAAATAGACACCCAAATTTTGTGGGGATGATCGGATTTGATTGAATGTACTTTAAAAATATGGACGCAAGTCAAGCTGTTGGTGCTTGTAAAACACAACAAAAACATACTTGCCGATTCAATGGTAAGACAACCAGCATTAGCTGGTGCAATGGCTTAAGAATAGTTAATTAACTACTTAAGTCAGGTTCTTAAAAATCTGTCCGGAGGTTTTTAATGAATCTTATAAAGCCGGGATGAGGTTTTTAGAAGTGGTAAACCTAAAAGCCGGGAGTGGAAAACTCAAAAACACACCTAGGGAGGGTTATAAAAGTTAGTTAAAGACTTTTCCTTCTAAAATAAACTTTAACTATGCTTGTAGATGTTCATATTTGGTCTTTCAAGACAGGGGTTCGATTCCCCTCATCTCCACCAAAAAGCTTTCGCTCCGCGAAACTTTTTGGGCCAACATAAATACGAAGCGGTTAGCAAGCATTTTGTTGCGCCCGAAGGAAGGGCTTAGCACTTCCTGAGTATTTTGATATGCTCGATGTCTTTCCTTGAGAAAATAATAAAAAATTACTTGGAGATTTCATCGTTAAGAGATATCATTTAAACTATGTCACTCAGCTATCTGAATTTCCTATTCCTTATCGTATTTCTTATAATGGGAGGGCTTCTTCTTGCATTTCACATATACAAAGAAATCAACCGGAAGAAAAATGAGGGTGCCTACTATCTTCCTTGTACTAATAAACACCTAGAAGCTATAATCGAGTTCCTAGATGGAAAAAAGGCGGGTAAATTAGTAGATCTTGGATCCGGTGACGGGAAAATCATTATCCGCCTAGCTAAGGAAGGTTATAAAATCACGGGTTACGAGATAAGTCCACTTTTGAAATTTATCTCACAAATAAAAATTGTACTTTCTGGTCAAAGGTCCGGGGCCGAGGTCATCAGAAAGAACTTCTGGAACGAGGATCTATCAGAATACAGCACAGTTATATTTTACGGAATTGACTACATGATGGAAAAATTAAGAGAGAAGTTACGTAATGAACTGAAGGAAGATTCGAAAATAATATCCATAAGGTTTAAGTTCAAAAATCTCGAACCGACACAATCAAAAAATAACGTCCATTTGTATTTACGTGATAAAATATAGCGTGCTAGAGGAATCTGGAGGGTTGGCAGAGTGGTAATGCAGCGGCTTGCTAAGCCGTCACCGTTTAAACGCGGTGCGTGGGTTCAAATCCCGCACCCTCCGCCAGACATGTTCGTACTCGAGCCTGTCTGGGCCAACGACAATTCGAGCAGAGCGGGAATTTCGTTGCACCTAACAAGTAGCATAGCTACTTGTTACACTTTGGCTCGGGACTAGTCATTTCTAAAGTCGAGTTGTCAAAACCCACAAACTCAACTAAAATGAATCCAATATGGAAATAAAAGATATAACAAACTTCTTAGGAATTACTGATACAAAGTCAAAAGAACCTACGCCTGCCGATAATCCAGCCTTCAATATCGAAAAAGCGGAAGAGAAAAAGACACTTCATGAGTGGAAGGCGCCTCTTAGAACCAATTTAAAAGGCTTTGGAGGCAAACTAAAAAAGAATTTAGTAATAGTCGCTGTTATAGTAGCTCTGTTTCTCCTTTTGATTGGGGAATTCACAATCATACTAGTTATAGCTAGTATCTTCTTCATAGGATACATCCTGTCCTCTACTCCTTCAGAAGAAGTTACTTACAAAATCACTACACATGGAATAAGTTATGTCGGTCAGTTTTTCTACTGGAATGAGTTGGGAAGCTTTTTTATAACAGAAGACGACAATACCGCGGTACTAAATATAGATGTTAAAGATAAAATTCCTGCCAGACTTTTCTTGACAATAAGAGAAGGCGACAAAGAAAAAGTCAAGGAGGCGTGTAGTAAGTACCTCCCCTACCTAGAAGAAGAGCCAGTGACACTCCTTGACAAAGCCTATCGAAAAATTACCTCTAAATTAGACTTCTAAACCCAATAAAGATTTATCCTGTAATTAAAGAGAATGGTATAATAGCTGTTGCTGCAGTTAAGAGAAGAACATGCGCCCGTAGTTCAGCGGATAGAACGCAGCGTTGCGGACGCTGAGGTCGGGGGTTCGAGTCCCTCCGGGCGCGCCAAAAAAGTTAGGCTCTAACTTTTTTGGGCCAATGTAAATGTGAGCATGCTGACGCGAACATTTCATTGAACTGTCAAATGTAGCAAACAAAGTGAAGCTACTTTGACACCTAAAATACAAGAGAAAACCTGCCTGCACGGGCAGATAAGTATTTTAAACTGCAAAAAAAACGCGGCAGCTTTCTTTTCGGGCCGTTAGCTCAGATGGCTAGAGCACTACATTCGCATTGTAGAGGTCGTGGGTTCGAATCCCGCACGGTCCACCA